>JACRFC010000192.1 GCA_016234355.1 Ignavibacteriales bacterium
ATAGACTTGGCGCACTTGGCGTTTCTCCTTAGCGTGCTTTGCGTGGAAAAAAAGAACAAATTTCACGCAAAGACCGCCAAGTTAACGCGAAGGTCGCAAAGAAATGATAACTGAAAAACTTTCGTGCGTAAGGTGAATTAAGTAATTTCATCAATTTGTAATCTGGACTATATATTTTAACTAAAATTTTAAAATTGGCATTTCTTGACATTCTAACCCCATAGAAATATATTTACACCCTTTGAAAAATAGAATTTTGCTTTTGGAGGCAGTTTTGAAGCAGGAAAGAATTACAAGATTTATCAAACCGGAAGATGCCAATCAGAAATGGTATTTGGTTGATGCTAAAGATCAAACTTTAGGACGTTTAGCAGCCAAAGTTGCCAGAGTAATTCGCGGAAAAAATAAACCGGTATTTACACCTAATATGGATACCGGTGATTTTGTAGTCGTTATTAACGCCGATAAAATTAGAATGACCGGTAAGAGAGAAACTCAAAAAACTTATTTTTCACACTCAATGTATCCGGGTGGTACAAGAGTAAGAAGTTTTTCGGAAGTGATGGAAAAGAAACCGGAATTCGCTTTTGAGACTGCAGTTAAAGGTATGCTGCCCAAAACAAAACTCGGTAGAAAGTTAATAAAGAAATTAAAAGTGTATGCCGGTGATGCTCATCCGCATAGCGCTCAAAAACCAGAAGTAATAAGTCTTTAATGGAGAGAGTTGATGACAGATAAAATTTTTGTTGGAAGAAGAAAAAATGCCGTAGCCAGAGTTTATTTAAGAAATGGTTCCGGTAAGATCACCGTTAATGACAAAGAATTTGAAAAGTTTTTTTCACGTAAAGATCATAGTGATAATTTAATGCTTCCTTTTGCTGCAACAGAAACTCTCGGTAAATATGATGTTTTTGCAAATGTGAACGGCGGCGGTATTTCCGGTCAATCAGATGCAATTCGTCTTGGTATTTCAAGAGCATTAGAAGAAATTAACGGAGATTTTAGAGTTCCGTTAAAAGCAGAAGGTCTTTTGAAAAGAGATCCAAGAATGGTTGAACGTAAAAAGTACGGTCAAAAGAAAGCACGTAAAAGATTCCAATTCTCTAAGAGATAATTATTTAATTAACATTATTCATACTCTCGGATTTGCCCCCTGTGCCCCTAAATATCTTAAGATGTTTCGGGGTGGATGGCAAAGATGAAGAGGGTAGAAGTCCCGATCCAATCGGGAAAAAACAGGAGAAATCATGTCTAGAGTACAACTCACAGAACTCATTGAATCAGGTGCACATTTTGGTCACCTAACACGCCGTTGGAATCCTAAAATGAAACCATACATCTTTATGGAAAAGAATGGTATTCATATAATTGATTTGAAGAAAACCCAAGAGGCAATCGAAGTAGCTGCTCAAGCTATGACCGAAATTGTATCTCAGGGTAAACGCGTTCTTTTTGTAGGTACAAAAAAACAAGCTAAAGGAACAGTTGCAGCAGAAGCAAAACGTTCGGACAGCAATTGGGTAAGCGAAAGGTGGCTTGGCGGAATGCTTACTAACTTTCAAACAATTCGTAAAAGTATTAAACGATTGCAAAACATCGAAAAGATGGAGAGCGACGGTACTTTTGAAAAGATAACAAAGAAGGAACGACTCGTTCTAACAAGAGAAAAGGATAAACTAAGAAAAGTTCTTGATGGTGTTGAAACACTTGCAAAAATGCCCGGAGCTTTATTCATAGTTGATATTAAGAAAGAATCAATTGCAGTTAATGAAGCTTTACGATTGAATATTCCTCTCTTTGCAATCGTAGATACAAACTGCGATCCAGCTCCTATCGATTATATCATTCCGGCTAACGACGATGCATCACGTGCGGTCGAAGTAATTACACGGGTAATTGCAGATGCAGTTATTGAAGGAAATGCTAAATCAAAAGAATTAAGAGCACATGAAGCTGCTGAAAGAGAAAGTAAAAAAGAAAATAAAGAAGAACAAGAAGTTGAAAAGAAAGACACAAAAGGTAAAGTAAGAAGAGTTAGAATTGATTCGAAAGATGATAAGAGACCGCAACACAGAGATAGAAGAGACAACAGACAAAATAGACCGGCTCAAAGAAGAGATGACAGACATGTTGAGAAGAAAGAAGTTAAACCGGAAGCAAAACCTGTTGAGAAAAAAGAAGAAAGCAGCGAAGCAAAAGCAGAATAATATAAACAGTTAAGCTGTATAAATGTTTATAAGGATTTCAGAAAATTATTGAGGTAAATAAATTATGGCAGTTAGTGCAAATCAGGTAAAAGAATTAAGAGAAAAAACCGGCGCAGGGATGATGGACTGCAAGAATGCTCTTGAAGAAGCTAATGGTGACTTTGAAAAAGCAGTAGAACTATTAAGAAAGAAAGGGGCATCTGTTGCAGCAAAGCGTGCTGAAAGAACTGCAAATGAAGGGATAGTTTTAACACGTGTTTTCAATAATGGAAAAACCGGGGCAATTTTAGAAGTGAATTGCGAAACTGATTTCGTTGCTAAGAGTGATGATTTTGTGAATTTTACAAACTTTGTTATGGATGTTGTTATTAACAATAAACCTGCGGATGTACCATCACTTATAGAAATTACGAAAGACGGAAAGAAAGTTGTTGATGAATTAAATGCGATCATCGGTAAGATCGGAGAGAAAATTGAAGTATCACGTTTTGCAGTTGATAATACTGTTAATGGTGAAATTGTAGATTATGTCCATGCTGGTTCCAAACTTGGTGTTCTTATTGAAGCCGAGAATGTTCCTTCTGATAAAACAAATGTATTTGAACCTGTCTTAAAAGACATTGCCATGCAAGTTGCCGCGATGCGGCCATTATCAATATATCGCGATGAAGTTGATAAAACTCTAATTGAAAAAGAAGTTGAGATTTACAAAGAGCTTGCACGTAAAGAAGGCAAACCGGAGCAGATTCTTGAAAAAATTGCTCTCGGTAAACTAAATAAGTTCTACGAAGAAAATTGTCTTTTCGAACAAGCATTTGTAAAAGACAATACAAAAAAGATCGGCGGATTAATTGAAGAGTTTAATAAAGCAAACTCAGCGCAAGTGAAACTGATTAAATTCAGAAGATTTCACCTCAGCGATGAGAAAAAGTAATTCGAAAAAAGGTCTTATTTCTAAATAAGACCTTTTTTTTTATATTGGAAACGATTTATGACTACTAAACTTAAATACAAAAGAATATTACTTAAACTCAGCGGTGAATCATTAGCCGGTGAAAATGAATTTGGAATCGAACCTAAGATTTTGAATTTCTTTTCTGATGAAATAAAAAAAATTCATTCGCTTGGGGTTCAAGTAGGAATTGTAATCGGAGGCGGAAATATTTATCGCGGTCTTAACGCTAATGGACAGGGTATTGACCGTGTAACAGGTGATCAGATGGGAATGCTTGCAACGATGATCAATTCACTTGCTTTGCAAAATGCTTGTGAAAATAAAGGTATGTATACACGTTTGATGACTGCAATAAATATGGAAGCAATTGCTGAACCATATATTCGTCGAAGAGCTATTAGGCATCTTGAAAAGGGAAGAGTAGTAATCTTTGGAGCGGGAACAGGTCATCCATATTTCAGTACCGATACTGCTGCTTCATTAAGAGCTGTTGAGATTGAAGCCGATGCAATATTTAAAGGAACGCGTGTTGATGGTGTATTCGATTCTGATCCGGAAAAAAATCCGGATGCGTTTCGCTTTGAAGAAATCTCTTACATTGATGTTATGCAAAAAAATCTTCGTGTTATGGATTTAACTGCAATCAGTTTATGCAAAGAAAATAATTTACCTATAATAATATTTAATATGGATAAGCCCGATAATCTTCTTAAAGTTATTACCGGCGAAAATGTTGGAACATCGGTTAGAAATTTGACGCAAACTATTAAGAACTAAAATTTTGTGAGGTCCTATGTTAAACCATCCACAAATAAAAGATGCCCGTCATCGAATGGATAAAAGTGTTGAAGCATTCAGAGCCGAGATTGTAAAAATTAGAACAGGCAAAGCTACAACTGCACTACTCGACGGGATAAAAGTAGATTATTATGGAACTATGAGCCCGCTAAATCAAGTCGGGAATGTCTCTGTACTTGATGCACACACAATTTCAATTACTCCATGGGATAAATCAATGGTGCAGGCAATTGATAAAGCTATTCTTGCATCAGATCTTGG
>JACRFC010000003.1 GCA_016234355.1 Ignavibacteriales bacterium
AAAGGGCATTAGGGTTTTTGAAATGGATTCGGATTTAGAAATGCGATTGGAGTTGCAATTTATTTTGACAGCTCTTCATAAAAATAAAATTAATTCGGTTTTTGTTGAAGGCGGCGCACAAATCTTTTCCGGGTTTATAGAGAAGAAACTTTTTGATGAGTTGATCATTCTCGAAGCACCTATAAAAATTGGAGAAGGAATAAAAGTTTTCGATACTATTCCGCTGGAACAACTTAAACTAATATCAATTGAACAGCTCGGGACGGATGAAAAAATAGTCTATAGAAAAATTGATTAGTATGAAAAGACAAATTGAGTTTATATTTTTATAATATGTTTACAGGATTAATAGAAGAAACCGGAAAACTGCTTCTTATTGAAAAAATTGCAAGCGGAAAGCGGCTTAAAATTTCGACCCCCAAAATTTTTGACGATTTAAAAGTTGACGATTCCGTTTCCGTTAACGGAGTATGTTTGACCATAACGCGGCTTAACGGCAACTCATTCTGGTGCGATGCTGTTGGCGAAACACTCAACAAAACTACATTGTCGAACATCCTGCAAAATGATGAATTGAATCTCGAAAGAGCGCTGCATCTTGCCGATCGTCTTGGCGGACATTTAGTTCAAGGCCACGTAAACGGAATTGGTTCGATAACGCAATTGACAAAACTTGGAGAAAATTTTTTCCTTGAAATTAATTTGCCTGAAAAGTTAATCAAATATGTTATTAATGAAGGATCAATAGCGGTTGATGGCATAAGTTTGACCGTTGCAAAAGTAGCCGGAACTAAGATTGGTATTTCAATCATTCCTCATACATGGAGTAAAACCAATCTTAGATTTAGAAAAATAGGAGACCGTGTAAACATCGAAACCGATATCTTTGCAAAGTATGTTGAAAAGATTTTACTTGGAACGCAGAAACAAGATGATCGGTTTACAGACGGGTGGTTCAAAAATTTAGGATATTAAAATGGCGAATGAATTATTTAATTTAAGTATGAATACTATCGAAGAAGCAGTCGAAGATTTCCGAAAAGGGAAAATGGTAGTTGTGATTGACGATGCCGATCGTGAGAACGAGGGTGATTTAATTATGCCGGCTGAACTTGTTAAACCTGCCGACGTGAATTTTATAACTCGCGAAGCGCGGGGAATCCTGTGCGTTGCAGTTACAGAACAGCGGGCAAAAGATTTGAATCTGGAATTAATGGTTGAAGAAAATACAGCTCTTCATCAAACGCCATTTACTGTCTCGATTGATTATTTCTCTGGCACATCAACAGGAATTTCTGCGCACGATAGAGCTGTAACAATCTGCGCAGTTGTCAATCAAAAGGCAAAGCCGAACGATTTTGCCAGACCCGGACACATCTTTCCGTTGATAGCTAAAAATGGCGGCGTCTTAACGCGCGCCGGACACACAGAAGCTGCAGTAGACCTTGCGCGGCTTGCCGGGCTTTATCCGGCAGGAGCGCTTTGTGAAATTATGGATGAAGACGGTTCGATGGCGCGCACGCCGCGCTTAATAGAATTTGCCAGTAAACATAATCTTAAAATTATTACGATTGCAGATTTAATTGAGTACCGCAGAAAACAAGAAAAACTTGTTAAATGCCGCGTTGTTGTTGATATGCCGTCAAGGTTAGGGAATTTTAAATTGCATCTCTACGAAAATCTTCTCGACCCTACAGATAATCCAATTGCAATTGTAAAAGGAAAAATTGATAGTGCTGAACCGGTCCTTGTCCGCGTGCATTCGGAATGTTTAACCGGCGATGTGTTTGGTTCTATGCGCTGCGATTGCGGTGACCAACTTACAACCGCGCTTTCAATGATTGAAAAAGAAGGCAGAGGCGTTCTTCTTTATATGAGGCAGGAAGGAAGAGGCATTGGTTTGGTAAACAAACTTTTAGCTTACGGACTTCAAGAAGACGGCAGCGATACCGTTGAAGCTAATGAGATACTTGGGTTCAAAGCCGATTTAAGAGATTACGGAATCGGTGCCCAAATTCTTAAAGATCTCGGTCTGAAAAAGATTCGGTTGATGACTAACAATCCAAAAAAAATCATTGGTCTTAGAGGATATGATCTTGAAATTGTTGAGCGTGTCCCGATTGAAATAAAACCGAACGAAAACAATGAAAAGTATTTAAAGACGAAGCATGAAAAACTCGGACATCTATTGAGCTTCATCCCTCCCCCAAAAAATTATTAATTAATGGAGTATATATGGCAAAAATGATTGAAGGTCAGTTAAAGGCAGAAGGTAAAAAATTTGGAATTGTTGTATCCAGATTCAATGAAATGATCTCGAAGAGTTTACTCTCCGGTGCGTTTGATTGTCTGGCACGTCATGGTGCGAACGAAGATGAAATCACTGTTGCATTCGTTCCCGGCTCATTTGAAATTCCAATGACTGCAAAGAAAATGGCAGAATCGAAAAAGTTTGATGCTGTAATTTGTCTTGGTGCAGTCATTCGCGGTGCAACTCCGCATTTTGATTACATCGCGGCTGAAGTATCAAAAGGAATTGCGAGTGTTTCAATGGATAGCGGCGTGCCTGTAATTTTCGGAATCATCACTTCCGATTCAATTGAACAAGCATTAGAACGTGCGGGTACTAAAAGCGGTAACAAAGGTTGGGATGCGGCACTCAGTGCAATTGAAATGGCTGATTTGATTAAAAAGATTTGATCATTGAAGAGACTGTCTCAAACGACTAATATTATTATGTGAGACAGTCTTTTTATCAAGGTTATTTTCTAAAACTTTCCAATTTGCTTTTCAACAACTCGTTCACAATCGTTGGATTTGCTTTGCCTTTCGTCTCTTTCATAATTTGTCCGATAAAAAATCCAAACACTTTATCCTTGCCGCTTAAGTATTCTTTCACTTGAGATTCATTCACTGAGAGAATTTTATCAATTGCAGTTTCAATTTCTTTTGTATCGCTTATCTGAACTAAGTTTTTCTCTTTTACTATTTCATTGGGATCTTTATTTGTCCTAAGCATCTCCGGAAAAATTTCTTTTGCAATTTTTCCGTTGATGACATTCTCATTTATTAACTTTATCAAATTACCGAGTTTCTCCGGTGTTACAGGAAATTCTTTTATTGAAATCTTTTCGTCATTAATAACTTTCAAAACTTCGGTCATTACCCAGTTGCTTGCAGATTTATAATCATTTGTTTCCTTTAAAATGTTTTCATAATAATCGGCAAGCTCGCGTGATGAAGTTAAAATCTCCGCATCATATTTCGGTAATGAGAATTGAGAAATAAAACGGTCTCTTCTTCTTTCGGGAAGTTCAGGCATAGATGATTCAATTTCATTTTTCCAATCTGCAGGAACAACAACCGGCATGAGATCGGGATCGGGAAAGTAGCGGTAATCGTGAGCTTCTTCTTTACTTCGCATCGGTTTAACAAGATTTGCATCTGCATCCCAAAGAAGTGTCTGCTGGATAATTTTCCCGCCGTCTTCGAGAATATTAATTTGTCTTTCGATCTCGTACTCAATTGCTTTCTCAACATTACGAAATGAATTCATATTTTTTACTTCAGCCTTAGTTCCAAATCTTTCTTCACCTTTCAAACGGACAGAAACATTAGCGTCACATCTAAGAGATCCTTCTTCCATATTGCCGTCGCAAATTCCAAGATACGTTACAATTTGTTTTAGTTTTGCTAAATAGAGATAAGCTTCTTCGGCGGTGCGCATATCAGGCTCGCTTACAATTTCCATTAACGGTGTACCGCACCTGTTTACATCAATTAGTGTGGAATCGCCTTGATCGTGAATTGATTTACCGGCATCTTCTTCCATGTGGATTCTTGTTATACAAATATTTTTCTTCGAACCGTCCTTCAACTCAATAGAAATATTCCCGTGTTCGCAAATCGGTTTTTCATATTGCGAAATTTGGTAACCTTTAGGAAGATCGGGATAGAAATAATTTTTACGTGCAAAAATAGATCGTTCATTTATCACGCAATCGGTGGCAAGTCCCATAAGTACGGTAAACTCAACAACTTTTTTGTTCATTACAGGAAGTACGCCGGGATGACCAAGACAAACCGGACAGATATTAGTATTTGGCGGAACACCAAATTTGGAGGAACATCCGCAAAAAATTTTTGTGTCTGTTAAAAGTTGAGCATGAACTTCAAGACCAATTACTGCTTCGTATTTTGAATTCATATAGTTAAGATCGAATTTACAATGGCGAATATAATTATTTTCAAACTATTGATTAGTATTTTACTTTCAAAAAATTATTCTTCATATTGAAATAGAATAATTGAATCACTTCTTGAGGGTATTATGATTCTTGATGTTTTGATTTTTGCCGCTCATCCCGATGATGCAGAACTTTCTATGGGCGGAACTATTGCTAAATTAACGTCCGCCGGTTTGAAGGTCGGTATTATAGATCTAAGTAAAGGGGAATTAGGTACACGCGGCTCAGCAGAAATAAGAAAAAAGGAAGCACAGAACGCCGGTGATATTTTAAGGATTGTAGTAAGAGAAAATCTTGAGTTGAAGGACGGAAGTTTGAAATTCAATGATGAATACTTAAAAAAAATTATCTCTCGCATCCGGAAATATCATCCGCAAATTATTTTTGCCCCGTACTTTAACGATAGACATCCCGATCACATCGGTACTTCTCAGTTGGTTAAAGAAGCTATGTTCTTTTCCGGACTGGCTAAAATAAATACCGAAGACAGTGAAAGAATTCAAACGCCGTACCGTCCTCAGAAACTTTTTTATTATATGCAGACATACGAGTTCAAACCGACATTTATTGTAGATATTAGTAATTACTTTGAAACAAAAATGAAAGCAGTAAAAGCATACGACACACAATTTCACAATTCGGAAAGTAAAGAACCGGAAACATTTATCAGCCAGCAGATCTTTCTGAAATATCTTGAATCTCGCGCAGTTAGTTTTGGATTTAAGATAGGTAAAGAATACGGCGAAGCTTTTTACTGCGAAGAGGAGTTGGAGTTCGATCTAATCGGATTATTTAAATCTGCTGAGAGGAAATGAAATTCTCAAAAAGATTAAATCTTCATCCATTCTATATTAAAAGCATTGGTTTTTTTCTTGGCATATTGCTTTTCCTAATTGTTTGGTTCTTTGTTGATTTCGGAGCAGAATTTTATAAAGCAAAATTGGTTGCCGCAGTTGCTTCGCTGATGGCTACATGGTGGGTCTTCGAAGCAGTTCCGCTTGCCGCAACCTCTTTAGTCCCTTTGATTTTTTTCCCTTCGCTAGGAATCCTTTCTTCTTCCGATACTGCCACACAATTTATGAATTCAACCATTTTTCTATTTGTCGGCGGATTTGTAATTGCAATTGCAATGGAAAAATGGAATCTGCACAAGCGTATTGCTTTAAGTGTAATTCTTTTTTTCGGAAGCAGTCCATCGAAAATTATTTTAGGATTTATGGCAGCTGCCGGATTCATTTCAATGTGGATATCGAACACTGCAACATGCTTAATGGTTTTACCTATCGGGTTATCAATAATCTATAAGGTTGAAAAAGAATTTGGAAAAGAGAGAAGTTCCAATTTTTCAAAAGCATTGATGATAGCAATTGCATACGCAAGCACTATTGGTGGAATTGCTACATTGATCGGGACTCCGCCTAATTTAATTTTTCTTAGAATGTACAAGATCAACTTTCCTAATAATCCGATGATAAAATTTGGCGAGTGGATGGTCTTTGGAGTTCCTCTTGCGATAGTTATGATGATTATTGCATGGTTTGTTCTCACAAAAATAATTTTTAAGTCAGATAAAAATCTTATACTGAATAAGACTATAGTGAAAGAAGAAAAAATAAAACTCGGAAAAATGACTGCAGAAGAAAAATCTGTGCTTGTTGTTTTTGCGTTAACATCTTTTCTCTGGGTTTTTAGAAGTGATATTGATCTTGGCACATTGAAAATTCCCGGCTGGTCAAATTTGTTTGCTTCAGCATCTTTTATTGATGACAGCACAGTTGCCGTCACAATGGCATTGATTCTATTTTTAATTCCGTGCAGATCAGCAGAACACAAATATAAATTCGTGTTGGATCATCATGATGTTCCAAAAATTCCATGGGATATAGTTCTTCTTTTCGGCGGCGGATTTGCGCTTGCAGAAGGATTTGTTCAAAGCGGACTCTCAAAATTAATCGGACAAGGATTTTTAGGATTAAAAGAAATTCCATATACAGCACTTATATTAATTATTTCCACCATAGTTGTTTTCACAAGTGAACTAACTTCTAATACGGCACAAACAGCAATTATTCTTCCATTACTTGCATCATTATCAATAGAAATTGGTATAGATCCGCTTGCCATAATGATTCCCGCAACGTTTTCCGTTTCACTTGCGTTTATGCTTCCGGTTGGAACTCCGCCGAACGCAATTGTTTTTGGAAGTCAACGTTTGCAAGTCTGGGATATGGTTAAAGCCGGATTTATCTTAAATATCATAGGAATAATTGCAGTAACAATACTTGCCAGAATTTTCTTTTTGTAGAATCGTTTTTTGATTTCCATCATCTTATTTAATAAAAGTGAGAGAAAAATGTCATATCACAATTCAAAAAGTGTTCAACATTCATTTGATGAAGCAATTGCAAAAGTTACCGAGGAATTAAAAAAGGAAGGTTTTGGTATTCTAACTGAAATTGATGTAAAAGAAACTCTGAAGAAAAAATTAGATGTTGATTTCCGTAAGTACAAAATACTTGGTGCTTGCAATCCGCCGTTTGCTTACAAAGCTCTGCAAGCAGAAGAAACACTCGGAGTATTACTGCCCTGTAATGTTGTTGTTCAGGAAAAAGAAGGCGGGAAGGTTCAAGTTAGTTTTGTTAATCCGATGGAATCTATGCAAGCTGTAAAAAATCCGGCTCTTGAAGAAATTGCTGCTGAGGTTTCGTCTAAATTGCAGAAAGTGTTGGAAAATATTTGAGTGCCTGAGTTCCTTAGTGCCTAAGAAAAAACTTAGGCACCAAAGAAATTATTTATTTTACTTCTCTTTAGAACCAAACATTTTACTTATACCGATATAACTGGGGCAAATACCGGTTATTGAAGCAAATACTAACGCAATTACCGGCAGATATAAAAACCAGTGAACATTAGAAAAACCGGTTAGATAAATCCCAACAAAAATAATTACTGCAAAAACTAAGAACCAAACACGCATAGCAGTTGATGCTTTCATGTACTTACTCCTTTAGTTTGTGAATGCTTATGGAACTTAACACGTAGAATCTTTTGAAGCAACAAAAATTATCTTGTTAGTTTTTTATACTTCACTCTATGCGGTACGTCAGCTTCCTTACCAAGACGTTCTCTTCTATTCTCTTGATAATCCGAAAAATTTCCTTCGAACCAAATAACTTTACTTTCACCTTCGAAAGATAAAATGTGAGTACAAATTCTATCTAAGAACCATCTATCGTGACTGATTACCACTGCGCATCCGGCAAAATTGAGAAGACCTTCTTCCAGCGCACGCATCGTGTTTACATCGAGATCGTTTGTGGGTTCGTCGAGAAGTAATACGTTTGCAATTTCCTTTAATGCAATTGCAAGATGAACTCTATTTCTTTCACCGCCGGAAAGCATTCCAACTTTTTTCTGTTGATCGGCTCCGGTAAAATTAAATT
>JACRFC010000193.1 GCA_016234355.1 Ignavibacteriales bacterium
GATAGAACTTTAGAAGGACATTCATTAGGCGGACTTTTTGTTTTTTATTCGTTGTTGAAAGAACCAGGATTATTTAAAAGGTATATCGCAATTAGTCCGGCTTTATTATGGGATGATGGATTATTAATAAAAGATGAAGAAAAATTTTCAGAAGATCATAAATCATTAGAATCAATTATTTATACAGCGGTTGGTTCTCTCGAAGGCGAATCTTTTAAAAAACCATGGAAGCAATTAATTAGTAATTTGAATTCACGAGGATACGTCGGGATGAAATTGAAATCCGAGATTGCAGAAGGAGAAACCCACTACACGATAATTCCATATATTGTTACTCATGGATTGAAATCAGTTTTTTCTGAAGATGTAAAATAGACAAGCAACATTTTTGATTTATAAATAAAATTGAATTGGAGAAAAATGTTTAACAGCATACAGCCGATAGTACTTTTCGGTTACGCGGCAACAATTATTATCGCCGTCTCTTTAATGATGAGCTCAATAGTAAAACTTAGAACTATAAATCTATTTGGGGCAATGTTATTTTCCAGTTACGGATTTATAATTAAAGCATACCCGGTTTTTTTGCTTAACGGATTTATTACACTCGTTGATGTTTATTATCTGCTTCAAATATTTGGAGAGAAAGAATACTTCCGCATATTGGAAGTGGGAACGAATTCCGAGTACTTAAGATATTTCTTGAATTTTCATGAAAAGGAAATAACAAAATTTATTCCGAATTTTACATTTGAACCAAACGAAAAGTATCACGTAATGTTCGTATTAAGAGACACTGTTCCCGCCGGACTTGTCTGTTCGGAATATCTTGACAATGACTGCATCTACATGAAATTGGATTATGCAATTCCAGGCTATAGAGATTTGAAAATCGGCAAATATGTGTTTCAGGAAATACTTAAAGAGAAAAAAATAAAAAAGATTTATAGCGATACCGGCAACAAGAAACATGAACAATATTTGAAGCGGATGGGTTTTGTTAAATCAAGCTTAGATTCAAAACCGGTTTATTGTCTTGACATTTTATCTTAAATTAATGACGGCATCAGCAGAACGAATTCGCACAATTAAGGAAGCGATTAACGGCGGATCAAATTGAAATACTTTTTGAAGACAAAAATATTATTGCCGTTAACAAACCGGAAGGACTTGCTTCAATAACGGAAAATGACACAACTATAGACTCTCTTCATTCACTTTTAGAAAAAAAATATGAACAAAAACTTTTTATCGTTCACCGGTTGGATAAAGAAGTTAACGGTGTAATTCTATTCGCAAAAAATTCCGACGCCCATAAATACTTGAATGATCAGTTCGCCGGGAGAAAAGTAATAAAATATTATACGGCAGTAGTTCACGGAACTATAAAAGAAAATGACGGCATGATCAAGAAACCGATTCGCGAGTTTGGATCGGGAAGAATGGGTATTGATGACCGGAAAGGAAAGCCGAGTGAAACTAAATTCCATGTTGTTCAAAGATTGCGCGATTATACATTGTTGGAATTAAATCCATCAACCGGCCGCCGCCATCAACTGCGAGTTCATCTATATAGTATTGGTTTCCCGATTGTAGGCGATTTGCGTTACGGCGAAAAAACAATCCAAGAAAAATATTTACGAATAATGCTTCATGCAAAGCGTCTTGAGTTTCAGCTTCCGGACAAAAAAGATATTTCAATCGAAGCTCCGCTTACGGAATCATTCCTTGAAACATTAAAACAAATGTCTTAGAACAATTAATTTATTTGGAGTCGTTAACAATGAACGATTTAGCACAAAATTATCAGAGCGCAGAATGGAATTTTCTAATTGATTTATGGAAGTTGAATAATTTACAAATAGTCCGATTGATCGGGTCAATACCCGATGAAACATTAAAGAGGTCAACGACAAATCACAATTTTGATGAGATTGAATGGAAAGAGTTGTCTAAAAATGAACCTGCTACATTGGAATATTTAATAGATGATTATATGGGTCACATGAAATACCATTTGAATCAAATATTTCGATTAAATTCCATTGAAGAATTTTGATTTTCGTTTACGATAATCTTTCCTTCGAAACTAATAAAAGCGGAATAAATTATTAGGGATATAAAATGAAATCATTAAAAGAAATATCAAACGAACATTTAAATTGGATTCAGCCAAAAGCCACACAACAATTATTTGAACTGCGCATTAAAGATGATTTGTTCTGTACGTTATTATTTCCCAAATCGGTTGGATCACTTGCCGAGGCAGAAACGTTTGACGGAAAATGGACTTTCAAACGAGTGGGATTTTTTACTACGCGAATTACAGTTAGAAATACCGGAGAGGAAAATGATATAGCGGTGTTCAAACCGAATCTGATGGCATCAAGCGGGATCTTAGAATTTAATAATGGGAAAAAATATCAATGGCACTCATCAAATTTTTGGGCTACAAAGTTTGAGTTCAAAGATTCCGAGGGCGAATCCGTTGTTGTATTCCGTTCAGGTATTGAAGAACCAAAATTAAAAGATTGGTTCAAGACACAAGCACGTGTTGAATTTCCGGATCACAAAAAAAATATTGAAGAGCTGTCAATATTAGTCTTACTTGGTTGGTACCTAATAATTGTTCTTCAGATGGATTCTTCTACGGGCGCAGTTGTTGCCGCAACATCATAATTTGAAATTGGGTTTATTCTTAAAGTTTATTTTTATTCAGCTCATCAAAAACTTTTTCGAGAGTTATTCTTAACATTCCCGCAACTCGCTCTTTCCATCCTATAGTTCCGGGGATGTCAGTAGATAATGAAATTTCCAATTTATTTTTTCCGTTCTTCATTTCTTTAGAAACAAAATCTATCAAAGCAGAAAGGAGACTATTCATTGCCTTTACATCATCTAATGAGCCGGTAACAAGATCGTTATTGGCGCCATGACCGAAAATGAAAAAAGTATCTTTAGAATAATAATTGGAAACCTTATCTAAAACAGTTATCCAGCTTGCCACGGAACCACCGCCGTTAGCATCTATATATGGAAATGTTTTATTGAAAACCAAATCTCCTACATGGGCAATATTTGCTTTCTCAAAATGAATTACGGTATCACCGCTGGTATGAGCAGGTCCGAAATATTTTGCAACAACTGTTTCTTTACCGATCTCTTGCCGCCATTTATCCGTAAATGTTGTGCTTGCGTAAACTTGTTGAGCGTTAGGATTGCTGCCGTAATTTTTTTTCTGAAATTCAACGCACTGTTCGTGAGCTATCATTTTATCGGCAAAATCTTTTATATAAATGTTTCCACCGGTATGATCACTGTGATGATGTGTATTAAAAAAAAGGTTGATTCTTTTATCTGTTTTCTTTTGAAGCTCAGCCATAAAATTTTTTGCTGTTTCGGGAAATTGAGAATCAATTACAACAACCGCATCATTTGATGCATACCAGCCGATGGTTCCCCCCCGCTCAATATAGATCCCGATATTATCACGAATAGTTTTTAACCCCGAAACTTTTTCTTGAGCGCGATATAAAAATTTATGCCCTTGAAGCAGAACTCCGCCGGTAATAAGCGCCCCGGTTTTCAGAAATTCTTTACGAGTGAATTTCATAATGTTTCCTTTTAATTAATTTTGTTATGTGAAATATCTTTTTTTAATTTACAACACAGAAGCATAACAAAGCAAGAGATTAGTAAACCTAATACCAAATATTTATTAAGGCAAA
>JACRFC010000024.1 GCA_016234355.1 Ignavibacteriales bacterium
GTTTGATATCACGGAGAGAAATTTTATAAAGCTTACCGCTTTTTATCGGAGTAAGAGTTTTAAAATTTGGAACGGAGGTCCAATCACCCTCGTAGTATTTATAGTTGATTCCGTTCATAGTTGTATCAATCAGACTAATTGTAAGCGATGTTGTAACACTTGTCATTCCGTTCTTCAAAAATGTCTTAGCATTTAGCAATGATGCTTTGGAAATATTTAATGGATGTGAATACAACTTAGATTTTTCAGTCGGTTCGCTTCCATCAAGCGTATAACGGACTATTGAATTCTTGATCGGCTTTTTCAACTCAATCGTTTTTTTGCCGGTCAGTAAATATTCTCCGCTTTCATCAATCGGCGGCGGAACCCGAAAGTTATAGTTTTTCTTTGCAAGTATATCATAATGTTTTTCTATTCTTTGCGAGAAATCTTTGTAATCTCTTGATTCTTTCGGCGACCAAACAACTTCACTTAATGCAAGCATTCTTGGAAGCAGCATATACTCAACATGATCGGGTGTTTCGATATATTCAGTCCACACATTTGCCTGCGCGCCCATGATATATTTTGCTTCGTCGGTTGTTAAAGCATCCGGCACCGGTTCGTATAAATAAACTTTTTCTAAATTTGTATATCCCCCAATTGCTTTCGGTTCGCCGTTCAATCCTTGATAGTGATCGAAATAGCAATGTGTGCCGGGACTCATCACTGCATTGTGTTTTGCTTTTGCTGCAGCAATGCCGCCGTCAATTCCGCGCCAGCTCATTACGGCTGCATTTGGTGCAAGTCCGCCTTCAAGAATTTCATCCCATCCGATAATCTTTCTTCCTTTTGAATTCAAAAATTTTTCTATTCTTTGAATAAAATAACTTTGCAGCTCGGCTTCATCTTTTAACCCTTCCGTTTTAATTCGTGCTTGGCATTTCGGGCAAACTATCCATCTGTTCTTAGGAACTTCATCACCGCCGATATGAACATATTCGCTCGGGAAAAGATTTAATACTTCGGCTAAAACATCTTGTAAGAAATTAAAAACTTTATCATTACCGGCACAGTAAACATCTTCAATCACTCCCCAAAGATTTCCAACTTCAAATGGTCCGCCCGTGCATGATAATTCCGGATAAGAAGCCAGTGCGGCTAGTGAATGTCCTGGCATTTCAATTTCGGGAACAACATTTATATAACGGTCTTTTGCATATTGAACAATTTCACGAACCTGATCCTGTGTGTAGAAACCGCCATAATTTTTCCCATCTGCTTCTTTTCTCCATGCACCGATTTCGGTCAGCTTCGGGTATTTTTTTATTTCTATTCTCCAGCCCTGGTCTTCAGTTAAGTGCCAATGAAATGTATTTATTTTGTACGAGGCAAGAACATCAATATATTTTTTAATGAACTCAACAGGAAAGAAATGCCTGCAAACATCAAGATGCATTCCACGCCATTGAAATCTTGGGGAATCTTCTATTAAAACGCACGGAACAGAAAAATTATTTTTATTTGCATTAATCGGCATTAATTGCAGTAGAGATTGAACAGCGTAAAAAATACCGGCACCGCTTCCGGCGCTGATCGTAATCTTGTGAGGTTTTATTTCAAGCGTGTAAGCTTCTTTGGATTGAAAATCTTTCTTCAACTGAAGCAGTAAAAGACTTCGAGGAATATCATGCGTCATTTTTGCAATTGCGAATAATTTCAATCCAGTTGATTGATAGACGTATGATGTTATCAAATCTCCAAGTTTCTGAAGTTCATCAGACGGGTCACTTATCCGGATTTTAGTTTGATTGTTGAATTTGAATTCACCTCTTCCAATTTCAAGTTTTACTGGTTTAGGAATAATTGAAACAACATCTTTTTTAATTGCTTGAATTGGTAAGCTTAGAATTAACAGAGATAGAAGAATGGTTACAATCTTTTTCATTTCCGGTGCCGTTTAATTTGATTTATCAATTCTTTAAAAATGCGCAATCATTTTTATAAATAAGAAAGCGGTTATACTTAACACGTGAACAAAATAAATTCATAGGGTTGAAGAAATTTTATTTTTGCCGAATATTTAGCAATTGACATCAGTAACAAAAATTTTATTTACAAAATCCGTAAAATTCGTGAGAGAGAAAAGAGATTATTGATTGAAAATCGTATTAATATCATAGCAATATTTTAGACTTCTATTTTGAATCAGTTTGAAAATCATAAAAGTCCGAATTGACTTAAATGATGTGTAAAATGTTTTTCATGAAAGACATCCCATTCGTTTTTATTGAGTTCGCCAAAAGTGGGATTAAGTAAAGTAGCATCGGGATGTTCTTCAAAGTATTTGTAATAATCTTCTAATTCTTTCTCTAAAACTAATTTTGCTTCTTCTAGATTTTCATATTCTAAAGGCAACAGACCTTCACCGATAAGCGGATTAATAAATTCTTTCGGTAAAGGTCTTCCGCTCATTAAAAATCTTTTTAGTGTTGGAATCTTCTCGGGCGGATTAAAACAGCCGATATTTAATTTACTGTTGCTCGTTCTAACGGCAAGAATTAAATGTTCAACCATATGTTGAGCAGTCATTTTTCCCCATAGTTGTTTAGTATCGGATCTGAGATTGACCAGGAGTTTTATTTTATCAATTAGAAGATTGTTCAATTTTTTCCTTTCTAATATTAATTAATTACAACTTCACTTCTATTTGTACGGACCATTCTTGACATCTGAGTAAAACGGCAATTGTAATCTGTAAAGCAACAATTACAATTATAAAATAAATGCTGTTAGGATTACGACCGATAAACTCTCTTGCTTCCGGATGTGCTTTTAAGATCTCTCGTGTTCGCTCTTTGTGAGGTTCAGACTTGTCGGAATATTTAAAATCTTTTTCTCTCTTCAATATATTTTTATACCTCTGTTACTATAAGAATCACTTATAAAGTACAAGAAACAAACAACTTGTATATTTAACGTAATAAGCTATAGAGATTAAGTCAATTCTACGGAGAGGCGGTATCTTATAATTGAGTTCTCTAATTAGAACCACATGCATTATATTAATTAAGGTATTAATTTTTGCTTGATGGAAAGTCATTTTATTTATATCATATTTGTATAATAATTAAAAATTTTGTTTTACTCGGCTTAATCCGCCTTTAATACGGTATTTAATAATATTAAGATGATGCCTTGACAGTTGATAACACAAATTATGTTGAATATTTGATCGGGCTTTCCAAAGAGGGAAGAAAACGATCGTTTATTGATTTATGTGAAATTAATCTCAGGAACGTATACACTATTGCCTACTGCCTCCTTTCCAATGCCGAAGAGGCACAAAAAGTCACAATTCATACTTTTGTAAAATCATGGGAAAGAATAAAAGAATATAATGAAAATATTCCTTTCTCAATTTGGATGAAAAATACAGCCATAGAATATTCCATTAGAATGCTCGGTAATAGAGATGCAAATTATGCCGAAAGAAAAAGACCTATAAAAATTTCATCCGAGCATGAATTTTTGGAAAGTCACATATTGTCACTTCCCCCAAAAGAAAGAATCATTATTATACTTCATGATATCGAAGGATACAGCTATAAAGAAATCCGCAATTTTTTTGAAGATTTAGAAATAGATGAAATAAAAAGTAGATTAATTAACACCCGGGAATATTTGATAAATAAGATCTCTGTATGAATTGCGAAGAAATAAAAATCGGGCTCCATGATTTTGTAGATGAACTTTCCGATGGTTTTATGAAACGGGAAATCGAAGTTCATTTACGTACTTGTGATAAATGCTTTAATGAATACAAGAAGCTCAAAAACCTTTTTGAAAAACTAAAAGACCTTACTAATACTGTAGAACCTCCGGAAGGAATAATCCAAGCATTTTCATCAAAACTTTTGGAAAGAAGTATAAAGGACGATTTAAAAGAAAAGATTGTTTCGGATCCCGAAAAGATTAAACAAGAGCAAATTAATCTTGAAAGGGGCATTAGGGAATCGAGCGGTGCATTTCGCAAAAACGCATTATCAATGACATTAATGGCTTCCAGAATTTCGAGACCAAATCTTTTTTCGTCCAGAATAAATTGGTCGAAGGTAATTTTAATACTTCTTCCATTAGTTTTGCTCGCAGTAGCTTACTTAGTTTATGATTTACAGAAAAACAATTCTCCATGGAAAATAAAAACTGCAGAGGGCTTGATATTTATTAATGGGAAGGCAAATAACACCGGAACGATTTCTGAGGGTGAAAGTTTATTAAGCAGCGACAGTTCAAAAGCGGAAATTCTAATACCTCGCTCGGGAAGCATTGTGGTTGATCAGAACACAACAATAATTTTGAAAAAAGCTAAGGATGGCAATAATAGAATTACGATAGAAAAAGGATCTGTTAAGATCAAAAATGTTTCTGAAGAACCCGATTTTGCCATAGATCTAAGAAATAGTTCTGTAATTAACCGGGGTGGCGAGGTCACTGTTTTCGTTGATGAATTTAAGAATGCTAAGATCTCCGTGAATTCTGGTTCTACAGAAATTAATTATAATAATGAAAGCTATTTTCTTAATGAAAAATATGTTTGCGATATAATGGACGGGAAAAAACCCGGAACCCCATACTGTTCAGATGCGCCGGATACATTGATACATGAAATAAAAGATTTCGATTACAATAATGGCGGTGATAATTCTATTGATAATATTATTTCTACGGCACGGAAGTCAGACATGCTAACGCTTCTTGCTATTATTCCACGCGCTTCTCAAATAAAAAGAGTAACTCTGTTTCAAACAATAACAAATCATTTTCCACCGCCTGAAAATGTTACTAGAATGGGTATCATTAAAGCGGAAAAAAAAATGCTGTATTTATGGTGGGAGGAGATCAAAGAGCAGTTAAAATTTATTTCTGATCATAAGTAAAAATTGGTGTAGAAACATATCTATAAATCTTCCAGGAACCGTCTTTTTGTTTTTTTAAGATTCTTATACTTTTTTCCGAATAAATCGGATTCAAATTCTTTTCTATAACATCCGGCATTAGAAAAGAACTGCTGCAGATAAAATATGCAAACTCTCCGGAAATATTTCCCTCATCAATTGTTATTTCCCATTTTCCTTCAGGAAATTCCTTTTGTGAATTTATTATTTCATTACGAAGCGCATCAACCCCTGCAAGAGCGTCGGAATCGGCGACAACACTTTTGTAGTCTAAATCAAAAAAAGAAATTGCTTTCTCTAAATCATTGCTGTTGTATGCATCAGCAAAACTTTGAATTGTCTTTCGCGCATTATCTTCATCGGCAATTTTGATTATTTTTTTTTCAGCTTCCGGAACATCTCTCGTGCAAGCCGGAACAAGAACAAGAAACATTAGAATTGCAACTATGAGCCGCATTTCAAATCCCAATTATGATTGAAAAAGTTTTGTACAATTATAAGGATTATATGTTTTATGTAGGAAATTATTTTAATGTTTTATGAAATCATAAAAATTCATAATAATAAAAGAGGCAGGTACCAAATTTTTACATACAAAAATTATTGTCTTTAATTTTCAATTTTAATTTGCGAGTATTGTCTCAGTCACTGCGGTGATTCTAAATGAGTCGGAGCTATAAAATCACAAATGTAAGAAAGGGTTAGCTTTTTTAGACACAAGTCTAAAACTGCGGTGACTATTTATAAAATATTTTTAAGCAGAATGAATCAAAACTGATAAGCGAAGCCAACTCCCAGACCATTTTTATAATCAGGATAAATTGACCAGGAAGAATTATCATCATCATTGTATGTTGTACTATTTCTGCCTGATATAACCTTGCCAAACATATATCCTAAGGTTGCTGCTAATGGAAAATCGCTGAACCAATGCCACCCTCGTGCAACTAAACCGATTCCTATCAAACCGATTGCTGAGTAGCCAACGGGTTTAATCCAGGAAACTTCGGGATAATTATCTGCAATTACAGTAAGCACTGCAACAGATGTTGAGACGTGCCCCGAAGGGAATGAGTAATATTTTGTTTCGTTCTGATTATATTCTTTCAAGTTAGGAAATGGTCTGAATAATCCATGGTGGTGGGAAGCAGATTGCGGACTTTCTCTGCCGCTGATACGTTTTAGAATCTGAACAGTAATTCCTGTGGCAAGTTCTGCTTCAACAATTTGAAGAGCAGTTCTTACTGCTCTATTATCCTTAAGAACAAGGCCGACTCCGCCAAAAGCCGAAGCCATGATTAAGTGAAACTCACCGCCGCCTAACCAGGAAATATTTTTACTCCATTTATGTATTGCTGGAGAAGTTTTATAACTAGTTCTAAATGGTTCTATAGTTTCGTTATCTACAGAGATAAGAAGCCCGGTTAATATTGTTAAACCGGCAATTGTATTAATACTGTTTGTACTAAAAGCATTTTTACCAACAGAATAAAAATCATTAGGAAGTTTTGTGATAGGATCATGCCAATTAAATGTATTTGCATCTTCTATTTTTAAAATTGGTTGCACTTGCTGAATAGCATGCGGATGATCTTCTAATTGAAAGAGAAATAGAGTAGGATCTTCTTGTGCGGATAACTTAACAAGATAAATCGTACTTATAAAAAAAAGTATAAAGATAGCTCTAAGCTTCTGCTTCATTTTTTAATTATTAATAGTTTTACAGACCCATACGGAAAGAATTGGTTGCAATATAACTAAAAAAGATATCTTCACCATAAAATTCTTAATAATTTAATAAAGAGACGGATTCAACTAATTTAAAAAGAGAAGTAAGGAATTGGACTGGAAAGTTGCGCCTAATAAATGTATCGTTTATATAATCAAAACATTATTTCTTCTTAATGTATAGGACTGTATAAAAAAAACTTTAGAATAGCGGCAATCATTACTATCTGATCTTTTGTAATCCCCAAGGTCTCTAATATTTTTTTAAGATCAATAATATCTTCGCCATAAATATCAGACAGCATTTTTTTAGTTAGCGATTTGTTCTGCTCGAAAATCATTAGCTCATCGTTGCTAAGTCCGCTGTTAAGATATTCCTGCGGAAAACTGTAGAGCTCAAATTTTTCATCAGCAAATATTTTCTGATAAATTTTCAGATTTAAGGGAACCTTAAAAGTATCTTGCCAAATTTCGAGATGATTGAGTCTTTCCTTATCTAAACTATTCGATTTAGTACTTAATTGTTTCTTATCGCCCGGCGTAATTTTTTTATTTCTTAAAGCTTTGCTGGTATCATGTTCTGTTTGAGAAAACAATTGAGCGGTAATTATTATTAAGAGAAATAATGTCTCCAGAAGAGGTTTCATAAAATGCTCAATAATAAAATGATTATTACACCAATTGTTTTAGCGACACCTAATATATTTCTAATTTTTGCAATTGTAGGATAAGTTTCTTCTTCGGATGGCGGTAGTTTTATTAAGCGTTTAATAGCCTCTTTATTTTTTTTATATCTAACCAATTCCTCTTCCGATAAACCACTTGCTAACTCGTCCTCTGAAAAATTTGAAGTGTCGTCTATAACAATAAAAGGATTCTCTCTTAAGTTTTTAATTTTTTTAAGATCCTTCATTTTAATAATTAAAGTTCTTGGTGGAAGTTGCGGTACAATAAATAATTTATTTTTCAAACTATCTTTAATCTCAATTATTTTTTCATTTCTTTTTAAAAATGTTGAATCTTCCTGAGCAATTAAGATAATTGGAGAAAGAACCAGTAGCGAGACAACTATTATGAATTTCATTGTACGCCAAATATGCTGATTCTTATAAAGGAAAGAAGTAAGCTAAGTTCCGTTTAAAATAAAAAGGGGCTGCCTTTTTGAGACAACCTCTTAAATAAGAAACAGAAAAGTTATCTTCCAACTTTATCCAAATGTTCTTTCTTTCCAGTCAATTGTTCTTTTGTCTCTACGTGATTTGGATCTGGGGCGATTGCTTCTGTTGGGCAAGATGGGATGCATTGCGGCTCATCATAAAAACCAACACACTCGGTACATTTTTCCGGAACGATGTATGTGTGTTCTTCCGATAAAGCAGCGTATTCTTGTCTGCCAACATTATAGGCTAATCCCGGCGAATAAATTGCAGTATTGGGGCATTCAGCTTCACAAGCGTTACAAGAAATGCATTCGTCAGTAATCATTATTGCCATTAGTATTTCCTCCGGATGAAAAAATATTTTTTGAAAAATTCTTTTCAAAAATAATCAATTCCATTTAATGTATAATTATTTAGTAAAGAAAAATATTCTGATGCGGATATTCAGTCCGATTAGCTCCATAATTAAAATAATTCTTAAAAACATAACTATTATATAGTGTAATGATGTATCAATAATTTATAATTGACTTTTACAAAATGTTGAGTGATTTTATCGCTCAAATGAAATCATTTATTAAAAGCGATAAAAAAAATGAAAGCACATATTAAAAAAATGTTTGCACCAATTTTATTTTTAATACTTATTTGGCAGAGTCTTAATTATTCGCAAATAATATTTACAAAACCGCTGAGCCCGCGCATTGCCGCCTATGATATATCTGTAAAGCTGGATGTAGACAAAAAAATAATTGACGGCAAAGAAACTTTGCGATGGAAAAATACTTCGCCCGATATGATTAACGAACTTCAATTTCATCTTTACCTCAACGCATTCAAAAACTCCAATTCAACTTTTATGAAAGAATCCGGCGGACAGCTCAGAGGAATTAAAGCTGATAAAAACGAAGAAATATTTTGGGGATACATTGATGTTCTTTCAATGAAGCGGATTAACGGTGCGAATCTAACTAACAAAATCAAATTCATTCAGCCTGATGACGACAACAACGATGATCAAACAGTTATTGCTGTTGCATTGGATAAACCGCTGAAACCAAATGAGGAAATACAACTCGAAATTAATTTTAAATCGAAACTGCCCAAAATTTTTGCGCGCACCGGTTATGCCGGAAATTATTTTTTAGTCGGTCAATGGTTTCCAAAGATTGGTGTGTATGAATATCCCGGAATTCGTTATGCTGAAAAGGGAGGATGGAATTGTCACCAGTTTCATGCGAACTCCGAGTTTTATGCGGACTTCGCTGTGTTCGATGTAAACATTACTGTCCCATCATCATTCATTGTAGGCGCTGTTGGAGTACTTCAATCGAAACTAAATAACAGCGATGGAACCGCAACTCATCACTACCGCGCAGAAGATGTTGTTGATTTCGCATGGACAGCATCACCAAAATTTCAAGTTGTTTATGATCAATGGCAGAATGTAAAGATAAAAGTGATGCTGCAGCCGGAACATTTTGCTCAGGCGGAGCGACACATCAAGGCAGTTAAATATGCACTCGATTATTTCGACAAATACGTAGGCAAATATCCGTACACAACAATTACGGTTGTTGACCCGCCGCTAAACGGATTCGGTTCCGGAGGAATGGAATATCCATCATTCATTACTGCGGGAACGCTTTGGGGATTACCGGAAGGTATAAAAATGCTGGAGATGGTAACAATTCATGAGTTCGGGCATAATTATTTTATGGGACTGCTTGCATCAAATGAATTTGAAGAAGCTTTTCTCGATGAAGGGTTTAACCAGTATTTTGAAACAAGAATAATGAATTACGCCTACGGAGAGAAATCTTCCATGATAGATTATTTCGGGTTTAAAACAGGTGATTTTGAATTTACACGGCAAGGTTATACCGGAATAAGAAATCCTAAAGTTGCAGAAATCTTTAGGAAATCTTGGGAATTCACTGCAGGCGGTTATGGATCAATGTCTTACAATAAAACTGCGGTAATGATGAAAACTCTTGAAGGATTAGTTGGTATTGAAACTATGAATGAAATAATGAAAACATATTTTGAACGATGGAAATTCAAACATCCTTGTGTAAAAGATTTTACTGCGATTGTTAATGAAGTTGTAATTAAAAATCATGGCAGAAAATTCGGCGATAATATGAATTGGTATTTCGATCAAACTCTTTATGGTTCTGATGTATGTGATTATAAACTTGCTTCGATTTCCAATCAAGAAATTATGGGAGCTTTTGGAATAATTGATAAAGAAGGGAAGAGAGAATTTCTGAAAGAGGAAAAAGGGAAAAACATTATATCTAAATCCGAGGTTGTTATTCATCGTCTCGGCGAGGTTAAACTTCCCGTTGAAGTGCTTATTCATTTTGATGATGGGAAAGAGATTCTGGAAAAATGGGATGGGCAAACACGAACGTATGAATTTAAGTATGAAGGGAAGAGTAAAATTGTTTGGGCAAAGATTGATCCGAATAATAAAATCCCACTCGATATAAATATCGTGAATAACAGTTTAACCGCGAAACCTGAAAGCGGTATATTCATTAAATATGCGACGAAGGTTCTGTTCTGGCTGGAAAACACAATGCTTACTTTTTCAATGTTGTTTTAATAGCTCGAGGTGAAAAATGAAAATATTAAATGCATACATAGAAGGGTTTAAGAAGGCATTCGTTTCTAAAAAAATTGTTACAGTTATTTATGGAATTACTTTTCTGCTTGCAGCAGTTTTAGTTGCTACTTTTAAATCTACATTAACAAATAATTTTGGAAACCGATCTGAGCTGTATAAGCTTTTTCGCGATTTTGATTTCACAATATATTCGGATTTCATAAATAACCATGGAGATATAGTACGACCGATAATGAATCAAATGATCTGGTTTGGTGCGTTTTACTTTTTCTTTACCGTGTTCTTCGCCGGCGGTGTCTTGAAATATTTTGACGGCTCTGCAATTAAAAGCAGAGTGCAGGCATTCTTTGCCGGGTCGGCGAAATTCTTTTTCCGCTTTTTACGTCTGGGTCTTTATGTGCTGGTAATTCAAATGATAATTTTCGGAGTTGTTGTTTTTATCTTTTCTAAAATTATTAGTAACGCAGCAGATAATACACCGGAACCGGGATTGTTTACAATTCTTGCTATCTGGGGAACTATTCATCTTCTTTTGTTCATTTTTGTTTCCATTGTTTCCGATTATGCTAAAATAATTTTAGTGAAAGAAGATTCTAAAAAAGTTTGGAGCGCATTGAAAAGCGGATTAATATTTACTTTCAAAAAATTTTTTGTTGTCTATCCGCTCTACGTTCTGCTGTTAATTGTTCCTGTTGCCTTGGTAATAATTTACTTTGGATTCGATACGGTAATTGGAATGAACAGCATGTTTACAGTTTTAGTAATGGCTGTTATACAGCAATTATTTATCTGGGCAAGATGGTTTTCCAAAGTTTGGATACTCGGCAGCCAGTTCGAATTGTTTAGTAATCATCTAATAGAAAAAATGAAACCAATTCTTACACAAGAAATCTTGTTGAATGAAAATTTATAAGCCCCGCTCCTACCTCTTCCCAAAGGGGAGAGGTTATTATATCCCTTCCCTTTGGGAAGGGACAAAGGGATGGGCTATTTAATAACTCTTCACATGCAGCTTTAAGTTGATCATCGGCTCCGCGCGCGATCCAATCCGGTGAGTTATAAACAATAATATCCGGAACAGCAGGACCGAGTTCTTCATTCTTATCTGTTGCTTTAACAAACCATCCTCTTCCTGGTAAGCGTACAAATGAACCGTCAACCAATTGTTTTCCGCCGGTTGATATAACAGAGCCATGAGTGGGATAACCGACAACCAATCACTCTTGTGTTTTCCATCCTTGTTCAAACAGAAATTAATCTCTAACTTTTCTCAGGTAATTAAGTAGTATAAATCAATAAGGATTAAAAATGAATTTATTTCAAAAGCATTCGAAAATTTACCGTGCACTCATTTTTATGTTCCTCATAGCGCTGATCGAATCTTGCAATATTAATATGGAACCAACAGCGCCGAATTGGGATGTTTCACTTAACGTTCCTATTGCCAACAAAAGCTATACGATGTTTAATATTATCGAGAACAAATCTTCATCAATCCAGCATTACACAGATGTTACGAACGGAAATTTGCTCTACTACACAAACACACAGCAAATGGATAAAATAGTATTAAGCGATAAACTGAAATCAGATTCACCCGGAGTTAATGGAGCGATTAGCATTAATTCCGATTCCGTTACTTCGAATATTGATTTTTCATGGATCAGTCCGCCGGTCAGTCCCGGTATGCAGGTTGTTCTTCCGCCAATTCCGGAAACAAATGTAACGGGAAATTTTAGTCTTGCTGGTCAATTCGAATCAATAAAAATAGAATCCGGTCTTATTGATCTTGAGATTACAAACTTTTTCCCTTCACCCGTAAGAATTACTCTTAGAAATTTGGTTCTGAAAAATACCGGCTCGGGAGAAATAATCGCTCAGCTATCCACACCAATTGAAGTTCTACCTTTGCAATCTGCCACAGTGAAATCAATTCCAATTTCACCCGGAGTAAGAGTAAAAAATCAGTTGAGTCTGGAATCTAAAATTTCTTCAACAGGAAGCAACGGACAGCAAATTACATTACCGGACAAATCATTAAGAATAAAAACCAAGTACCATAATCTTATGGTCTCGGAATATTTAGGACAATTAAAACCAACTGTGTTGGAAAAAACCCGAAGCGCAGTAACGCTTAATGTTAAGGACATTCAAAAAAAATTACAGTTTCAGCAGATCAATTTGAAAAATCCGAAGATCGAACTTCGGTTTAGAACAACTGCAAATGTTGAATTTAGTATTGACGGAAGTATTGAAGCGCGAAACACGATCGGGCAAAGAAGCGTTATGACTTTAAGTTCCCGAACGCTTGATAAAATAATTATTTCACCGGTTGATTCAGTAATTACCTTCAACGCAGACAGTGTCAGTAAATTCTTTAATAGATTTTCTCAATTCCCGGATTCCATTATAGTATTTACCGGGGGAACGATTAATCCAAATCGTAAAACAATAAATCTGAACAAAAATGATCAAGTAACTATAAATAGTAAAATGGAATTTCCGCTTGAGTTCGGGTTAAGCGGCGGCGAGTTTAGCGATTCGGTTAAAGTTGATCTTTCAAATGACGACCGCAATCAAATGAAAGATATTAATTCTCTCGGTGCGGCATTAAAAATTACAAATGGAATTCCGGCATCGTTAAGTTTTACAGCTAAGCTATACGATCAGAACAAAAACTTTTTAATGTATTTTCCGCCTAAGTATTCAGATCAAGATACGGTTGTTAGCGTAAACGGAGCTGTGGTTGATGCTAACGGAAACGTTACATCAAACACAATTCAAAACGTAACTGTGAAGACCTTAAAAAGTGAAATTGATAAAATTTCAAAAGCATCATTCATGCGTGTTAGAATTAGATTCAGTACATCGGGATCTGGAAATCAAGCGGTAAAGTTTAAGACGGATAATGTGATCAAGTTCTTCGCTTCGGGTTCGACAAATTACCACATTAATCCGAAGGGAGAATGAAAATGAAATCATACAAATTATTATTCGTTTTAGTTTTCATTCTAGCCGCAAATGTTTATTCACAATCCGGCGGTTCAATTGGAATGAGCGATGCGCGTTCCGATGCAATGGGAAAGACCAAAGTAACGTCATCATTCGGTCTACGTGCACTTGGAAATAATCCGGCAAATTTATTCAACGACTCATTAAAGCATTTAGAATTTATAATTCCTTTCCCTCTCCCCACAATTTCCGGAAGTGTTGGAACGAATTTCATCTCTGTTGATGAATACAATTATTTCTTCGGATACAGAACAACCGATGCGAATGGTAAAACTATTGGGCGGTACTTAAACGACGCTGATAAGAGCAGATTAAAAAATTTGTTCGCCGACGGCGGCGCAATAACCGGCGATGTTCAAGTGCAATTTTTTGCAATCTCCATTAAACCAAATAACGATTTTGGAACGATTGCATTTTCAATCGGAGATATTATTTCTTCGAACGTAACTTTTCCTAAAGGAATAATTGATATTGGTTTGGAAGGAAACCTGCCGAACCAGGTTTATAATTTTAACGATACAAAACTACAAGCGTGGTGGTTGCGTAAATATTCTTTTTCATTCGCGCGCAGTTTGAATATCCTTCCCGTATTTCA
>JACRFC010000194.1 GCA_016234355.1 Ignavibacteriales bacterium
AGAGTTGAGAGATATTGCTAAATCATTCCTGGATCAAAGGTCGGCGCTTGAGCCAATCTCGGCATCGGAACTGCTTTCAAAAATTCACGATGAAGATATTGTTGTAATTGATGTGCGTCCTAAAGAGGAATTTCTCAACGGACATATTCCCGGAGCTGTATCTATCCCTTTAATAGAATTAAATGATAAAATTAAGGATTTACCTGCCGGCAAAGAGATCGTTGCTTATTGCAGAGGAAAATATTGTGTACTTGCTGCCGAAGCATCAAAATTGTTAAGCTCAAAAGGATACAAAACCACAATTCTTAAAGATGATATCAATTCATGGCGTTTTGCCGGTCTTGAAGTTGAGAGATGATTTCTATGGATAAGCAAATAAACAAATTAATTAGTGATCTTTTTTCAGATCCAACTTACATCAAAATACTTTGTTCTATTTACGAAAGTGAAGTTACTGCATCTTCAATTGCAAGCTTGATAGATCTTAATGAAGAAGAAGTTGTTCAAAAATTAGATACTCTTGTAAAGAATAATTTGGTTTACCGCAAATCTAAAGAACAGTTCTATGTTTACTCTTTAGCAAATCCAAAAGTGTGTGATTCAATTCTTAGTCTAAAAGATTCCTTTCACAGCATTCGCATTGTTCAATGATCAATACTTTTAGAAACCTAATAGAAGACCGGAGTTAATATGTATAAAGCAACAATTCTAATTCTTGGCGGTGGTGTAGGAGGCATTGTTACTGCTAATAATCTTAGAAAAAAATTGCCTAAAGATTATAAAATTATTCTTATCGAAAAAAACAAAGAACATTCTCTTGCAGCGTCGTATCTCTGGTTAATGGTTGACAAAAGAACTCCTTCTCAAATCTCATCTCCATTAAAAAAGTTAGTTTCAAATGATGTAGAAATAGTTTATGAAGAAGTCCAAAAGATAAATACAGAAGAAAAATTTGTGACGTTACCAAATAGCAATATCAAATACGATTATTTAGTCATTTCTTTGGGCGCTGATTTAGAATATCCCACCCTTCAAGATGAATCAAAAGGAACTGACGTTTTTTCCTTTTATAATCTTGATGGCTCAATAAAACTTCGTGATAAATTAAAAAACTTCAGAGGCGGTAAAATTGCAGTAATGGTTTCATCTTTGCCATACAAATGTCCCGGCGCACCTTTTGAAGCTGCAATGTTGATTTCCGATTTCCTCAAAAAGAAATCGTTAAATGTAGAAGTGAATATATTTACTCCCGAACCTCAGCCGCTTCCTGTAGCCGGCCCGCAATTAGGGCAAGCAGTCATTGATCTTATTACTTCAAAGCAAATTAATTTTTATCCGCTTCATAAAATTTCTTCAGTTGACACAATAAATAAAAAATTACTCTTTGATAACAATAATTCTTACAACTTCGATATACTTATTACTATTCCAAATCATAAAACACCCAAAGTTGTTGTGGAGTCACGATTGACCAACGAAGCCAGTTGGATTCCTGTTAACAGAAATACCATGGAAACAAAATTTGAAAATGTTTTTGCAATAGGCGATATAACAACAATTCCTCTACCGGGAAGATGGAACCCTGATAAACCTATGAATCTTCCAAAAGCTGGGGTGTTTGCTCATTCACAAGCAATATTTATTTCTGAAATTATTGCTGCTAAAATTCTGGGGAAAGAATCAAAAGAGATTTTCTGCGGAGATGGATTTTGTATGCTCGAAGCCGGAGAAGAATTAGCGGGTTTTGCTTACGGTGATTTTTACGCATCGCCTCATCCGGATGTAAAGATGAAACAGTTAGGAAAATCATGGCATTTGGGTAAAGTCCTTTTTGAAAAGTGGTGGCTGGCTCCGTTTGGTCTAAAAAAATCAATTCTGAAAATGATGTTGCGTAGCGGTGGAAAAATTCTCAGAATACCAATTGATATGTGAACCGGCGCTGAAAGTGATTGCTTAGCCGATGATTACTGTTCCAACAAAAGAAAGGAAGAGAAAATGAAAACAAAATTAGCCACAGTTATAGGATGGGCAGCGATAATTATTTTCGTTGTCATTTACAGTATTGAACTTTTGCCTCATCAAGAAGGTCCTCCGGTAACAATTAGCTGGATTAGGGAAAACTTTGGACAAACGGGATTAATCATTCTTAATATTCTCATCGTCTTAGGATTTTTTGCACTGCTTCCATTTCGCCGACCAACAAAACATATATGGAAATCGAGTGGAACATTTGCTGCCTTCATAATTGCTCTTATGACTGAAATGTTCGGCTTTCCACTCTTTATTTTTCTCCTTTCACCCCTTGTAAATGTTCCTGAAATTGGAGAAATTTTTGAAAAAGGCTATAAAATCTTTGGACTGAAACCTGCCCTGATTGGAACAGCAATTAGTTTTCTGGGACTTGCTATTATTGTAATCGGCTGGGCGCAGATACATCAGGCAAAAGGAATGGTCACAACAGGAATTTACAGATATATTCGACATCCTCAATATACAGGCATTCTTCTCTTTACCTTTGGCTGGCTTGTGCACTGGCCTTCAATTGTAACACTGGCGTTATGGCCCATTATGATTGTAATGTATACCTGGCTGGCAAAGCAGGAGGAGAAACAAGCTCTTGAAGAATATGGTGAGGATTACATTGTATATGCAAAACGAACAAAACGGTTTATTCCCTTTCTTATCTGAAATATTAATTGAATAAATTAAAGGAGTGTTAAAATGAAAACCATAATTACAGCACTTTCGTTACTTGTTCTCGTTGCTAACACAGCGATTGCATATCCGCCGGCAGTAGGAATCTTAGGGAATGCAAAATCTTGTATATCATGTCATGTAAATAACGGACCCTGGTCGGATGAGAATAAAACAATAATCGACATACTTGATAAAGAAACAATGAAGTCCTTGCGCCGGTCGAACGGTACCTTCCTTATTGAAGTAAAACGCGGAGAGCAAAAAACTGTTCTTACAGTTATTGGGCGAACAAAAGATGATAACTTGCCCGCTCCATTTAGGAATGCATGGACTTATGTTGACTCCTCAATGATCGGGACAAACTCGATTTCGAAATTTGTACCGGGCTGGGCTGTGAATCTACAAATGGCTTGCCGATTAATTGGTGATAAACTGAAGGGTTTTGAGAATGCAGAAATAACTGCTCTGCCTATGACCGTTCAGCCGCTTTACGATGCTATTGATGGCGAGTTAATACTACAGGGAATGATTACAAAAGGAGAATCCGTAAAAGGAAATGCTAAGATCGGTATGCTTGGAAATTACTTTGAACGTAAGGTGATTTTAAAGGTAATTGAATAGCGCCGGGAAGTATTTTCAGCGCAATCTGAACTATAATAATCCGGAATCAAGTATCAAGTATCCAGTATCCAAAATCTCAATTAAGAACTCAAATAAAAAAATGGAGAACACTATTGAAGTATCTTTTCATAATTAACGATGCGCCTTACGGAACTGAAAAAGCTTATAATGCTTTACGAATGGCAATGCAGATTCAAAAAGATTTTCCGGAAAACGAAGTCAGAATATTCTTAATGGCTGATGCTGCAACTTGTGCTTTGCCAAATCAAAATACTCCTAACGGATATTACAACATTGAACGAATGGTGAAGTCTGTTTTAATGAAGGGTGGAAAAATAAAAATTTGCGGAACTTGTGCAGATGCACGCGGAATTAAAAATCTTCCATTAATCGAAGGCGCTCAAATCAGCACTATGGCTGAGCTTACCCAATGGACCATCGAAGCAGATAAAGTTCTAACATTCTAAAACAGTACTAATAAGAGAGCTTAATTTCTCAAGCCCTTTTCATCGTTAAATCTATTTTGTGAAAACTATTTTTCCATCTCAAATAATTTATCGGCTTGAAATTTATACAAGTAACCTCTGATCGTTTATTTTATAAGATCGTATGAAAAACTCGGCGACTAACCTTCTAAAGTTTATATGCAACGTTGCAAGTTTTATCTTACAAATCCACCAAGTGAAAACTGGGATGATGTGTTTGAAATGAAAACAAAATAAAACTTATTTCTGAGCACGTTTAATATTATATAAAGCAGCCAGCAAGAAAATAAAATTTGCCAGCCAGGCAGTTGTTAACGGATCCAATTGGCCGCTCTTTCCAAATGCTTGACTAACTTTCATAAATACTAAATAGATAAAAGTGATCAACAAATTAATCCCGAATTGTATTGCCAATCCGCCGCGTCTTCTGTTGGCAGAAATTGGAAGTCCGAAAAGAACAACAACAACACTTGCAAATGCAAAAGCAATACGC
>JACRFC010000020.1 GCA_016234355.1 Ignavibacteriales bacterium
ACTGTGTTAAGTAAACAACTAGCGTACTGAGTACTGAACGAGCAACCTGCTCGCTTTACATTTTTATTTTTTTTGTAGAGCGAATAGTTATTCGCTCACACATAAGAACTTAATGTCTCTTCTACTCAGTTTTGAACGAGCAATCTGCTCGTTCTACAATTCTATTTCTACAAACTTTATAATACTTTGACGGTTCGTAAAATACTCGTAGATTATTCCAACAGATTTTCTCTGTCCGGGCCATGCTAATAATTTAATAGCTTCTTCTTTCTTTACCCACTTAAATTCTGTATGTTCTTCAGAAATAGTAACAACTGCATTTTCATCAACCATCGCAGCAAAAACCGGAATCATAATTATTATATCGTTCTCCGTAGAATAGAACGAGTTAATATTTGGAACAACCCAAAATTTTATTGGAGTTAAACCTGTTTCTTCTTTTATTTCTCTTAAAGCAGTTTGATATGCGCTTTCACTTTCGATTGAACCGGTTACCATTTGCCAAACATCGGCATATTTTTCATTAGAAGCTCTTTTTAAAAGTAAAAACTCTAAATCATTTCCAATCTTTCGAAAAATATGAGCTTCTACTAAAGCTGATATTACATTCATAATCATCTTTTATTTTTTGCTAAAAGCTAATCGCTAATAGCTAAATGCTAAAAATACGCTCTTGCTTCCGCCCGTATTGTTTGAATTACTCTGCTGCTGCCTTGAAGTCTGGCATCATAACTCAATGATGTTTGAATAAAGCCCGACAAACGGTAATCGAAAAAGACTCTCCAAAAATAATTCTTTCCGATTACATTTCCCCGGGTTATCTCATAAGGAATATTAAAATTATTTGAAGAAGAAGTTAGTTCGGTTCGTTCAGCTTCAATTCGCAATCGTCCTATGTTTTCAAATGATAAATTTACACGCAGTGTAACTGAATTTTGATCTACAATAGTTGGTGTTTTGGAAAAATCGTCTTGACTTCTTCCGGCTGCTATCTTAAAACCAACTTCTATATCTCTAACGGGTCTGTATGAAAAGTCGGATGTAAGATCATTTCTTGTAACGGTTCTTGCGCGGTTAGATGTAGGCGGAGAAATTAAATTATCGGTTTGATTGATGAACTCGGTTTGATTATTGATCTCTTCTATCATTCTGAATCTAATTCGCAATCCTCTTTCACGGAAATATCCGCGTTCGATTCCGCCGCTAAATTGATTTAGTGATTTTCTTTGTAGAAATCTTAATCGGAATGACAATTCACTACTGTTTTGAAAAAGATTTATATCATGCTGAAAAAGTTGTGTCCCGCGGATAGTTGTAGAATCATTCAAGTAGTGCGAAAGATTTATAAGATATATTTTTTTTGTATCCGGTTCTTTACTGTTTTCTTCAATTCTCCATGATGTCTCAGTTGCAATTGGTTTCAAAAAGTTCGTTAAAAAATTATCATCGCTAAGCATGCGTGAAAGATCAATCCGCAATCGAGTGTTTGCTTTTAAATCCATTACCGGAAATAATTTATCCGTAGGAATTGTAATTAGAATAAAATCACCTTCGTAAGAAGTAATTTGAAATTCATTTTCTTCCGGAATGCCGTTGTTATTAAGATCGCCAAGATAAATGTAGTTACCCGTTCCTTTGGGTACGCGTAAAAACACTTTTTCGAACTTAGCCGATTGTTCCGTTGCCGCTTGGTAGTAAATATCGCCTTGAACTGAGCCGTTCCATAAATTCAATCTGCTCTGTGAAAGCAGTAACACTGTTTCGTTATCTGAAAATCCTTGTCTTCTAAAATCTTCCGTGTATTTTTTATTTCTGAATGTAACTGAAAGCGATGTTGAGAATTCTTTTAACCCTTTGTAATTCAACTGAAAATTCTGAGCAACTGCATTCGATTGCTTGATCATACTTCCTTTTAACGGAAAAGATTCCTCGCGAAATGAATAGTTGATTCTTCCATCAAATCCGGATGTTCCAATCATTTCTATTGATGGTGCTATTTCTGAATATTTTAGACTTGTTACGAGAAGACTATCTTTGCCTGAATTTGTTTCCCTTTTATCTTCTGCTAAAAAATCAACTCCAGTTTTGAAATCACCAAAAGAATAAAATGCTTTCCCAATTTGTCTTAACCAATTAGAATTAATTGTGTTGTTCTTTGAATTAACATAATCTATATCATAATTAAGTCCATACAATTTCGGTTCTGATATTTTTAATCCGGAAAATATTCTATCCGAAGAAAATTGATCTCCCTGCTTAAGAAAACCATATTTTGTATTTAGAGAAATATTTTGGGAAGGCAAATAAATTAAAACGGCTTCTCTTAGAGTTTGGTCTTGCGATAACTGTGAAGGCAGATTATAGTATCGGTTAAATTCTATTTCATTAATTCTATCAAGAGATGTAAACCGGCTTTGAATAAATCTATCCTTAAAACTTAGTCCAACTTTTCCCAAAGATAAATTCCCGATCGTCACTTCTCCTGGAATTACATTGATCAATATTTTTCTGGCGTAACCGTAATTATCGTTATCATCAACTGTTGAAAATTTATTCTTATCCCAACTGCTTCCGGAAAGGTCTATATCAATCTTAATTCCTTCCATAATATTTGCTGATAAAGAAATATTACCGAGTTGTTTTAGTTGTGGTAGAGGTAGAAATATTATTGGCAAGTATGAACCGTTGTTTCTGCCGACGAATTTATATTTTCCTAAACTTTCTTTTAAGTAATCTCCGCTTCCATCGCCAACATAAGTGAACGACACATTATAGATAGAAGAAATATTTCCCGGTGTATATTTGTAGTAAGAGAACTGCAATGATGAAATTACAGTATCAACTCTTGAATAAACTCCTTGAACTTTTCCTGCTGAATCGGGTAATGTTAAACTGACTCCGGATCGTGCTGCGTTATAACGATTATCACCCGCAGATTTTAGAATATTCAGATCATCATCAGTAAATGAAAAATCTATCGGACTGTTTTCATCGTCACCTTCTCTGAAATAACCAATACCGACTTTCAGTTTATCGTTCAATAGTTTAGTTGAAAAATCAGCACCCAAAAAATTACGGCGGTAGTTTTGGTCTGTATATTCAAAATCAACCGATATTCTGCTTGCTGAAGTAATTAAGCGTTTGGGAGTAAAAATTATTTCAGAATTAGAATAATCAATTATGTAATCATTATTCTCACCGCGTTTAAGCTGCTGTCCGTCTAAATATATTCGTTCACTTCCGGCAATAACTATAATTGCTCTTTCATTATTAATTCCGCTCAAACGATACGGACCTTGATTACCATCAGAACCGTTAAATTGGTTTGTATTAAATTTTCCGCGTGAAGCTGCAATAGCCACAGTACCTTTCGTACCTCCAAATAAAAACTCGCCTTTTAGACCTTTAAGTTTTCTGGTTATCTGTGAGAATTCATTATCGCGAAGATTTAATTCATAATCACCAAATGTACCGACAGCATTTTTATGCCGGAGTTCTATGAAAACTTTATCAAGCTCATCAAGTTTTTCCGTATTGCCTTCCGGTTGAATCGGAGTGTTTTCATCAGTTAACGCAGCTACTAAATCTATTTCATCAGATAACTTTCCGGAAAGCTGTAATCGTAATCCGCTGTTTAAAGTAAAGTCTCTATTTGTCCCGATTGAAAAACCTCTTACAATAGCGCCGCTCTTCTGCATGTCTTTTCCAAAAATTGATTCGCTTGTAAAAGGGATTTCCTTTTTCACAATATGAATTGTATCTAAGTTTTTATCATCATATCGAACGGTTAAACTTCTCCGTTTGTATTCTTTATTCAGGTTTAGTTTTATGGTTTGATAAGAAATAAAAAGAGTATCTAGTAATGAGAATTTAGAATTTTCGGTAAGGGATATTATTCCTTTGGAGTAATCAATTTTATATTCTGAAGTAGTGAGTAAACGAGAAGATATTCTAATCTTTTCCGTGGATGGAAGAATATTAAGAGATCGAATTCTGTAAGAATTACTTAAGTTGATTAAAAGAGTATCTGTTATAATAACAGATGAAGATATTCTTTGCGCTGAAATTTGCGAAGCAAAAAAAGAGATATAAAGAAAAAGGATTAGATTTTTTTTCAAGAGTTTGTTTCTATTAATTCCGTAAAATAAATCTAAACCTATACTCCTTCTAATTCAAGATGATTTGAAATTACTCGTAACGGAGAGCTTCTATGGGATCAAGATTGGAAGCTTTCATAGCGGGATAAACACCGAATACCACTCCAACAAATGTTGTTACCAGCAGACCAATAAATATCCATTCGATAGGTATGATAATAGAGACGCCTAATTGCAATGCAACCATATTTCCGCCAAGAACACCAAAAAATATTCCTATTGAACCGCCGAACCAGCTAAGTGAAACCGCTTCAACTACAAATTGAGTTAGTATTGTTTTCTTTCGTGCGCCAATAGCTTTTCTAATTCCAATTTCCCGTGTACGTTCAGTAACACTAACAAGCATAATATTCATAATACCTATACCGGCGGCAAGCAAAGCTATGAATGCAATAACTGCGGCGCCGAGCTTAAAATATTTTGTTAGATCATTGAACTGTTGTATTAATTGTTCATTAGTAATAAGCTCAAAATCATTTTCCTGTCCGCTTTCAGCTTTACGTATCTTTCTCATAACCCCGATTACTTCATCCATCGTCTTCCCAACCGTACTTTTGTCTGTGCACATTACAATAAAAGATGCGGTTCTTTCGCTTCCGAAATATTTTTCAAATGTCTTAAGAGGTATAGCAATAAAGTTGTCTTGAGATTGACCGAATATTGATCCGCGTTTTTCAAAAACACCGGCAACTTCAAAATTAAAATTATCAATTTTGATTTGTTGGCCGACGGGAGGAATAGTTTTAAATAATTTATTTACAATATCTGTACCGATAACTGCAGTAGGCCGTGCATAATCGTAATCTGATGTTGATAAATTTCTTCCTTCACCAATTTTAAGATCTCTTGCAATAAAAATATCTTGATTTAAACCTACAACCGGAACATCAGGATTAGTCTTTGCACCGTTGTATTTAATTGTCCTACCGCCTCTGCTAATTTGTATTCCAACAGCAACTGGAAGTTGTGATAACTCTTTTAATTTTTCACCTTCTGCTATTGTTAAATTTTTACGGTTGTGATTTCTTCCACGATCGTGCGGACCAATCTGAAGTGCAGGCCATTTTGAAACTATAAAGTTGTTCGAACCGATTGAGTTAAAAATTTCTTCGAAGCTTTGTTGAATTGCACCGATCGCAGTCATCACAATAATTATTGAAAACAACCCTACGGCAATACCAAGCAAAGTTAAAAATGATCTTAGCTTGTTTGCTATTATAGAACTAAATGCGAGTTTAATACTTTCAAATATTTGCATATCAATTACTCATAACGTAAAGAATCAACCGGATTAAGTTTAGAAGCTTTCCAAGCGGGTAAAAATCCCGATATTACTCCAACTAAAGCAGAAATTAATAATGATATAAAAACAATATCTAATGGCATTGCAGTCGGCAAAAATTGATTGATCACTAAACTCAATGGGAAAGAAATAATTAGACCAATAATTCCACCCATAATACAAAGTATAGCTGCTTCAGTTAAAAATTGAAATAGAATTGACCAAGTTTTAGCACCGATAGCTTTTCTTATTCCAATTTCTCTTGTCCGTTCGGTTACGGAAACAAACATGATGTTCATAATACCAATCGCTCCAACAAAAAGCGAAAGAGCCGTAATTACTATTCCGGCTAAAGCAACAACTCCAATTGTTTTATCATAAATATCTTTTAATGCTTCTTGTTGATTTATTGCAAAGTCATCGGGTTTATCTAAAGGAACTTTTCTAATTACACGCATAGCAGAAATAATTTCTTCCTTAGCATCTTCAAGCTGGGTAACATCTCCTATTTTTATATCAATTCTCAATCTTTGTTGTCTGCTGCTAATAACAGTTTCAAAAGTTTTTAACGGCATAATTACCTGTCCATCCATGCTGAAAGCACCCATCATACCGCTGCCTTGTTTCTCAAGTACTCCTATAACTTGCATCGGAACATTATTAATTTTTATGTATTGATTAAGCGGGCTTTCAGTAGGAAATAATTCATCGGCAATATCTTTACCAACAACACAGACTCTTCTTCCGGCTTTAACATCAAGATCACTTAAAAATCTTCCCTCGGCTGGATTAACATTGCCGGTTTTCTGATAATCTTCTGTAGTACCAAAAACTAAAGTTGCCTGAACAGATTTATCTTTTCTTTTTATTCCGGCACCGAAAGTACTTTTACTCGGTGCCATTGCTTCATAATTTTTAAGCATAGAACGAAGCTTTTCATACTGTTCATAAGTAATATCTTTTCTGTTTCTGTACTGGCTCCAGTCTCCCATAGCAAACCAAGGAAATTTGTCAACATAAAGTACATCACTGCCAAAGGATGATATTGAACTAATGAA
>JACRFC010000021.1 GCA_016234355.1 Ignavibacteriales bacterium
GACAAAATATTTCTTTCGGCTTCTCTTTATCAGGATAGTTACTGCGCAGTTAGTATTAAAGATACTTCTAAAACAATTACTCCCTACTTGTTAAAAGCATTGAATGATATTTTCTCGGAAGACGAGAATATGAGCAGAAGAAATTACGGATTCTCACGGTTCTCTGTTAAGCTCGCCAAAAAATTGATTGATTTATTATCAATTAAGAAAGAAACAATTACTAAAGATGCTGATCCGGCTGAATTCGCATTGGTTATTCCTCTTAAGTTGATTATAACCGATAAGAAAAAATTAGAAGTGGAAACCGTTCCTCAACATAAAATTGTTGATTCTAAGCAGGCACAAAAAGTTAGCGGCAAACAGCCGGAAAAAGTTTCTATACAATCTCAAGTCCCGGTGGAAAAGAAACCGTTGGAGCTCACACAGCTTTCTTGCCTCTATTTGGAAGATCAAGTTGATTCGCAAATGCTGTTTAAGAGTCAGATGAAGGACCTCAAGAATATAGAATTCGCTCCAAGTTTTGAAAGTGCATTGCCTCTTCTCAAAACAAAAAAATTCGATTTCCTTGTTATGGATATTAATTTACAAGGAGAGTATAACGGATTAGATGCGTTAAGAATTATTCAGAAGATGCCCGGTTATAAAAATGTTCCGGTCATTGCATCAACAGCATATCTATTACCCGGCGCTCGCGATAGTTTTATTGCAGCCGGTTTTAATGATTTTGTCTCTAAACCATTGTTGAGAGATAAACTGATCGAAGTGCTTAAAAATCTTTTTTCCTAATCTACATTTCATTTCCAAAAATTATTTTGCTTGACATTTCTTTTTATGCTTAATAGGTTGAATCATTAGTGAATATTAATATTGTCAGCCATGATCTACAAAACATTTTACAATTCTCCTATTGGACTAATAGAGATATGCGGAACGGAAAATTCAATTACATCTCTCTGCTTCATAGATGAAGAATTTAATCGAAAAAATTCCTCGAAGCTTGCTTCGAGGTATAATTTTATAACGATGGTCGAGGATTAAATACCTCGACCGAGTTCTAAAAAAGCCCTTCCCTTTGGGAAGGGTTGGGATGGGCTTTTATTCCCGATGTGAAATCGAATCCATATATAGAAAAATGTGTAGAACAGCTTGATGAATATTTTAAGGGAGAAAGAAAAATTTTTGATTTAAGATTAGAACCTGAAAGAACAGGTTTTCAAAAGAGGGTTTGGGATGAATTATTAAAAATTCCTTATGGTGAAACGAGATCATATATGGAAATCACAAAATTACTTGGCGATCCGAAAGCGATACGTGCAGTTGCAAATGCGAACGGACAAAATAAAATTTCGATCATCATTCCTTGCCATCGTGTAATTGGAAGTGACGGAAGTTTAACCGGTTACGGTGGCGGATTGTGGCGGAAGAAATGGTTTTTAGATCATGAGCAAAAATTTAGCAACACTGAAAAACAGTTGGAATTTACTTTATAAATATTTTCAAATGAAAAATGGAAAAAATTTCATCCAAATCATTATCAAAAGAAACCTGGAACGATTTTGAAAAATTATTTGGTGAGAGAGGCGCCTGTGGTGGTTGCTGGTGCATGTCATGGAGATTAAAGAAATCGGAGTTTGATAAGAACAAGGGTAAAGGTAATAAAACATTAATGCATGAACTTGTAAATAAAAAGAAAGAAACCGGAATATTAGCCTACATAAAAAATGAGCCGGTTGGATGGTGTTCAGTTGCACCTCGAGAAGATTTTTTAAGACTTAATAATTCAAGAGTTCTTGGCAAAGTTGATGATAATCCGGTTTGGTCAATTGTTTGTTTTTTTATTGATAAAAAATATCGTCAGCAAGGTCTTTCTTCAGAATTATTAAAAGGCGTTATCTCATATTATAAGAATAAGAAAATAAAAATATTGGAAGGTTATCCTACGGAACCTTATTCTGAAAATATGCCGGCTGCGTTTGCTTGGACCGGATTTCCGTCAGCATTCGCTAAAGCCGGGTTCAAGGAAGTAGTGAGAAGATCAAAGTCACGACCCATTATGCGTTATTACTATTAATATAATGATCATACAAAAAGAAATAACACTCAAGCCAAAACCTCGCGGTTTTCATTTGATCACAGATGAGATCGTTTCGCAATTACCTTCACTTGATAATATCTCAATAGGTATTGCACACATTTTTATCAAACATACTTCTGCGTCATTATCAATTAATGAGAATGCAGATCCCACTGTTCGAACTGATATGGAAACTTATTTTAATAAAATTGTACCTGAGAACGCTTCATTTTATCAGCATACTATGGAAGGTTTAGACGATATGACCTCACACATCAAATCATCTTTGCTCGGTAGCTCTATAAGCATACCGATAACTAAAGGTAGATTTAATCTCGGAACCTGGCAAGGAATCTATCTTTGCGAACATAGAAACCATGGTGGATCAAGGAAGATTGTTGTTACGATAATTTCCGAATAGTTAATTTTTACCAACTGTTTTGTAGGTATTTTAACCTCTTCGTATTTATTTTAACTCCATTAATTTCTATTATTCGACCGTCTTTTTAAGAAAATTCTTACAAATAAGATTGATGGTAGGATAATTTCTAAAACAAAGAAGTCTTTCTTAAAATTTTTACAGAATATTGAGAAATTTAGACTAAAAAGAAAGTTTATAAACTCTTTTTGATGGCAAGATATTTGAGTTTAGGAACTAATAAAATCGAAAAAATTTATTATATAAATTATTGAGGATTAAATGCATAGACGGAAAATTACAATAGATGGAAATGAAGCCGCCGCTCACATAGCATATCGTGTTAGCGAAGTTATTGCTATCTATCCGATAACACCATCTTCAACAATGGGTGAGTTATCTGATGCGTGGTCGGCTAAAAAAATAAAAAATATTTGGGGAACAGTTCCAAGCGTTACAGAAATGCAAAGTGAAGGCGGGGCTGCCGGAGCCGTTCATGGTTCTTTGCAAAGCGGTGCTCTTACTACAACATTTACAGCTTCTCAAGGATTATTTTTGATGATTCCAAACATGTATAAAATTGCCGGTGAATTAACTCCTGCTGTTTTTCATGTTAGCGCCCGTTCTATTGCAGCCGCCGCTTTATCAATCTTCGGTGATCATAGCGATGTTATGTCTACACGTCAGACGGGATTTGGTTTGATCTGTTCGAATTCAGTTCAAGAAGTTATGGATACCGCAGCGATTGTTCACAGTGCAACTTTAGAATCAAGAATTCCTTTTATTCATTTCTTTGATGGATTCAGAACTTCAGCCGAAGTTGTTAAGATGGAAGAGTTAACTGATGAAGATATTCGTGCGATGATGGATGATGAAAAAATAAAAGAATTCCGGCAGAGAGCTTTGAGTCCGGAAAATCCTTTCATTAGAGGAACAGCACAGAACCCTGATGTTTATTTCCAAGGAAGAGAAACAGTAAATAAATTTTATGATGCCTGTCCCGAGATCGTTCAAAAAGCGATGGATAAATTTGCTCGGATAACCGGAAGACAATACCGCTTATTCGATTACTACGGTGCACCCGATGCAAAACGTATTATAATTCTTATGGGTTCCGGCGCAGAAACTGCTGAAGAGATTGTTGATTATTTATCACAAAGAATCGAAGAAAAAGTCGGTATAATAAAAGTAAGATTATATAGACCATTCTCACCGAAACATTTACTTGCAGCAATTCCAAAAACAGTTGAAACAATTTCAGTCCTTGATAGAACAAAAGAACCGGGCTCACTTGGCGAACCATTATACCTTGATGTAGTAACCGCAATCTCAGAAGCGATGAGTTCAGACAATCCTCCGTTTGATAAGATGCCGAAAATCGTTGGCGGTCGTTACGGTCTCTCTTCAAAAGAATTTACTCCGGCAATGGTAAAAGCAGTTTTCGATAATATGAAAAAACCCGAACCGAAAAATCATTTTACTGTTGGAATAAATGATGATGTTACTTTTACAAGTCTTGATTACGATGAAAACTTTATGATCGAAGGTGATGAAGTCGTTCGATGTTTATTTTACGGCTTAGGTGCAGACGGAACAGTTGGCGCAAATAAAAATTCAATTAAGATCATCGGTGAAGAAACTGAAAATTATGCACAAGGATATTTCGTTTACGATTCTAAAAAATCCGGTTCTACAACGGTTTCGCATTTAAGATTTGGTAAGAAACCGATCCGCTCAACATATTTAATTCAAACTGCAAAATTTGTCGGCTGTCATACTTTCGGATTGCTCGAGAAATTTGATGTTCTCGGTAATATCGAAAACGGCGGTACATTTTTATTGAACAGTCCGTTCAGTAAAGATGAGACTTGGGATAATCTCCCGATCAGAGTTCAGCAGCAGATCATAGACAAAAAATTAAATTTCTATGTAATTGACGGTTACGCTGTTGCAAACAAAACCGGAATGGGAAGCAGAGTAAATACTATCATGCAGACATGCTTCTTTGCTATTTCCGGAATACTTCCTAAAGATGAAGCGATCGAGCAGATCAAGAAATCAATTAAGAAAACTTACGGCGCAAAAGGTGAAGAGATTGTAAAACAAAATTTTGAAGCCGTTGATCATACCCTTGAAAATTTATTTAAGATTGATCTCCCGGCGAAAGTAACAAGCAAAATTGAAATCCCTGCGATCGTTTCTGAAAAAGCTCCGGATTATGTACGCAATGTTCTTGGTAAAATGATGGAAGGTAAAGGTGATAATGTAAAAGTTAGTGAAATGCCGATAGACGGAACATTCCCTTCTGCAACAACACAATGGGAAAAAAGAAATATCGCTCTCGATGTTCCGGCATGGGATTCAGAATGGTGTATTCAGTGCGGCAAATGTGCAATGGTTTGTCCTCATGCTTGTATAAGAATTAAATCTTACGATAAAAAATATTTGAACGAAGCACCGCCAACATTTAAAATGATGGATGCAAAAGGAAAAGAATTTCCCGATGGTTATTCTTACACAATTCAAGTAGCTGTAGAGGATTGTACCGGCTGCGAAATGTGCGTTGAAGTTTGTCCTGCAAAGAATAAGAAAGAAACACGTCTCAAAGCGCTTAACATGACTCCTCAAATTCCGATCAGAGAACAAGAACGAGCTAATTGGGATTTCTTCTTGACGTTACCGGAATTAGATAGAAGACTTATCAATACAGGAGTTATTAAAGCACAGCAATTACAGCAGCCGTTATTTGAATTTTCCGGTGCTTGTTCCGGATGCGGGGAAACTCCATACATAAAATTAGTATCTCAATTATTCGGCGATCGTTCAATAATTGCAAATGCAACCGGATGTTCATCTATCTACGGAGGAAATTTGCCTACAACTCCTTGGGCAAAAAATAATGAAGGCAGAGGACCTGCCTGGTCAAATTCGTTGTTCGAAGACAATGCTGAGTTTGGAATGGGAATGCGTCTTTCAATTGATAAACAAAATGAGTTTGCAATTGAACTGATCTCAAAATTGAAAGATCAAATTGGAAATGAATTTGCAGATGCAATTCTTAATGCAGATCAAAAAGATGAAGCCGGGATTTATGAACAGAGAGAAAGAGTTACAGAACTCAAAAAGAAACTTGAAACCATAAAATCTAAAGACGCAGAAAAATTATTGGAAGTTGCAGATTACCTTGTTAAAAAATCCGTTTGGATTATAGGCGGCGACGGCTGGGCTTACGATATTGGTTACGGCGGACTCGATCACGTGATGGCTTCCGGCAAGAACGTAAACATTTTAGTCCTTGATACAGAAGTTTACTCTAATACAGGAGGACAAATGTCTAAAGCTACCGGAATGGGTGCGGTTGCAAAATTTGCAGCAGCCGGTAAACCTACAGCAAAAAAAGATCTGGCAATGATGGCAATGATTTATGGAAATGTTTACGTTGCAAAAGTTGCTATGGGTGCTAACGATGTTCAGACATTACGCGCATTCTTAGAAGCTGAAGCTTACAATGGCCCGTCTTTAATTATTGCTTACAGCCAGTGCATTGCACACGGAATAAATATGGCTAAGGGAATGGAGAGTCAGAAAGCGGCAGTTGATAGCGGTTACTGGCCGTTGTTTAGATACAATCCGGAAAATTTCAATGAAGGTAAGAATCCGCTTAAGTTAGATTCAAAAGCTCCGAAGATCAAACTTGAAGATTATATCTACAAAGAAAATAGATATAAAATGTTAACTAAATCTCATCCGACCGAAGCGAAAGAATTGCTAATAAAAGCTCAGGAAGAAGTGTTGAAGAAATGGAAATCTTATGAGCAGATGGCTTCGTTCGAAATTGGTAAAGACGGTAACGGAAAAGAAGACCCGTCTTGAGCAAAACGAAAGAAACTAAAAAATGACTGAAAGTCATTCTGATCCCGATTTATCGCATAGGCGTCAACTTAAGAATTTGCGGATTTATAATATTGAGAATAAAATTATTACAAATTAACACAAATACCGAGGAATTTGTTAATCCTCTAAGAGGATTTATCAATGTAAAATGAACTTTTTTTTCTACAATAATTTGACCCTGCCTGCCGGCAGGCAGGCTCTACGAGGTCTAAAAACATCGTAGATGTTTAATTTTTGTAGAGATAAATAAACACGACAAATATATAATCCTCTACGAGGATTTATCAATGTAAAATAAACTCTTTTCTACAACAATTTGACCCTGCCTGCCGGCAGGCAGGCTCTACGAGGTCTAAAAACATCGTAGATGTTTAATTATTGTAGAAACAAATAAACCCAACAAATACAGTATCCTCGTAGAGGATAAATAAATA
>JACRFC010000195.1 GCA_016234355.1 Ignavibacteriales bacterium
GGTTATTGGCGCAAACCGGAAGAGACTGCAAAATCAATTACAGATAGCTGGTTCCATACCGGTGATATGGTTATGAAAGATAATGAAGGATATTTCTATGTGGTTGATAGGAAGAAAAATATGTTCATCAGCGGCGGAGAAAATATTTATCCTGCTGAGATAGAAAGATTTTTATTAACCCATCCGGCAATTAAAGAAGCGGCGGTAATTGGCGTACCTGATGAAAAGTGGGGAGAGGTCGGTAAAGCGTTTATTGTTGTAAACGATGGAGAAAAAATTTCTTCTGCTGAAGCAGCGGAATACTGTAAAGGAAAATTAGCCAAATATAAAACACCAAAATATTTTGAAGTAGTTAAAGAAATTCCGAAAAATGAAGCCGGGAAAATTGATCGGAAAAAATTACTCGCAGTGCAATAAAAATAAAACCACAAATCACTAACGGAGGTACCATGAAGAAGTTATTATTACTTTTGATTGTTGCATGTTGAATCTTTTAATGTTAAGGAATTTCTACTATGCGCCTTTAGTAACATATACCAAACTGCATCCGAAAGATCCGTGGGTGATATTTACTTCATTTAGCTGGTCAATGTTTAAGGAAGATGCCATGAAAAAATTATTTCTATTTGTATTGTTACCTCTCTTCTTTCTTGGAGGATGTTCCGGTTTTCTTTTTACTAATCTTCATTCAGTAGAATTTCAAGATATTGATTATGGTTTTCCGACTAAATCGGTACTTAACAATCCTTCTATTTCTTTTATTGATGTTGGCAGTGGAGATAAAACAATTGTTCTTGTTCATGGTTTAGCAAGTAATGCCGGATTCTGGCGTTATGCAATACCTTTGCTCTCAAAAAATTATCGGGTGATTGTAGTTGATCTACCGGGTTATGGTAAATCTCAAAAAGGAGCTTATCCTTACAGCATGACTTTCTATGCTGATCAGGTTAAACGTTTAGCGGATGAATTGAAACTGAATAAATTTTTTCTTGTCGGTCATTCAATGGGCGGACAAATTGGAATTATATTTTCATTGAAATATCCTGAACGATTGGAGAAACTTGTTCTTGCTTCTCCGGCAGGTATAGAAGAATTTGAACAGGGAGAAGGCGATTGGTTGCGAAGTGTTATTACAAAATCCGGAATAAAGAGAACAACCGAAGAAGGAATTAGAAAAAATTTGGCGATGAATTTTTATTCATGGAATGACAAATGGGAATGGATGGTTAAAGAGAGATTGGGAATGATCAAAGCAAAAGATTTTGATGAGTTCGCATATACAGTTGTTAGATGCGTTAATGGAATGCTTGATGAACCCACCTTCGATAAGATAAAAAATATTTCTGTCACCACTTTGATTGTTTATGGAAAGTATGACGGACTAATTCCAAATCCATACTTGAATCCGGGTCATGCGTCGGACTTATTTCAACGGGGAGCGAAACAAATTTCTAACTGTAAGCTTTATGAGATTGATAATTGCGGTCATATGCTTCATATTGAAAAACCCGAAGAATTTTCAAATGCGGTTTTAGATTTTATTAAGTAGGAGTTTAAAAGAATTGTTGATGCAATTTCCTGAGCTTCAGTATGATTTTGAATATTCGGTCGCAGAGATTGATGAAGATATTGCAATCGCATACACAGATGAGGGAAATAAAGAAAGCAAAGAAGTTCTTTTATTTATCCACGGATTAGCAAGTTATTTGCCTGCTTGGTCTAAAGTAATTCCGCTATTGAAAAATCATTTCAGATGTATTGCTATTGATCTGCCGGGATACGCCAAGTCATCGGCGGGTGTTCATTCCGGCAGTATGATTTTTTACGCTGATGCAATTTCAAAGTTCGCTCATAAGTTAAATTTGCAAAAAGTAAGCTTGATTGGTCATTCAATGGGCGGACACATTTCTATTGCCACTGCATTATTATATCCTCAACTGATTGAAAGATTAATTCTTTTGGCTCCTGCGGGATTCGAAACTTTTACTGATGAAGAAAAAATTTGGTATAAAAATAATTATACACCGAAAATATATTCGGTCATAAGCGATGATCAAGTTAGATTGAATTACGAAATCAACTTTGTCAAGATGCCTGCCGATACTGAAATAATGATCCAAGACAGAATCAGAATGAAGAGCTGGAAAAATTTTAATAACTACAGCAAAGTAGTTTCAAACTCGCTCTATGGAATGCTGGATTATCCCGTGTTTGATAAATTGAATCTAATCACGCAGCCAGTATTAATCCTATTCGGTAAGAACGATAAATTGATTCCTAATTTTTATCTTCATAAAAATTTAACACCGGAAAAAGTTGCATTCGAAGGCGCTTCGCAAATTTCAAAAAGTAAACTAATCATAATTCCAGAATGCGGTCATTTTTTGCAATTTGAAAAACCGGAATCAATCAGTAGTGAAATAATTGAATTTATGAGCGGGCAATAATTTTAATTAAGATTCTGTGTTAAGAAAAAACGATGTTCCCGTAATTTTAAAACATATTGTTGGAGCCGAACACAGAGGGGGTGAATTTGATTCTGATTCTTCTAAGAATGCTGTTGCAGATTTTTTATGATATGCTTGGGAAAGAAAGAACAACATTGAAGATTGATTGCACACTATTTAATAATATATTCTCATCATATTGTGGAGCTGAAGGGATTCGAACCCTCGGCCTATTCGTTGCGAACGAATCGCTCTCCCAACTGAGCTACAGCCCCGATAAACAAATATCTGATCTGAAACTAAGATTGAAAAACAGTATTAAAAATTGCTTGTGGATAAGTGGCAGCCACATTCAACAATACTTTTGCAGGTCCATCAGGTTTACGACGCCCTTGTTCCCAATTTTGTAAAGTTGATACACTTATTCCGAGTAATTTCGCGAACTTGCTTTGAGATAATCCCAATTGTTCTCTTATTAGTTTTGGATCGGGATCATTAAAATTGAATTCACGATTCGGTTTCTTTTTACCCCGTAAAATTTTTCCACCCTCTTTTATGCTTTTTTGTAGCTCATAAAATAATTCGTTTTTCATTTGAACTCCTTTTCAACAAGAGATTTTAACATTTTTAATTGTTCGTTTGATAAATCATCTTGTTCATTTTTTGAATACATTAATAACATCAGGATTATTTCTTTTGCTTTAGCCCAATAATAAATAATTCTAACGCCTCCACTTTTACCTTTGCCTGGAATTGACCATCTTATTTTTCTTAAACCTCCACTACCAATGATGATTTTTCCTTTTTCCGGATTCAGTATTATCTCATTCTGAAGTTTGCGATAGTCTTCATCGGAAAGAAGAATTTTCAATCTTTTTGTAAAAACGGAGGTCTCAATAATTTTCATAGGCAAATATACGTCATTGAACGATACGCGTCAATCTATTTTTTCATACATAACGGTGTGCTGGCTAAGGCGCAGTCCAGAAATTTTCATTTACAAGCTACTCAAAACAACAAAGCCGAAACGGAAGAACAGACTTTATAATTACATAAATGCTGCACCTAAAAACGCTCTCCCAGTTGAGCTGCAGCCCTTATTGTTAATAATTAAAGATATTAAAAATTTTATTTTTAAGCCCTTCTTGAATCCAATAAGCAGTTGTATAAAGAATTAAATAGCGAGAGAATAAAAAGGAAATCTTGATCTTGGAAGAAAGATAAGTTACATTTCATACGGATTTCGGATGATAGTTTTCAAAATCCACTGAAAATTATATTTATCTGGAAAGGAGGATTGCTATGAAAAAGGCGATTGCTCTATTAATGCTTACCATATTTTTGTTTGCTTCCTACAACATTATTTCAAAAACAAGTTCTATTGAATCGTCTTCAGATTTAGTAATTCAAACCGCTAAAACACAAAACAGTGCAAGCCGTGATTTAATTGAAGGTTTTCACAAATTAACCAGCGATAAAAATTTAAAGAGCGGTCTTCACACAATCTTCAAAAGTTCTAACGGAACTATGTATTGTGTAAAACTAAAAGATGGTAAGGTTGATAAGTTAATTGTAACATCAAGTGAAGGGAATCCGGTTAAACCGAGAATTATTAAAGCTAAAGGTAAAAATGCTCAATGCACAGTTTGTGTTACAATTTCCCAAAAGCCGCTTGTAGAAGAATGCTGGGAATGGATTTGCAACTAGATGTGCATGCATTTGATTTACTTTATTTTGTTGTGATAAGTGTTTTGAATTTTTTGATGTTTGACCAACAAAAAATTCAATACAGAGAAGTTTGTTGCTCATTAGCAAATGATAAAATTCTTTATCTTAAAAAACTTTGTTTGAATGCCGCCTACCATTTTAAAATTGTTTCTTTTACATTTCAATAAATCATAATATATAATTTGACCGATCACAGCATTCTTTATTAGATTAAACCAAAGAAAATCAAAAAAGAGAAAGGAAGTAAAAAATGGAATACACGTTTCTTGGAAGAACCGGATTAAAGGTCAGCAAAATTTGTCTTGGTACAATGAACTTTGGTCCTTACACAAGTGAGCCGGATAGTTTTAAAATTATGAATCGCTCATTAGAGCTAGGAATTAATTTCTTTGATACCGCAAATGTTTACGGCAATATGTGGGATGCCGGCGGTGTTGGCAACACAGAAAAAATAATCGGGCGGTGGCTAGCAGAAGATAATTCGCGGCGGGATAAAATTGTTCTTGCAACAAAAGTTTATGGTAGCATGGGAAGCGCACCGAATGAATCAAAACTCTCCGCTTACCATATCCGCAAGGCTTGTGAAGATAGTTTAACGCGTTTGCAAACAGATCATATTGATCTCTACCAGATGCACCATATTGACAGGGATACTCCATGGGAAGAAATTTTTCAGGCAATGGAACAACTTGTGCGTGAGGGAAAAATCACTTATGTAGGAAGCAGTAACTTTGCCGCTTGGAATATTGCAGAAGCTCAGATGATTGCTGATCAAAGAAATTTTTTAGGAATTGTTTCTGAGCAAAGTATTTACAGTTTACGCAACCGCCATATTGAACTTGAAGTTATACCTGCATGTAAACATTTTGGTGTTGGGTTAATTCCATGGAGTCCGATGGGTGGCGGAATCTTATGCGGAGTACTGGAAAAAGTAAAAGAAGGCAGAAGAACAAGAGAGCCATTACAAAAATCAGCAGAGAAACTTCGTCCGCAAATAGAAGCTTATGAAAAATTATGTAAAGAGATCGGGCAAAAGCCGGCTGATGTTGCACTTGCATGGGTTCTTAATAATCCGGTTGTAACTTCGCCAATTGTGGGACCAAGAACAATTCAGCAATTAGAAGAAAATGTTAAAGCATTGGAAATAAAATTATCCGAAGAAACTCTAAAAAATTTA
>JACRFC010000022.1 GCA_016234355.1 Ignavibacteriales bacterium
AAATTTGTTAGTGGATTTTTTTAAATTAAATGTAATTGCACCTTTCACTGCAAAAAAAATCTTTGAAAAAATTTTTATTAAATGAAATATAGTTCGCCTTCAAAGTTATTATTAATTGTATTAGGATGGATATTTGTTGGTTTTGGCGTGATCGGTATTTTCCTTCCTCTGATGCCTACAACAATATTTATGATCATTGCGGCATGGTGTTTTGCAAGGAGCTCAGAAAAGTTTTATAATTGGTTGATCTATCATCCAAGATTCGGGAAAACGGTTCGTGATTTCTACGAGAAAAAAGGAATGTCTCTAAAATCCAAAATAACATCTATAGTTATGATGACAACGGCAATCAGTATTTCTGCAATCTTTTTTACACAAAAAGTATTTGTAAAAATAATACTTTTCTCCATAGCTGTCGGGGTAGCTATATATATAGCTTCATTGAAAACGATTAAACCCGATATCCCCCCGCAAGGAGAATAATAATGGAAAAGTCGGCCCGCTATTAAATAAAAATAGAGATACATTTCACAAAGTTTATTATCTTTACCAGGAATAAATCTAACCAGCCAATCATGGGAGTAGCTGTAGGATGAGTCTGTTTTCATCTAAGACAAAAAGTGAAATAGAAAAACTTGTTGAAGAGAATGATGAACTTAAGAATACGCTCCATACAGTTCTTCAGAAACACCAGAATCTTGTTGAACTAGACAACAAACTTACCGAAGCGCACAAACAGTTTAACGAACTTCAGCAACAAGCTGAGAAATTTAAAAATGAAATTGATTCTAAGACCGGAATAGTCCGTGAATTGACCAATTCCCTGCAATCTTTAGAAGAGAAAAGATCTTTGTTTGAAACTCAAACAGAGGAATATGCCGCAAGCGAATTAGATGCCCGCAAAGATGAGATTGACAATCTTAATAAACACTACAACGATTTAAAATTTTCTTACGAAAAACTCTTAAACGAATATAGTTCAGTCCAGAATAATGTTGCATCGTTACGTCTCGAAGAAGAAAAACTTAGCAGACTTATCAGTCAGTACGGCGGAAACATTGATGAATCCATAACCCGGGTTAAAGAAGTCGAAGCTGAACTTAGTGAGAGGATTGTTCAGATCAGAACCGAAGAAACTAAGCGCAACACAATCATTAAAGCATTAGATGAAAAAATAACTTTATCTGAAGAGATTAAATCAAATCTTGAATTATCTCTTTCTGCCATTGTTGGACAGCTTGCCGAAAAAGAAAAATTATTTGCCGAGTATTCCAACCAAAAAGATTCTCTTACTGAAGAAATTAGAGCAAGACAAAAAGAATATGACGAACTGGATTTAAGATTCAATTTTGCTAAAGAGAATGCTCAAAAATTGGAAGATGAGGTGCGGACTTTAACGGAAAAAAGAAATTCTCTCTCCGATGAAATTCATAAATATGAAATTATAAGGAATGAAATTCAGGAAAAGATCTTGCTTTATAGAAACGAAGAAGAAAATTATTCCGAATCACTTAAGCAAAAACAAAATACAATCGAAGAGATCGAAAAACGTAAATTCGAAGCCGAAGAAGCACATCTTGTAATTGAAAATAATTTTTCGCAAGTGCTTCTCAAATTTACCGAAGAGCTCAGCGCTGCAAAAAACAAATTAAATTCTCTGCGGCAGGAAATTTTAGATAAAGAAAAAGAACTCAACAGCAAAGAAAAAATTCTTCTTGAAAAAACGACTCAGATTGCCGAATACGGCGGTATGACAAAAGTATTACAAAAAGAACGAGCGGCAACAGAACAGTTCATGAGGAATCTTAAAGAGGAATTTTCCGAATTAAACGACGAGGTCTTAAAACTTAAAGACGATGCGAATAAGCAAAAAATTAACCTGCAGCAGCTTCGTTCGGAAACTTCTTCTCTAGAAATAAAAAAAGAATCTTTGGAAAAAGAAATTAAACAGCTATTTAATCAGACCAGCGAAAATTTTTCCGGATTAAATGAGAACAAACAAAAGTTAAGTCTTGAGGTTACACAAAGCTCACGCGAGCTTGATGAATTAAAAGAACAAATTTCTAAAATGAGGAATGAACTGCGCGATCTTAAAGCCGAAACCGCGAATGTTGAAACACAAAAAGAAGAGTTTACTGCAAAAATTTCCGAACTAATTGCTATGGAAAAAAATCTTAAGTATAAAATCTCCGAACACGAAAAGAAGATCAACAACTCGGAAAGAAAAAAGTAATTTAATATTGTTGAATAATTACGCCTGCATTATTACAATTCATTATAGATTTTTGATTTATTAACTATTAGCATTATCTTAAGTGTAATTTAACCTTAAGAATTTCCGGACTTATTAGAGTGAAAAAAATAATCTCTTTATATAAAATAATATTTGCTGCAGCGTTTTTGTTTATAACTCCATTATCAGCGCAAAACGCACAGTCAACGCAACGCGGTAAAGATACTTTGCGATACCGCACTAATCTGAACTACCCGCTTCAAAATTCAATGTATGATCTTTATAAACACCATCAAGCAGATATTGTTATGTTCGGTAATTCTTTAACACATGGCGCTGCATGGAACGAATTATTGGGAAGATCAAATGTAGTGGAACGCGGTATTACAAGCGATGTTCTTTACGGTTATGAAGCGCGTCTCGCTTCAATTTATAAACTTAATCCGAAAATCGTTTTCATCATGGGAGGGATTAATGATATTTACAACTGGACTCCCGTGGAGGAAATTTTTTCTATATATATTAGAATTGTTAACGGTTTAAAATCGAAAAATATAATTCCTGTGATTCAGTCAACAACTTATGCTTCTAAAACATGGGGTAAGGAGTTTGGCGGATCACCTGAAGTGAACTTTGGAAGGAACCGGGAAGTTGATAAGCTTAATAAACTTCTATACGATTATGCGAAAAAGAATAACATAGATTTTATTGATCTAAATTCTCTTACTGCAGGTAAAGACGGTTTTCTAAAACCGGAATTAACATGGGACGGAATTCATTTCAAAGCGGAAGCTTATAAGATTTGGGCGCGGGAAGTGGAAAAAATTCTAGCAAAATATAATTTGTAAAAATATTATGTATCAACAAGAATTATATAAATCTTATAATGAATAGTTTTATTATTTCACAATCTGTAAAAAGTTTATAAAATTCAGAAAAGGTAAAAATGAATAACAAAAATAAATTTAGACAACCGCTGATTATTCTTGGAGTTACAATTGTAATTCTTTACGCAATCTCCTTCATTAACTTAGATTACGAAATTCCGGTGATCAATTTTAAATTGAAAAGTGTGGATTTTCTAAGCGACATCAAAGAAGTATCAGCAACCGAACCCCGGTTATTAAATCAACTTGATCAAAAAGTGAATCCCGCTTTGCTAAAGATTCAACGAGCTTTAATAGATAATCAATTTGTGAATTAATATTTATTGAGATTGAATGAACAATTTCCTAAATGAAGATCCTGAAAAATTATCAATCCCGGAAAAAACTCTTTGGCAAAGATGGGAAAGCAATGCTCAAAGAAATCCCGGGAGAGAAGCAATCGTTCATTGGGTTGCCGGAGAAGAACCGATACGCTGGACATACAAAAATTTGATCGAGACTGCGAAGAAATTTTCGGTAAGAATAAAAGAAGCCGGGATAAAACCCGGTGACGTTTGTGCAATTGTTATAAGACACAATCCATATCTCTATCCGTTGTATCTTGGAATTTCCCGCGCAGGTGCTTTACCGGCTGTTCTCGCTTATCCGAATCCGCGTCTTCATCCCGATAAATTTCGCCA
>JACRFC010000196.1 GCA_016234355.1 Ignavibacteriales bacterium
TTCGACGGGAAGAAACCGATAAGCGCTTACGATTACACAAAAAAATCTGTTGAGAATTCCAGGATCATTATTGTAAATGGAGTTTCTAAACAATATGCAATGACAGGATTCAGAATCGGCTGGGCGGTTGGAAATAAAAAAGTTATTGAAGCAATGTCGAACATACAAGGACATCAAACTTCCGGACCTTCGGTGCTTCTTCAGAAAGCAGCAGCCGGCGCTCTTAACGGAATTCAATCAACCGTTGAAAGCTTACGCGTTACGTTAGAAAACAACCGCAATGTTTTGATAGATCAACTTCGTTCATTCAGCGGAGTTAAAGTTCACGTGCCGGATGGAACGTTTTACTGCTTCGCGGATTTTTCTGCTTATGAAAAAGATTCGCAAAAACTTTCTTCATTCTTAATTGATAAAGTTATGGTGTTAACAGTTCCGGGAAAGGAATTCGGTTTAGATGGTTATTTAAGAATAAGCTACTGCGGAACGATCAAAGATATAATAGAAGGAATAGAAAGAATGAAATGGGCTCTCGATCCAAATTCACCTAACGAACTTTATATTGGCGATCGTAAATTAGTGAGGGATTGGTCATGAGTAAATATTTAGAATTCAATACCCCGGCAACTAAACAAGCTTTAGATTTAGCTTCCGATTTCCGCTTAAAGAATCAAGGATTAACAAATCTTGATCGTGTTTTCTGGAATTTACCCGACGAAGCTTTGTATGAAGAAATAATTTTTAGAAATGAAGGCAAGCTTGCAAAACACGGAGCGCTTTTAGTTAATACCGGAAAACATACTGCACGTGCTGCCTCTGATAAATTTGTTGTACTAGAAGAATCAACCGAGAAAGATATTTGGTGGGGCGCTTACAATCGTCCTTATGCTCATTCTATGTGGTCTCAATTGATGGGACGTTTACAAGCTTGGGTTCAAGGCGAAGAATTGTTTGTTCAGGATTGTTATGCAGGCGCAGATCCGGAATACAAAATGCCTGTTCGCATCATTACCGAAAAAGCTTGGCACAGTTTATTTGCACGGAATATGTTCCTTACAACAAATGATAAAGATGAATTGAAAAAATTTGTTCCGGAGTTTACCGTTATTGCTGTTCCGGGATTTAAACTCGATCCCATCGCAGATGGTACACGTTCAGATACTGGAATCATTCTCAACTTCGATCAGCGCACTGCAATTATTGCAAATACACTTTATGCCGGTGAAATAAAAAAATCCGTTTTTACAGTTTTAAATTTTTTACTTACTTATGAAGATGTTCTTCCAATGCATTGCTCTGCAAACGTAGGAGACAAAGGCGATGCTGCTTTATTCTTTGGATTAAGCGGAACCGGCAAAACAACTTTATCTGCAGATCCAAAACGTAAACTTATCGGCGATGATGAACACGGATGGAGTAATCAAGGCGTATTTAATTTTGAAGCCGGATGTTATGCAAAAGTTATTCGACTTTCTGCAGAAAATGAACCGCAGATTTATGAAACAACGCGCCGCTTCGGAACAATTTTGGAAAATGTTGTTTGGGATCCTACAACACGGACGATTGATCTTGATGATGATACTATAACTGAAAATACACGCGCATCATACCCGATTGATTTCATTCCGAATGTAATTAAAGACGGTTACGTTCACACTCATCCAAAAAATATTATTTTCTTAACTTGTGATGCATCCGGTGTTATGCCCCCGATAGCAAAACTAAACCCGGAACAAGCGCAGTATCATTTTATCAGCGGATACACTTCGAAGATCGCCGGAACGGAGATTGGTTTAGGCATTGAACCGCAAATAACTTTTTCTGCATGTTTCGGCGGACCTTTTATGGTTCGTCATCCTTCGGATTATGCGGCTATGCTGAAACAGAGAATGTTGAAACACAACGCAAATGTTTGGCTCGTTAACACAGGCTGGGTGGGTGGAAGATTCGGTGTCGGAAAGAGAATTAGTATTCGACATACAAGAAATTTATTGAACGCAGCTCTCGAAGGAAAACTTGATAACGTGAAATACAGGAAAGATAAATTGTTCGGTTATGAAGTTCCTATGACTTGCCCTGATGTTCCCGAAGATGTTTTATATCCGGAAAATTCTTGGGGAAGTAAAGACGAATACTGGAAAAAGTATGATGCGCTTGCAGCACGTTTCCAGGAGAACTTCAAATTATTTGAAAAGGGTTGTTCGAAAGAAGTTATTAATGCCGGACCGAAGAGATTAGCACAAATAAAATAAATTTATGGAGGTTGTCTCAAAAGCAAAAAATAACTTAGTGTTTCTTAGTGACCTTTGTGTCTTTGTGGTAAGAATCTTTCGTTTATTAGAAAAACAAAACCCCAACCACAAAGACACTAAGAGCACAAAGGTTCACAAAGACTTTTGAGACAACCTCACAATTTTTAAGGAGGATAAAATGAGAATCACAAAATTATTTTTATTTATAGGGATTGTTGGATTGATTCTTATCTCCGGCTGCAATAATAGTGTTGAAGTGGCAACCCCGACTTTAAGCGATGGTTTAATTGAGAACACACCGGCAATCGTTAATGGATCAACCTCTTTCACCTATGCGTTAAAAGCAAAGAATTATGACGGTAGCTACAATAACACTCTAACTCTAAATTCAAATAGTTTGGAAGTTACAGTTGCGATTGGAAATTATTCTTTAGGAAGAGTAAAAATTGATATGTACAACGAAGACAATATTAATATTTTCCACGGAGATTATGTTGAAGGTGTTGCTTTAAGTCAAAGTTTTAATTCGGAAACACTCGCAAAGAAAATTGAACTGACACTTACAAAAGTTACCGCTTCTGTTAGTTTGGTAATAAAAGCAAAATAATACCGAATTATAAATTGGTAATTTTTGCAATTACTTTTTCATGTTTTTGAATTAGACTTTAAGGATGCCATTTTATAAATCTTACCTCATTAAGGAAGCAACCGCTTCTTTAAGTGTTCTATTCGAAACCGGTTTTGTAATAAAAAGATTTGTGCCGGATTCCATTGCGGTCTGCCTCATTTTAATTTGTGCATGTGCGGTTAAACAAAGTATTGGGGTTCCGGTAAATGAAGGTGCTGCTTTAATCTCTTTTATTAACTCGAAACCATTCTTAGCTCCTTTTAACGATATATCCATTATTATCATCTCGTAATTTGTATTCGAGTATTTTTCATAATATTCATCTGCTGATTCACACATATCCATTTCAAAATCATTCTTAAATATCCTTCTCATTACTTTTTGAGATAGAA
>JACRFC010000197.1 GCA_016234355.1 Ignavibacteriales bacterium
CAATTGTCGGATGAAAAAACCAAAGAAACTTACTAATCTGCCAGCCTCTGTTAAAGAAAGACTGCTTAATGTAGCGAAGAAAAACAAAACCGACTTTAATTCTCTTCTACGTCAATATTTTCAAGAACGGTTTTTATTCCGCCTCTCCAAATCTATTTATGCAAATAATTTCATTCTTAAGGGTGCGCTGCTTTTTCTTGCTTACAATATTAGCCGCTATAGTTCATGGTCCAAAGAAAATTACATATCCGACAATACTTGATTTTGAAGCACCGGTAGTAAATGCCTATTCAATCGTAAATAGAACATCTGGAAATTACAGTCCATCAGCATTTCTCATAATCAGTTCCAAATTTGCATTTGAGCTGGTTAATAATAATTTTTTTAGTTGCTTAGAACTACGTATTTCGATGTACTGATATGAGTCTATTGTTTTAACAATTAACAGAAGTTTTCAAATCAGATAATGACTGATTCAAGATTAAGAATATTGGCAAACTGTACAATGCAAATCTAAAAGCCATGAAGAAAATACTTGACACCTTGAGATATAGTTCATTCTATAAATATCAAAATTTCTTTAATTAAAATAAAATCGCAGCCACATTGTGGTTTAATAACACTTGCTATGTTGCATGTTAAGATTTGAATGCTGACATTTGAGTTGGAATGATGCATTATTGTTAACAGAACTAAGATTTCAGAATTCGAAGAGAATAAATCCTGCGTTGAGGAATTAAGAAAGTAAGACAGATCGAATGAAGAAAAAGGTATATCTCAAGTCCGAGTTTTATTTATCCTTCTCGCCTCAAAGTTTTATTTTATATAAATTTAAGTTATGGATCGAGTATGTCAACTGAAAAAATAGAAGAAACCAAGAACGTGAAAGTCTATATTGAGGATGAAGAGAAAAACCGTTTCAAGTCAATGTCAGCCGAAAAAAAATTACAGGCATCACTTCTGCTTTATTTCTGCGCAAAAGAACTAAAGCGCTCATGGCTCAAGTTACAGTACAGTGAGTATACCAACGAACAAATTGAAAACAGGCTAAGAGAAATATTTTTGAATGCAAGAACTTGATTTATTTAAAATATTTACTTCTAAGTTAAACGAGCTGAAGCTGAATTATTTTGTCACAGGTTCAGTCGCCTCAATTATTTATGGTGAACCACGTCTGACATATGATGTTGATATCGTTCTTGAGATCAAGACAACAGATACTGATGCTTTTAGAGCTGCGTTCCCGCAAGAACAATTTTATTTACCGCCTGCAGAAATAATTCAGAATGAAATGAATCGGTCGGAACGAGGACATTTTAATGTGATTCATCATGATTCTGGTTTCAAAGCAGATATTTATTTAGTAGGGAAAGATGATTTCCAGAGATGGGGACTCGACTATAGGAAAGAGGTCCCTTATGGAAACAGCGTACTTTATGTCGCTCCACCGGAGTATGTAATCATTAAAAAATTGGAATTTTACAACGAAGGACATTCAGCTAAACATCTTTCAGACATTGAAAGCATTCTAAGAAACTCAAGTGAGATTATTGATAGTGCACTAATTGAGGATTTTGCCTCCAAGTTCGGACTGACTGATTTATGGAAGAGGGTGAGTGAGTCAATTAAAGATTAGGATAATTTTAACAAGCCCTGTAATGCAGAAATAAGAAATCAGAATGCAGAATTCAGAATG
>JACRFC010000028.1 GCA_016234355.1 Ignavibacteriales bacterium
AAATTGTTGTAGAAAAGAGTTTATTTTACATTGATAAATCCTCGTAGAGGATTAACAATTTCCTCAGTATTCGTTCAAATTTGTTATAATTTTATTCTCAATATTGTAAACCCGCAGATTCTTAGGTTGACGCCTATGCGACTTTATCGGGATCGTGATGACAAAATTGAATCTAGTTCTTAAATGGATTAAAACGATCTTCATTAAAATACGGACGATAGCTTTCTGAACTTTCCGCTTCCTGAATCCATCCATTGTGCAAACCGTATTCTCCCATTAGCTCAATAGCTTTATCATATTCAGATTCACGAATGGTACGGTTTATTAAAATATCATTGTATGCTTTGTTGGATGGATAATACTGAGACATCAACGAAATGTAAACGTTTGGACTTAACTCTTCCGCTATGAACTCGAAAACTTTTTCCGATTCGGCTAATCCGTTCGGAAGAACAAGATGGCGGATGATTAATCCGCGAACAACCACGTCTCCTTCATAAACCAATTCATCGCCAACTTGATTAAACATCTCTTTAATTGCTTTCTTAGCTTCTTCGAAATAATTATCAATCTTAGAATAAGTTCTAGCAGGATGATTGTCTCCGTATTTCAGATCCGGTAAATAGATGTCTATTACACCGTAATAAAGTTTTAACATTTCAACGGACTCATATCCGTTTGTGTTATAGATGATAGGTAGAGATAATCCTTTCTCCGCTGCTAAATAAATTGATTTTAATATTACGGCTGAGAAATGTGTTGGGGAAACCAATCCAATGTTATGGCAATTTTTGTTTTGAAGTTCGATCATTATATCAGCAAGTCTTTCAGATGAAATCGCATGTTCTTTTTCAGCTTTCCAATTCTGGCTGATTTCAAAATTTTGACAGAACATACATCTCAAATTGCAATTGCCGAAAAATATATTTCCCGCACCTCTTGTTCCTGAAAGTACGGGTTCTTCACCATAGTGCGCTGTGTATGAAGATACGATTGGTAAAGCACCGCTATGGCAGAAACCGAATTCGTTCTTAGTGCGGTCAACTCCGCATTTGTGCGGACAGCTTTTACATGATTCGAGAATCTGAACAGCTATTTCAGCTCTTTGTTTCAGCTCACCGCTTTGAAACAATTTTATGTATGATGGTGTGAAGCTCAGACTATTGCTCTTAATGATTCGTAATTAGCTTTTATGGTTTTATCTAAATCTTCTTTTGTATGAGCGGTAGAAACAAACATTGCTTCGAATTGAGCAGGTGGTAAATAAATTCCACGGTTCAGCATCTCATGAAAATACTTACCGTAAAGTAATGTGTCTGATTTTACAGCCGTGTTATAGTCAACTACCGGTTCTTCTGAAAAGAAGAGAGTCATCATAGAACCGACACGATTTATCTGATAATTTTTTCCAGCCGATTTAATTCCGTCTTTGATTCCGTTCACAAGATATAATGATTTCTCTTCTAAAGAATTGTAAACTTCCGGATGTTCTTTTATATAAGTAAGCGCGGCATATCCGGCGTTCATTGCTAAAGGATTTCCGCTTAACGTTCCCGCCTGATAAACCGGTCCGCTTGGTGAAACCAATTCCATAATTTCTTTCTTACCACCATACGCTCCAACAGGTAAACCACCGCCAATAATTTTACCGAAAGTTGAAAGATCAGGCTTCACACCAAGAATTTCTTGTGCGCCGCCTTTTGTAATTCGGAAGCCGGTCATTACTTCATCGAATATCAAAACGATATCTTCTTCATCGCATATTGTACGTAACTCTTTGATGAATGAATCATTGGCGCGGACTGTTCCCATGTTGCCGACTACTGCTTCAATGATTACAGCCGCGATTTCATTCTTATTTTGCTGAACCAATTTTTTGACTGATTCGATATCGTTGAAATCAGCAACTAATGTATCTGCTGCATTACCTTTTGTAACTCCGGGGCTAGTTGGCACACCAAAAGTTAACGCTCCGGAACCTGCTTTAATCAAAAAGAAATCTCCATGGCCATGATAGCATCCCTCGAACTTGATGATCTTATCTTTACCTGTGTAGCCGCGTGCGACACGAACAGCGCTCATTGTTGCCTCAGTTCCGCTGTTAACCATCCTCACCATTTCAATTGAAGGGACGAGTTCGTTAATCAGTTTTGCCATTCGAATTTCAATTTCCGTGGGTGCGCCAAAACTTGTTCCATCTTCAATTGCTTTGAGAAGAGCACTTTTGATGAATTCCGGATTGTGCCCGAATAAATGAGGTCCCCAACTTCCTATGTAATCAATATATTCGTTGCCGTCAACATCATACAATTTTGAGCCAATTCCTTTTGACATGAATCTTGGCGTTCCACCTACAGATTTAAACGCACGAACAGGTGAATTCACTCCGCCGGGAATGTATTTTTTTGCTTCTTCGAAAAGGTTAGATGATTTTGCAATTGCAGGTTGTTTCTTATTGTCTTCCTTTCTTAATTCGAATAAGGTTTCAGTTTGTTCCCCTGCTTTGAGTGTAGTTTTTCTTTTCTTCTTGAGTGTCATTTCTTTTTCCTCAGCGTTCAAAATTACGTTTGATTCTTTTACAACTTCCATTTGCGGTATAGCTTCTTTGTATGTCTGTGAGATTGGCGTTCCGTTAAAGTCAACCGGAATTGCACCTTTGGCAATTAACAAATCATTTGCATTGTTTTCATTTTCATTAGGTTTACGAATATATATTGTTCTGCCTTTTCGCAAACCGTCAATTACACCCGACCAGGTTCCGCCTTTATTATCAGATTCCGCAACATAAATTTCTTTTGCTAATCCATAGATATAAGTATTCCTTCCCATAGCCAGGCCAACATCCCACGGAACCCTTGGAAAATAAGTGCTAAGAACTAAAACATTACCTTCAACTATTTGTGAATAATATTTTTGGATACTGCCGCCAAAAGTTAATATGCCTTGTGGCAGTACGATAATACTTTGCCCTATATACTTTAAGCTCGAATCAAGAGCTTGCTTATCTACACCTTTTGCAAATCCGCTAACGACAGCTTTAAATTCTTGAGCAAATATTTTTGCCAGGTTATCGGTAAAATCTAATGAAAGTTGCGATGCGTTTCTTGAACCAACAATTGCAGCGGTTTTCTCTTTTAATAATTGTTTATTTCCCTTGGTATAGAGAATAGGGGGGGCGTATTTTATTTTTAGATTTTCTTTTAGTGTAGGAGAATAATCATCGGAAGTAATCGGTATTATTTCAAATCCTTGCGCTAATAAATCTTCGGCAACAAAAGAATTGTTAGGCAGTTCTTTCTTTGCGTTTTCAAGATCAATTATTTCTTTTTGAGATAATCCGAATTCACCGGAAAAGTTGACGGCATCCATCTCGAAAAATTCTTTTAGCGATATTTTATTATTCGTCAAAATCTGCTGAATAAGTGTATTAATTTTTTCGGTTTTCCATCCCTTTATATGTGCAAGAGTAATCCAGTAAACAATTTCTTCATTTGTGTTAACCATTCAAATTACCTCCAACAGTTTTAGCAATTACTAACGGCGCAATTATTCCCGAGCCTAACTTTGATAACATTCTGCCAATCTCTTTTATCGTATTACCGCTATCAAAGATGTCGTCAATTATTAGGATATTCTTCTTTATGAGTTCCGATGGGTTTTCATAAACGAAAGCATCTTTGATATTGTCTTTTTTAAGAATGCTGTTTTGAAAGACTTTCTGGGGCTCGGTTATTTTTATCTTTTTGAGTTTATGCGAAATTGGAATTTTTAATTCATTCGAAATCTTTTGTGCAAAATTTTTAACAAGATCATGGGATTCGGTTGGTGGAACATATACTATTAAGTGGAATTCAATGCTCTTAAAATGATATCTAAAAGCTTTAACCGTAAGCGTCACTAAAAAATTTGGGAAATCTCCGCCGTTTTCATATTTACTTTTGTGAATGAGAGAACCCACATTTGAAACTCCGTAGTAAGAACTGGCTACTCCGTCAATTAGATTTGTTGAATTAGTTTCTAATTCTAAAATCGGAAAGAAATTGTTCCAGAAATCTTCAATTCTTTTTTGCCAATCTATAGACAAATCATATCTGACTATTTCAGGCTGATCATTATCACACTTGTTGCATTTTGTCTCCGATATATCACCTAAATAAGAGCATAGAAAATTCATACGACAAGTTGAAGACTCGGCGTATTCAATAATATGTGACAATTCTTTTCTCTTAAATTCTCGAAGTTCTTCAAATCTTTTTGTATCTAATTGCGGTGCATTGAATTGGTATTCGTATTTTTTTGATCTGCTATACAATACTTCCTTAATAATGCTCTGGTCTAATAGGTCAGCTCTTATCACCCTAATTTGAGTTTGTTTCAAATTAGTTTTTCTCATTAGATCGTGTTCGCCAAGCGGTTCTTTTTTTAAAGCATCAATTACTTTGAAATAATTTTTTACCGAAGGTTTACTGCCATCAATAAAAGTATTTTGTAAATCAACATCATCCGGATTATAAAGCAGATATATAGTTGTTTTCTTACCATCTCTGCCTGCTCTTCCTATTTCCTGGTAGTAGTGGATAGGTGAACCTGGAAATTGAGTATGAATAATAAAACGTATATCGGGTTTATCTATTCCCATTCCAAGTGCATTAGTTGCTACTACACATTTCCAGCGGTTATCCATAAATCCTTTTTCAATTTCAATCCTCGATGCAGCATCAAGTCCGGCGTTATAATTTATTGAACTTATGCCGATAAATTGTAACCACTTGGAAAAGATTTCAGTGTTGTTCCTGGTGCCTGTGTAAATTAGCCCGGAGCCCTCGAATTTGGGCAGCATCTCACCTATCCATTCTAATTTCTCATTTTCGTTTTTTACTCTAATGACATTTAGTTGAAAATTATCCCGTAGTAAATTTCCTCTAATCAAAGAAATTTTTCCGCCAATTTGTTCAATAATGTCATTAGCAACTCTTTGAGTAGCTGTTGCTGTTGTTGCAAGTACCGGAAAATTTTGCGGAATGAGTTTAACTAAATTGATTATTCTTCTATAAGCGGGTCTAAAATCATGTCCCCATACAGAGATACAATGCGCCTCATCAATAACCACCATTGATATTTTAATATTCCTTACTGCATCTAACCAATCGCGATTTTCCTGCCTTTCCGGTGCTATATAAAGAATTTTAATTTTGTTTTGTATGGCAATTTGGATCACTTGCTCATTCTCATCTTCAGTTTGTTCACTGTTGATAGACTTTGCTGCAATTCCATGCGAGGTAAGAAATTTAATTTGATCTCTCATTAGTGCAAGTAACGGTGAGAAAACGATAGTTAGTCCTTCAAGTTGAGTAGCCGGGAATTGAAAACAAAGTGATTTTCCATACCCGGTTTTTTCAATAAGTAATATTCTTTCTCCGTCAAATAATTTTTGGATAACGTTCCATTGGTCATCATAAAAGCAATTTAATCCAAAGATATGTTTTAGCTTTAATTCAGATGCATCTCTGTTCATATGCTCTCTTAATTATTTCACTTTAAAGTCCTATTAAAAATAATTATAAAAACATTTGATAAAAAATTAATTCGAAATTGTCTTGGCTTCAACTCGAGATTCTTTTAATTTTTGATATCGTAAATGGAGATAGGAATGGTACATCAGATAGTTGGTAAACAGCATAACTCGAAATTGTGTTTTGTCTGTGGATTAAAAAACAAGTTTGGTATTCACGCTCATTTTTATGTTACTAAAGAGAATGAATTGATTGCAATATTCACACCTTCAGAAGAACATCAAAGTTATCCGGGAAGACTTCATGGCGGAGTAGCATCGGCAATTCTGGATGAAACTATTGGGCGGGCAATATTAAATAAAAATGAAACGGAGGTTTGGGGTGTAACTATTGATCTGAATGTGAAATTCAAAAAACCAATCCCGCTCAATGAAGAACTGAAAGTAATCGGGAGGATAACAAATGAGAACAACAGAATGTTTGAAGGAACCGGTGAGATTGTTTTGAAAAATGGTGACGTTGCCGTTACTGCTCAAGGAAAATATTTGAAAGTTCCGTTAGAAAAAATAACTGATTTCGATAAAGAAGAAAATGAATGGAGAATAGTTGAATTAGAAACAGACCCGAAAGAGATTGAGATTTAGACATTTTGTTGGGAATGATACCACGAAAATTAATTACATTTATATGTAGAATATTAAAGAGAACTATTGAATATGGTACTTTGGAACAACGACACTGAAATTCAATTTTTCACCGAAGCACTTAAAAACTTTGCTTCTCCCGAACAACTTTTTTACAATCTTCAAGGCGGTTACTATGCTTATGTTCCAAAAGGTGCAGGCGCTGAAGGACAAACTTTACAGAGCCGAAATTCACTCATAGGACAATTTACGGAAAAATGGAGCAAGACACTTTTTGAACCAATCGCAAAAAAATTAGAACTGTTTGCCGTAAATGGTGTTGTTTGTGATGAACTTGGACTAACCCGTCAATCAAGTGCTGACCTTGCGTTCTGCACAACCAACAGTGTTAATCAAGACGCTGAAAATATCAAGTTACTTTTTGAAATTAAAATGAGTGTTGTATCCAATTACAAATTCATTCAGCCAAATAAAGTGAATTTCA
>JACRFC010000025.1 GCA_016234355.1 Ignavibacteriales bacterium
TCAAAAAAAAGAACTGGTCGCAAGTTGCGACCACCTAAAAACAATAGTGGTGAAAAAACAATTTGAACATAACTTTTTAGAGTAACAATTATGACAAAAAATAAATCCATCACCGTCAGAGGAATTGAAATCTCAATTATTCAAGCAAATCAAAAAGATTATATCTCATTGACTGATATGTTGAAAGCTAAAGACGGCGATTTTTTTATTTCAGATTGGCTTAGGAATAGGAATACCGTTGAATTCCTGGGTATATGGGAAAGTATCTATAATCCTAATTTTAATTATGGCGGATTTGCCATAATTAAAAGCCAGGTTGGTTTGAATAATTATAAGATAAGTGTAAAAGAATGGATCGCAAAAACAAATGCTATTGGCTTAAAAGCATCTGCCGGAAGATATGGCGGTACTTACGCGTTCAAGGATATTGCATTTGAATTTGGTATGTGGATAAGTGCTGAATTTAAAATCTATCTCATCAAAGAATTCCAGCGCTTAAAAGAAGAAGAAGCAAAAACTCTATCTCTCGATTGGAACTTTCAGCGTACTCTTGCCAAAGTAAATTATAAAATTCATACTGATGCAATAAAAGAAAAACTTATTCCCTCTAAGGTTACAAAACAACAATCAAATTTTGTTTATGTAAATGAAGCCGATTTGTTGAATGTGGCTTTGTTCGGAATTACAGCAAAAGAATGGAGAGATAATAATCCGGATAAAAAAGGAAATGTTAGAGACTATGCAGAACTTGAGCAGCTTGTAGTACTAAGCAACCTTGAAAGCATCAATGCAGTTATGATTAGACAAGGACTTCCTCAATCTGAAAGGATAATAAGATTGAATGAAATAGCAATCACTCAAATGAAATCTTTGCTCGAGAGTTCATCAATCAAAAGGTTGAAGAAATAAATAAAATGTATAAATTAAAAATTAGCCCTTTGTGAAAAGATTCCCGAAGATTTTATGTTTCAGATAAACAAAGGAACCCCTCCCAACCCTCCCCTTTTTTAAAGGGGAGGATTTTTAAACTCCCTCCCTTTGTGAAAGGGAGGGCTGGGGTGGGTTCGAAGAGAGCCACGGTATGACTGAACACTTTAACAAAAAAGAAATGCAAGAACGCCGAAGGCAACTTCGTGCAAATATGACCTACTGCGAAAAAATCGTCTGGATGTATCTTCGCAAAAGACAAATGAAGGAAAGATTTCTTCGTCAATACTCAGTTGATAATTACGTTATTGATTTTTACTGCCCGAAACTCAAATTAGCTGTTGAGATAGACGGCGACGTTCACGAACATGAAGACCAAAAAGTTTATGATAAAGAAAGACAAAAATACCTTGAAGACTTTGGCATTGGGTTTATCAGAATTACAAATGAAGAACTACTTGGCAATCCAAACAAATCCTTTGAAAAAATTGAAGATGAAATAAAAAAATTGCAGCAAATTGAAAAGACCCAATAGACATACTTGTAAGACTTTGGCTTAATGATTTATTTCAAAGAAATCAACATTGCGGAATAAAGATACCAGTCCGCAAAAAGTAGATAAAAAATTCGATTACCAGGGAACTACTCCTTTACATGCTGGACTTTAGTACAAAAAATATGACGAGTTTTAAAACATGGGATTAAGCATTCACTATAATGGTAAATTTAACTCTCAAGCTTCTCTTTCGGAAATGATAGAAGAAGTAAAAGACATCGCAGAAATCTATAATTGGCAATACACCGTTTACGAAGAACAATTTCCTTCGAATAATTTTGATAACGATTCCTACACTGAAAATATTTACGGTATTAATTTCACACCGCCGGATTGCGAAACAATTAATTTATGTTTCTTATCCAACGGCAGAATGAGCAGCCCGGCTCACTTAAAAATATTTGGTTATTCCGCCGACGAAGCACATAAGAAATATTTATATATGCTTTCAGTTAAAACACAATTTGCCGGCAGCAATGTTCATAAGCTCATAATTCATTTGCTAAAATATCTAAGTAAAAAATACTTCCAAGAATTTGAAGTTATTGACGAAGGACATTATTGGGAAACAGAAGATGAAAAGCTGTTGGGAGAAACATTCGAAAAATATTACGATCTACTTGACTCTGTCGGGTCGGCTTTGGAAAATATCCCTATGGATTCTGATGAAACTTTCGAAGAGTATTTTGATAGAATTTTGAAAATAATACAAGGCAAGCGTAAAAAGTGAATAATGTTCAGTGTAAATTAGTAAGGTGATCGCAAAATGCGATTATTTTAAGGAAAATTTATAAGAGCAACTAGTGGCAATTTGGCACCAGTCTAATCTAACGAAGGCAATATTTGAAAATTTGAAATCACAAATTGTGACCACCTAAAAAATGGGGTTATCTATGAAAAAATTATCCTTACTGCCCAACGAGTTGATAGAAAAAAGAATTTTACTTATTCGTGGTCAAAAAGTAATGATCGCTTCCGACCTTGCTAAATTATATGGTGTTTCAACCAAAGTTCTTAATCAAGCTGTTAAACGCAATATCGAACGCTTTCCAATAGATTTTATGTTTGAGCTTACTCAAGATGAAAAAGAAGAGGTGGTCACAAATTGTGACCACCTCTAAAGGTTTTGAGGTTCCAATTTGGAACCTCATAAAAAAGAGCTGGTCGCAAAATGCGACCACCTAAAAACAATAGTGGTGAAAAAACAATTTGAACATAACTTTTTAGAGTAACAATTATGACAAAAAATAAATCCATCACCGTCAGAGGAATTGAAATCTCAATTATTCAA
>JACRFC010000026.1 GCA_016234355.1 Ignavibacteriales bacterium
ATTCACGAAACTAATTTGAAGAAACAAGGAATGCTTCCGTTAACATTTGCCAATCCGAGCGATTACGATAAGATTCAAGAAGATGATAAACTAAGTTTAGTTGGATTAAATGAATTCGCACCAGAGAAACAACTGAAGTTAATTGTTAAACACACCGATGATTCTACTGATGAGATAATGCTCAATCATTCATTCAACGCGGGACAAATAGAATGGTTCAAGGCAGGCGGCGCGTTGAATTTGATAGCGGCAAGTCAGATAAAATCAGCTTCCGTAAAAAAAGCTGCAAGTAAAAAGAAGAAACATGTTTCAAAAAAGAAAGCAGCTAAGAAACCGGTTGCTAAGAAAAAAGTTAAATCAGTTGCAAAGAAAAAAACATTTAAGGTGAAGTCGAAAAATGTGAAGGGTCAAAAGCCAGCCCTGAGCGTTAGCGAAGGGTCAAAGGTGAAAAGTAAAACTGTTAAGCTTGCCCGCCGTGGTGGGAAGACAAAACCGGTTGTAAAGAAAAAGGCAGTTAAGAAAAAGAATAAGAAATAAATGCAACAAATTTATTTTTGAATCTATAATGAAAACAAAGAATATAACAGTACCAAAATCGCGATTAACAGTTATGATGCAAAGAGCGATTGCTGAAGAAATCGAAAAACGTAGAAAATTAGGTTACCCAATTGCTGTTTGGAAAGACGGCAAAGTGATTGTTGGAAAAGTTGAAGATATTTCTTCTTCCTAATTATTTTCGATAAGCAAAGCAGAAATCTCTTCTGTTTCTATCCACAAAAATATTTAACTGGGGAAAAGATTGTCATTGTTCTCAAAGATAGATTCGATAAAAAAATTAATTGAATAGTTTTTTGTTTCATAACATTGACTATGAAATGCAAATATTGCAACAGCGGCAGTCTTATTAAAATGAAAAATGTGAAAGGTCAAAAGCCTGTCATGAGCGTTAGCGAAGGATCAAAGGTAAATAGAAAAAGAGTTAAGAAAGCAAAATTGGTTGTGAAGAAAAAAGCAGCAAAGAAAAAGAAGTAAATATAATTAGGAGTAAGAAGCTATAAGCGAGGGGTAAAACTCATTATTCCCAGCTTATTACGATTTACGTTTCAGTTATTCAAAGATTATTGTTTTTTTACCGTAAGGAAGCACTCGACTATTAATATGATATTTAATCGCGCGGACAAGAACCGAGCGCTCTAATTCCCTCCCTTTACTTATCAAATCTTTTGGCGAATCGCGGTGAGTAATTCTAGTTACGTCCTGTTCAATAATAGGTCCTTCATCAAGAACTTCCGTAACATAATGGCTTGTAGCCCCGATGATTTTTACTCCCTTCTCGTAAGCTTGACGATATGGATTTGAACCCATAAACGCAGGCAAGAACGAATGATGTATGTTGATGATTCTGAAAGGATATTCTTTTACAAAATTATTGGATAATACCTGCATGTAACGAGCAAGAATTATTGTATCAATCCGGTTTTCACTTAACAGCTTAAGTTCTTTTGTTTCCTGTTCGAATTTGTTTTGTGCGGTAACTGGAAATAGATGAAATGGAATATTGTACTGTCTTGCCAGATATTCTAAATCGTTATGATTTGAAATGATTAATTTTATCTGAGCGTTAAGTTCGCCAATGCTGTATAACCACAATATTTCCTGAATACAATGTTCATACTTCGAGACAAAAATTGCCAAACGATTTTTGTCGTTGCTGTATCTAATTTCCCATTCGGCAGAAATAGCATTAGCTAATTCAGAAAACTCTTTTTCGAATTCAGAAATTGATATCCTTACTTCCGCCATACTCCATTCAACACGAGTAAAAAACATTTTTTCTTCACTTTCAACATGTTCATCAAGATTAAGTATATTGCCGCCCTGCTGAAAAATAAATTGCGAGATGCGCGCAACCAATCCTTTTTGATCGGGACATGAAAGTAAAAGTGTTGCAACTAAAGGAGCTTTATTCGCCACTTATATTCTTCTCCATACAATCTTATCGCCTTCTTTAATTCCAATTTTATCACAGTATCCGGCATTAACTTCCACTACATATTGCGCAGGTTTAACAGAAGGAAGCGATTTATCATCATACGGCTTAGCGTTTTTAGCGATGTGAACAATTTCCATCTTAGAGTTAACATAAATAATATCGAGCTGAAGAACTGTGTTATGCATCCAAAATGCTTGCGGTGCTTCACTGTCAAATATAAATAACATTCCTTGATACTCGCCCATCTTATTGCGGAACATTAATCCGGTTTGTCTTTGCTGATCATCATCGGCAATTTCAATTTCTATCTGCGCGATGGAATCTCCTTTAGGATTAGTAAATGAAAGATCACCTTCCTTTACAAACGAATATGCTGTTCTATTTCCCACTGCTTTTTCCAGATCATTATTTTTAGATTCATTATTAACAAGTATGTTCGATAATATGAAATATGCAACGAATGCAATTAAGACTACAACAACGGTAATCTGCATCCATAAATTTTTTCTCGGTTGCTTTTTTGAAGGTTGTGTTTTGTTTTTTGACATATATATTTATCTATAATTTAATTTTCAGTCTGGTACTATTTGCTTTTAACTTTTAATAATTACAGGTGTTATTCTTTTTGCAAAGCAAAATTAAGAAATTATCTGCGTAATAATAAAGCTGAGGTTTTTACTGGGTTGAAAGTAGATAAGTTCCGTTTTATAGAAAACTATTTCAAAGTCCGGCACATTGCCGATAAAAAACTATACGATACCGTCGTATAGAACAAATTATTTATTTTGCCATATAATAATAGAGTTTTAATTGAGGTGTGAAATGGGCAATATAAATTTAAGACTACCGGAATCTTTGCATAAAAAAGCAAGAGACTTAGCAAGAAAAGAAAAAACTTCGATCAACCAGTTGGTATCGTCTATGCTTGCGGAAAAAATCTCTGCTTTAAGTGCCGAAGAATATATTAACGCCCGCGCAAACAGTGCAAGTAAAGCAAAATTTAAGGAGGCATTAAGTAAAGTTAAAAATACAGCTCCGCATGAATTAGATATTTAATAACAAAGGGCGTTCCCCAAACGCCCTTTTTTATCCATCTAAACATCCACATAATTGCCAGTAACTAATAATGATATTTACACGATAATATTATTACCGATTCTTCCTCAACTTTATAAACTAGTCTATTAACCTCATCAATTCTTCTCGACCAACAACCCGCTAAATTATATTTTAACGGTTCCGGTTTTCCGGTTCCTTCGAATGGATAATTTTGGATCTCGGATATTAACTTGAAAATCTTTTGAATTGTTTTGGGGTCATTCTTGGACCAGAACCTTAAATCTTCCAAAGCCGTGCTCGATAGAATAATCTTTCTATCCATTTACCAGCGCTTCTAATTCTTCAACAGAATTTACAATCATCAGATCCTTTTTAGTCTTTATCTCTTCCAATGCATTAAAAAGTCTTTGTGAATTTGATTCGGACTGTAAGAGGTAAGCGGTTTCATCTGTATCTTCCATTACAGATATAACAAGTTTCTTATTCTTAAAAAGTTTTTTAAGTGTATCAAGAAATTTTCCGTCCAGCTCATCTGCATTTATTTGAAAGATTGTATTCATTTTTTGCTCTAGCTATTAATTACTTTCTATAACAAAGTTAGCACTCTTTTAATTATATAGCAAAAATGGGGGCGAGTAGCAGCCCGCCAATTGAGAACTGTTTACTGTAAACTTCTTATTTTGCCGGCACCAGCTTGCGGAAAAAATCTCTGCTTTAAGTGCCGAAGAATATATTAACGCCCGCGCAAACAGTGCAAGTAAAGCAAAATTTGGTTTTGTAAATGTTAGCAACCATTGAATACTGAAATTATTCTTTTAAGAATGGAAAAAATGAAGAATTACATTTCACAACTGTTTTCAGTGGTAATATTCTAATAGCGGGAATTTATTAATACTTCTATACGATACCATCGTATAATATCTTGACATTTTATACGACACCATCGTATAAAAAAATCTATTGGAATAATGCAAAAGAAAAGCACGTGATTAAAAGTGTAAAAGATTTAATGAAAACTAAATTTTTAATTTAAGGACGTCCGCAAGCGCTCTTCTCTTTGAATCTATAACTTGAACCTATTTAGACAAGACCAATTCATATTCTCCCGTTTTACAATTTCAACTCAACTTCTCTATTTGATGATTTAAAAGTAATTTTTAGTGATTGGTAGCCGGACAAATTTTTCCCAAGTGATAAAATATTTTTACCGGGTAGAACATTTTCAGTTAAAATAATTTCATTCTCTTTTCCCTTCGTACCAATAATTTCGATCTTTTCTTTTTCTTTTGTGTAAAGAAGAATGTTTGAATTGCCGGACTGGTCTTTAAGCAAAACGGGTTTTGTTAATATATCATCAAGTTGCGCAAGAGAGCTCAATTCCGAAAATTTTATTTCTATAACATTCGATGACTCGATACTTTCATTCCACAATTTGCTGACTGATTTTAAAGTGTAGTAATAATTAACTCGACGCGGTCTGTCTATTGCAAGTGTAACAGATGTTCTATCGGCAGAAATAACATCAAACAGATAATCCGGAAGAAGTTCGGAATTAGAATTTGGCAGACTGTACAACGCAAAATAACGGACGCTATCGCTTTGAGATTTCATTTTTTGAAAATTCCAGCTTAGAGAAAATAAATTTTTATTTATTTCGCTCTTTTTGAAATTCAGTTCTGTTGGCGGATCCGGATATATTCCATCGAGCCAGGACATTGCCGCAGGATAAGTCTTATACTGAAACGAATCGAATTCAATATCCTTAATATTTTGATAACGGAAAAATGCTACACCACCGGCATTGATCGTGCGGGCATATTGTATCATTGAATTAATTTCAGATTTTACATTTGGTTTGTAAGCACCGATTCCAAGAATAATGCTTCTGCCAAAAGAATTTTCAGTCCATTCTTTTGCAACCGATCCAAAACGCGGACTATCATCGAACCCCCAATAGATTTGCGGTGCTAAATAATCAACCAGTCCCCGTTTAAGCCATTCACGAGAATCTTGATAAACTTCCGAATAACCTTCCCAGCCGGTTATTCCGTTTTCATTTTTGAAAATTCCGATCGGCGCCACACCAAGTTTTACAAAAGGTTTTAATGCTTTGATCTTTTTATTAATAAGTTCAACAAGATCGGTTATGTTTTTTCTTCTATATTCATCCCGCGATAATCCTGTTCCGTGAACACTGTAAGAAAATTCATCTTCAAAATTTTTACCGGGATAACGTAAAAAATCAAGGTGAACTCCGTCCACATCATATTTCTCAACCATTTCCGCAATCATATCGGAAAGATATTCGCGTACTTCAGGAAGTCCGGGATCGAGCCAGTAAGATTTTTGTCCGTCGCGTACATCTTCAATAACCCATTCCGGTTTACGTTTAGAAATATGATTTGGGTTATTCAATATATTTAATTCAGTTCCGCTGAAACATCTTATGCAATTGATCCACGCATGAATTTCTAATCCGCGTTTATGTGCCTGCTCGATAGCGAACTGAAGAGGATCGTAAGTTCCCTCATGATCAACTTCGCCGGTTATGTATGGAGAGTAGGGATCAAATGACGATTTGAATAGAACAGTTCCATTTATACCGGCTTGGAAAAAAACAGTGTTGAGATTTTTTGATTTAACGTCATCGAAGATATCAATAAGTGCTTGTTTCTGTTTTGTCTGATCGAATGTTGGAGGAGGCCAATCCAATCTGAAATTTGTTGCAACCCAAACAGCTCGAGTTTCTCTTTCAGTTTGAGCAGATATTTTGGGGAATGTAATGAACAAGAATAGTAGAATTAGTAGGAACGAAGAATAGAATTTTATTTTTTTTAATTTATTTACATACATAGGAAGAGTATACTACTTTTTGAAATAACCGATTCCCTGCTGAATTGATTGAAGCACTTCGCTTTCTTCAGCTTCAATGTCAACTAAAATATTTCCGATCGAATTTATCAAAACAAATTTAATTTTATTATTGAGACCTTTTTTATCGCGTTTCATAACTTCATAAATATGGTCTGTATCAAAATTATTTATTGAAATAAAATTTCTCAACAAAAGAGGAAGCTGTAAATATTCCTCAAATAGTTTTTTATCTAAGATCTCCATTCTCCGGGAAAGATCTAACGCACATACTAATCCGACTATAACAGCTTGTCCGTGTTTTATCCGGTAATTTTGTTCAATCTCAATAGCATGGGCAAATGTATGACCTAGATTCAAAATCTTTCGTAAGCTACTCTCTTTTTCATCGGCAGCAATAATATCTCCCTTAAATGTGATACATGATTCAATAATTTTTGATGTGAATGAGGCATCAAGTTTGATCAGCTTAAATAGATTATTTCTCAGTGCAACAAAAAATTTTTGATCTATTAAAAAAGCATATTTTAATATTTCCCCGATTCCGCAGACGATCTCTTCTTCCGGTAAGGTTTTCAAAAATCCGGTATCAATTAAAACGATCTCGGGCTGATAAAATGTTCCGATAATATTTTTTGTCTCGTTAAAATTAATTCCGGTTTTACCGCCAACAGAACTATCAACAGCGGCAAGAAGGGTTGTAGGTATTTGTATGAACTGTATTCCTCTTGCAAATGTTGAAGCTACAAAACCGGCAATATCACCCGTTATTCCGCCGCCAATGGCAAGTATAAGAGTATCGCGTCCAAATTTTTGTGAGATTAAATCGTTATACATTTTATCGGCAGATGAAAAACTTTTATTTGATTCATCAGATACAAATTCATGGATGAAGTATTTCCCGGGAAAATTTGAAACGAATCGGATTATTTTGGTTCTATGTAACTCTAAAACTTTTCGGTCAATTACAATGAATAAATTCTTATTCGATTTCTTTGATAGAATAATTTTTTCCAACCGGTCGAATAAATGCTGTTCGATCAAAACGGAATATTCTTTGCCGGGTATATTAACTTCAACTTTTTTCATTAAAGAGAGCCATTATTTTATTTGCGGTTTTATCAACTGTTCTTCCAATCGGCTGCATATCTGTTTCAATGATAAGATCTGCTTTTTCATAATATTCTCTTCTTTTTTCCAAGAGCTCTTTTATCTTTTCCAGAAAATCTTCTTCGGATTTTTCTCCTAGAACAAGATCTCTAAATAACGGACGGTCAATTTTGTTCTTCAATCTTTTATATAAATTATTTGGTGATACTTTTAAGTAAATAATCTTGCCTGTTGATTGTAAAAGATCAAAATTAATTTTATTTGTAATTGTACCGCCGCCAAGAGATATTACAACACAATCTTTTTTTGAAAGATTTTTCAAAATACCGTGTTCAACCTCGCGGAAGTATGATTCTCCTTCCTTTTCAAAGATTTCAACTATGGTCTGTTTTTCTTTTTTCTCAATTTCCTTATCAAGATCAAAAAACTCCATGCCAAGTACGTTTGCAAGTATGGGACCAAGCGTACTTTTTCCGCTCGTCATAAATCCGGTAAGATAAATTCTCTTTTCGTTCATATAAATGGCTAACTATAAACATTTGATGTATAATATAAAGAATACGGATGGATAATTTTAAAGAATGTTTTAGGAAAGAATAGAGTAGTTAGTTATAAATTGATTACAGCACCTATAACAAATGTAATTCCATTAATATTAACTTTTGAAGTAAATTTTTCTACCGGCAAAATATAAGTTTTTCCATTATAGTTAACTGTTGTGTCGGAATATTTACTTTCCATTTCAAACTCCGGATCTCGAAACCGCATTTGTCCCCTGACTGATAAAAACTGATTAACTAAATAATCCATTCCGACCGACACCTGAATTCCATACCCGATCTTTTTACTTTCGTTTGAAATAGACACATCTCCCAATTCACGAATCTGTTCACCGATATATAATCCAAAACCTCCGCCCATATAAAACTTAAATTGTTCAGTTGAAAATGGAATTAAATAATATACCGATAATTCAATAGGAATCATTTTATAACCATCTTTCATTGAAGCTCTAATCCCGCCAAGATTAATACTGTTATCAAAAGTTTTTTTTATTAATTCTGAACCAATACCAAGAATAATTGATTCTGAAACTTGATAACGAACATCTATAGAATAACTATATATATCATCAAGACTCTGATGTACTCCTCTCAATATCAGATCGGGAGAATCGGGTTGTAAAAAAAGCTTGGAAGTAGTTGTATAATTCAGATTAAATGAAATCCCAAGATCTTTTCCGTTTGCCTGTGCGGAAGAAATGATCGGTAGAATAGAAATGAGAAATAATATTTTTATAAATTTTGTCATAAACCAAAGGGAAATTCAGAAATTACGGATTGAATTTAAAGTGCAAAAAAGAGGTCGTTTCAAAAGTAAAAAATAACTTAGTGATTCTTAGTGACCCCCGCCTGCCTGAATATATTCAAACGTGGCGGGCAGGTTTGTGCCTTTGTGGTAAAAATCTTTCATTTATTAAAAAGACAAAATTCCAACCACAAAGACACTAAGAGCACAAAGATTCACAAAGACTTTTGAGACAACCTCTTTAATTTTTATCTGTAGAAGTGATATCTATTATCAACAATTTTCGCTTCTTTCTTTAAGTCCTGAACCCACTGCCCAAAATATCGGCTCTTCTTAGCCAGAAGCATTTGTTTCTTGATCGATGGTTTTTCGATCTCAAATGTTCCCAGATCAAATTTAACCCTATAATTAACTTTGATCAGAAACGAACCTAAACTTCCTTTAATTGGTTGAGACCATTTATTCAGTTCAGCTTCTAATGAATAATCAGAGAATGCAAATTCACGGCCGATTCCGGGAATATTTCCGACAGATGTGAATTCGGCAGTTGTATCAACTTTAGCCGCTGCCCAAATTGTTTTTGCAACTGATGCATCTCCTGCATCACTCATTTTTGAACGAATGTCTTTAACAATTGATAATGATTTTTCAAGTTTCTTTTCTTTTAAGACCAAACTTTTGATCTGTGCTTTTACATCATCAAACTTTTTCAATCCGGGTTTAATAACATCGGAAACCATAGCAGCAACATATCCTGCTTGAACTCTGTAAACATCGCTTATCTCACCTACACTGTTTTCAAAAGCAAATTTAACAAGTGCTTGATTAACTCCTATACCCGGCAGAGCTTGTGATTCTTCATTGAATGACGGAGTTTCAATAACGCTATACTTCATTAATTTTGCTTCGGACTCAAATCCGTCTTTCTTAGCTATGAATGAAAAATCTTGAGCATCTGTAAAAAGTTTATCAGAGGTTGAAGCTGATATTTGAATTTTGTTTACGATCTTCTCAATCACTAAATCTTCTTTAGAACGATCGGTTACTTTTATTATATGATAACCAAACTGAGATTTAACCGGTTTTTGAATTACACCAATTTTGCCGTTGAATGAGGCGTCTTCAAACGGTTTAACCATTTGTCCCCGTCCAAACCATCCAAGATCTCCGCCTTGAAACTTACTTCCGTCATCTGATTTTTCTTTAGCTACCAATGCAAAGTCCGCACCTTTCATTAACTGATTATAAATATCATTTGCCTTTTGAAGATCGGCTTTATCATTTCCGGTTGTTTTAATTAGGATATGCGAAGCTCTAACTTGTTCTTTCTTCGACTTAACTTTATCAACCACTTTATAGACAACATAACCTTCAAATGTAATATATGGACCAAGGACAGAACCGGTTTTTGCTTTTACTAAAACATCTCTTACTTGCGCCGCAAGGGTTGAAAGTTGAACCGTATCTTTTGAGTATGGTCGTTCGGAATAGATCTCAACATACTTCTTAAATGTTGCAGTATCGTTCTTTAGTTTTGTAACTATTAATTCGAGATTTTTTTTGATGCTTAAAGAATCATCTTTGGAAGCAAGTTTATTGAAGAGAACATATTTTATTTTTCTTTCAGCTACTTGTTTAAATTCTTCCGCATGTTCATCATAATATTTTTTCAATTCATCTTCACTAACTTTAACCTCTGTATCGGGAATAGTATTTAGATCAATCCAAACATAATTAGCTTTCATTTTAATATTTTGTTTGATGAATTGATCTTTAGCTTCTTCATCGCTGATAATTACCGAAGCGGAAACATAATTTTGTAATTTTTGCTGGATCAATTGTTCTTTGATCTGTTCTTCAACAGTAATTACAATTTGTTTATTTCGGGGATCTCTTAATGCCGTTTCATAAAGCTGACGATTAAAATTACCTGTGGAATCGGTAAACTGCTGTCTGAGTTGAGCAGGCGGATTTGGACCAAGCAGTGCTTCTCTAACTTCATTATCAGTAACAACAATTCCAAATTCTTGAACTTTTTTATTAATTAATTTTTGTGTTACAAGTGCATCCCAAACCTGGTCTCTGAAAAAATCCATTTGAGACTCATCAATGGTTTGTTTTGATGTTTCTTCTTGATTTTTTCTAGCTCTATCAACCAAACTGGAATATTCTTGATAAGTAACGTCCTCACCATCAACAGAACCTACATTTTGCTTTTGTGAACGCAAAAAATCTGTAACTTTTGAATCAGATAGAACCATGAATAGAACAAAAATACCGCCAAACGTAAGCATTAACCAAGGAGCTAAACTTCTCATCCGTGCCATCATCGGCATAAAAACAACCTCCGCTTTAGAAATAGTAAAATTTTAGGCGGTTAATTTAGAAACACAGCGTCTCAAATGCAATTTTTGTTTCCCCAACAATTTTCCAGCGCATCATGATGCCGATGATTAATTCTATCTATTTGTTTTAGCGTTCCAAACAAAAAGGACCAACAAGCAAGATAAAACAGAGGAACCAATCCAAAATAGATTTATAAAAGAAAAATCATATGTACCAATTCCATTAACAACAATTTTATTGTGTTCCATCAAGTATCCGCTTACAATGTCCTGAATACCAGCACCGAAGTAACTAGTTATTCCAATCATTCCCATTACAGCACCGGAAGCTTTTTTGGGTGAAATGTCGAGCGCCATTAAACCGCCCAAGTAACAGACTAACACACCAATGGAAATTCCAAAAAACACCATACTTACAATATCAACCCAAAGAAAATTTTTAGGAGTCAATAAAAAGACAGCTAAAGATAACGAGTTCAAAATTCCAAAAAATAAAGCGGGAATATTTTTTCTTGCATTAAATATTTTATCTGAAATTAAGCCGGAAGAAATTGTGCCCACTATTCCGAATATTGAACTGACAGAAATTATCGAACTTGCTTCTAAACTTGTATAACCTTTTTGCGCTTGAAGGAATAAAATTCCCCAACTATTAATAGAATAACGCACTACATAAATGAACAAACTTGATAAAGCTAAAATCCAGAGAGCCGGATTTTTCAGTAAACCGAGTTGTATAGAAGTAATAGAATTTTCTTTAACTGGAACTGCTTCGTAGTCATTTTTATATTCGGCTATCGGCATCAGACCTTTGCTTTCAGGGCTGTCATGGAAATAACGTAATAACAGTAGGGTGCCGATAATTCCGAAAATTCCAGAACTCCAAAAACCATATCTCCATCCTGCAGTTGTAACGATGAAAGATGTAACGATAAAAGTAAATACTTCACCCATACTCAAACTTGCGCTGCCAAATCCGTAATAAGTTCCTCTTTCTTTTTTGCTGAACCATCTGACTAAACCAACCACGCTAGCATTAGAACCAATAGCTTGAAACCAGCCGTTGATGCCCCATAAAATTATAAAAAGTATAAATAGTGATTGGGAACCGAGGACAAGATTAACAATCGCGGAGACAAATAGTCCTGTTGCCATGAAGCGTCTGATGTTGATATGATCGGCCAAAAAACCATTCACTAATTTTCCGGCTGCATAAGAAAAAAATAATGCAGAGCCAATTATTCCAAGTTGGATTTCTGTGAAAATGCCTTCATCTATAATTGGTTTTTTCATAACATTGATGCTTAGGCGGCAGATATAATAAATTGCATATCCAAATGTTGTAGATAGGAAAACAGACCAGCGATATTTCTTATATACAGCATCAATTTTTGTTTTGTCAGTCTCTCGTGGTATCGGAGAAGCCGGTTGGAAAAAATTGAATATTTTTTTAAACATAATAAACCAAGTTTTTATTTAGTAGAAATGTGATATAATGCAGAAGTAAGGAATCAGAAATAAGAAAGTAGAAGTGGGAAGTTCTAAAATTTACTTTTCGCTTCTTAACTCTCACCTAATTAAATAGATTCCGTTTTACCATTTATCCAAAGTTTGTTTACTACTCTTATTAATATAATTCCGCTAACAATAAAAACCGCAAGAAGTATTAATGCATAATTAATTCTTCCATATAAAAAATTACCAATTGTAAAAAGCGAAGACCAAATAACTATACAACCTGAAAACCAGCCAAGTAATCCAAGAGGAATATTTTCATGAGACGATTTTGCATCAGCTTCCGATATTCCAGCTTCTTCGCGTATCTTCTTCCAGCCGGGACCGAATGGACGAATGTTTTTGTAAAACTCTATTAATGTTTTGCGGTCGGTTTGTGGTCCTAAATAAGCTGTAACAACCCAGCATATGGTTGTAAATAGAATTGTAATTATTAGTGCAATGTGAGAACTGAAATGTATTCCGCTTTTATTTAATATCAACATAAGTATCGAAATGAAGAATGAACTTGCCATCGCTGTTACTTCACACCAAGCATTTATTCTCCACCAAAACCATCTAAGTAAATAGAGTAATCCGGTTCCTGCACCGATCTGAAGAATGACGTTGAAAGCGTCATAAGCAGTATCCAAAAAAAATACAAGTGAAGATGCGCTAAAGAATAATACAATTGTTGCAACGCGCCCTATCAATACATAATGTTTTTCACTTTTATCTTTTCTAATAAATCGTCTATAAAAATCATGAACTAAATATGAAGCGCCCCAGTTGAGATGAGTTAGAATAGTTGATGAGTTCGCTGCAATTAGTCCGCCAACCATTAAACCAATAAATCCGACCGGAAGAAATTTTAACATTGCAGGATAAGCTATATCATGCCCGAGTAATTTCGGATCAAGATTTGGAAAAGCATTTTGAATATCTGATAACTGAGGATAAATAATTATTGAACAAAGCCCGACAAGAATCCATGGCCATGGTCTTAGAACATAGTGAGCAACATTAAAAAACAGAACTGCACCGAGAGAATCTTTTTCCGATTTAGATGCGAGCATTCTTTGGGCAATATAACTTCCGCCTCCCGGTTCTGCACCCGGATACCAAACTGCCCACCACTGAACTGCAACCGGCATTATAAAAATTGCTATTGCTATATCCCAATTGTTGGAAAAATCCGGGAGTATATTTAAATAATTTATTCCACCGGGACCTTTTATATGTGAAAGTTTATCAACAAGTCCGCTAAGTCCGCCGATCTGTGGCAACTGCAAAGCAAAATAGGCAGCAGCAATTACTGCAGTCATCTTAATAAAGAATTGAATCATATCAATTACTAAAACTCCCCAGAGACCGGAGTAAGTTGCAAAGACAACATTCAACACACCAACAAGTAAAAGTGTCTGCCAACGATCGAAACCAAATAGTATACCTGCAATCTTACAAGCTGCAAGATTCACTGTTGCCATAATCATGCAGTTAAAGAAAAATCCTAAATAGACTGAACGGAATCCACGGACAAAACTTGCGGCTTTACCTGAATAACGTAGTTCATAAAATTCAAGATCGGTCATTACACCGGAACGCCGCCATAACCGTGCGTAGAAAAAAACTGTTGAAACACCTGTTAACACGAAAGCCCACCAGACCCAGTTTCCCGCAACGCCATTTGTACGAACAATGTTTGTTACAAGATTTGGAGTATCACTGCTGAATGTAGTTGCAACCATCGAAAGTCCGGCTAACCACCATGGAACAGAACGGCCTGATGCAAAAAATTCTGATGTGTTCTTTCCTGCTCTCTTGCCAAAAAATAGAGCCGGCACAAAACAAATTAAGAGAGATGCAACTACTATGATCCAATCTAACAATTGCAAATGCATATTCTAATTCCCTATTTGATGAATAGAGACCGTTAAAAAATCGGTTTACTTGTAGTCGAATTTCTTCTTTAATCTCTCAAAGACATGCGGCGGAACGAATTCGGAAATGTCGCCGTGAAATTGTGCAAGGTTACGGACTATTGTTGAATTTAGATAAGTATATTTTGCATGGGGCATCAAAAGAATTGTTGTAATCTCTCCGGCAAGTTTACGGTTCATTAATGCCATCTGAAATTCATATTCGAAATCACTTATAGCACGAAGTCCGCGAATTATTCCTATGGCATTTAAATTTCTTGCATGATCAACGACCAAACCGTCGAATGAATCAACTACAACTTTTTTCAAATCCTTAAAACTTTCTCTCAGCATTTCTACACGCTCTTCAACTGTAAAGAGAGCTGTCTTGCCGGGATTTTTGGCTACTGTTACAATTACCTGATCAAACAGTTCAACAGCACGACTAACAATATCAATATGGCCATTTGTTACGGGGTCAAATGTTCCGGGATAAATTACTTTTGCCATGGTAATTCTCTGATTTTGTTGCTGATAAAATATAATTCTTTAGGTACAATAAAAAATCATTTAATGAAAGTTATATCACATTATTCAAACTTGTAGATCAAACTATCGCCCAAACGTTTGAACGGTTCGATCTTAAAATCTATTTCATCTTCCTTCTTAGTCTGAATTGATCTTTCTACGATCATTAATCCGCCCTCGGCAAGAAAATTTTTTTCTAAAATGTTTTTTACAACAAGATGAATATCGTTCTTAAAAAAAGGCGGATCGGCAAGTATCAAATCATACTGATCGTGATCTGTTATTTTAGAAAAACGAACTGCATCCATTCTATAGATCTTGCATGAATCCTCTGCTTTAAGAGATGAGATATTTTCCTGCAGCATTTTTGAAACATGAAAATCCTTCTCAACAAAATGAACAACATCTGCACCGCGGCTTAATGCTTCCAAGCCAAGCGAGCCTGATCCGGCATAAATGTCGCAAACTTTTATTCCGCCAAAATCCATTGAGTGAACAAGATAATTAAATATTGATTCTTTTGTTTTATCTGTGGTAGGCCGAACTAACTTTGAATTTAGAAATTTAATAGTTCTTCCTTTGAACTTTCCTGCTATGATTCTCATTAGACAATTCTAATTGCTATGCCCGTAGCGGCAGTGAACGAATTGTTTTTGAATTTATAGAGAGGATTGTTCAGCAAATTTTCTTCTGCTTTTAATCTTTCAAACGGATTAACTTTATGCAGCGGAAGTCCAAAGAAATTTTTCAGTTTGTTTTCAAATTCACCGGTTACGTCTTGCCCGTAAAGCAGTATTTTTTTGAAATCACCCAATGATAGATTGAACTCATTCAATTTATTTGCTGCTGATGTTAATTCATCGAACATATTTGGTGCTTCGGGATTCAAAACCTTAAAATAGAACGGGAACACTCCCTCAATTGCAGACAAGGAAGAATATTTTGAATCAATATAAATGCTGAGAGATATTTCATTTACAGTTTGAGGTTTATCTAAATATAGAAATGCATTCGATGCAAGATGGACATTGTCAATGTATTTTAGTTCCAAAGAGTTTTGAATACAAAATTTGTTGATAGCAGTTATTAAGTTCTTATCTATTGCAAAAATGATTGCTCTTTTTTCAGTGCGAATTGTGCTTTTATCAACTTCAACATGCTGTATATAAAAATTATCTTTATCGCATTGGGGAAAGAGTACCGAAATCTCCCAACGGAAGTGTTCGTTCAAATCTTTTTTTACAAGTGATTCTTCGTAGGGAATTTCAAAAATTTTGAAAAAATTATTTGGGAGTGCAAATGAAATACTTTTCGAGTTTAACTTTTTTTTCTTTGTGATCTTAATATATGATTCATTCAATATCGAAATGATCTTGCTCTCGTTCAGGTCGGGGGTTAAATTTTCAAAGTGAACAGCCTGTTCAACGTTCTCTAAATAAAATGAATTCTCTTTATAGCAGATCTCAACAAGCTGCAGTTTTGATTCGGTTAAATTTATTCCTGCATGATTATTAAACATTGGTTTCTTTATAATTTATTATTGTTATTCTTCCATAACTATTCGATTGAAATTCTGTTTTTGATCTTACTTAATTTTGCTTTGCCGATTCCTTTTACTTTAAGAAGTTCATCAATATTTTTAATTCTACCGTGCTTCTCACGATACTCAATTATTCCTTTAGCTGTTTTTTCACCTAAACCAGGTAATGAACTCAATTCCGAAATTGTCGCGGTATTGATATTTATAATCTTAGATGATGAAGTTGATTTTTCCGCTTTAGGTTTAGTCAATTTCTCTTTAGTAAAATCTAAAAGTTCATGGTGAGAATCAATCTTTTTTTCTTCTTTATTCTTAATTGAATCGCCTGCTAACGGTTCATTAGATACGGCGTTGAAAAGACTGTCTTGCTTTTTATAATCAAATTCAAGATAAGATTGATCGTTTTTGATGTTTTTTAAAATATTTACGGCAAGACCGATTAAACATGCGGATAAAATAAACAAGATGACGTTTGTTTCTGTGCGGGTAAAACCAATTTTTTTTGAAATCTTCTCTAATAATTTCATCAACCCCCCGTTTAATTAATTAGCTGAATAAAAAAAAATAGGAGATATTTTTACTGTTAACCGCTGATTTTTATGTTCGGCATCTTCTGAAGTTCTTTCAACATTTCTTTTTCTTTTGCCGTAACATTTTTAGGAACATGAATATTGATTTTTACAAGCTGATCACCTGCGCCATGACTGTTAAGATGCTGAATTCCTTTTTCCCGCATCTTTAGAAATTTCCCGGGTAAAGTTCCGGGCTCGATTTTTAGTTTAGCCCTTCCGTTTAATGTTGGGACTTCAACTTCAGTTCCTAAAACTGCTTCAGGAAAACTGATGAACAATTCATAAATTACATTATCGCCATCGCGTGTAAAAAATTCATGATGTAACTCTTCGAAAATTACAATTATGTCGCCTGCACGTCCACCGTTTTTTCCTGCATTTCCTTCACCGCGTAATGTCATGTAATTTCCATCGAACACACCAGCCGGAACATTTATCTTAATCGTTGATTCATCTTGAACTCTTCCATCTCCGGAACAAGCAGAGCATGGTTCGGAAATTATTTTTCCTGTACCGCTGCAATTGTTGCACGGAGCTATGTTAACGAACTGACCGAATATTGATCTCGATACTTGACGAACTTCTCCGGTACCGCTGCAGACCGAACATGTTTTGAATGCAGAAGAACTCTTTGCACCGGTTCCGTTGCAAGTTGTACACTTATTATGTTTTTTGATCTTAACTTTTTTTGTTGTGCCGGCAGCAATTTCTTCGAGCGTTAACTTCAAAGTTATTTTTAGATCGGCACCGGGCTGCCCGGTTGAACGTTGACGCGATCTTTGCTGCGAAGAGCCGCCGAAGAAATCATCAAAAATTGAAGAGCCGCCGAAAGCTCCGCCGAAAATATCCGAGAAGTGTGAAAAAATATCGTTTACATTTGTGTAGCTGTGAAAATCTTGTCCGCCTCGTAAACCGCTGTGGCCAAAACGATCATACTTTGCACGTTTCTCATCGTTGCTTAGAACTTCGTAAGCTTCTGCCGCTTCCTTAAAATTTTCTTCGGCTTCTTTATTTCCGGGATTACGATCCGGATGAAACTGCATAGCAAGTTTTCTGTAAGCTTTTTTAATTTCATCTTGTGAAGCACTCTTGCCAACACCTAAGATTTCGTAATAATCTCTCTTTGCCATTCTTTACTTATCCTTCTTGACTTGAATCATTTTTATCTTCCGGATTTGAATTCTCTTCATGAGAAGCAGATTCCGCACTGACAATAACTTTTGCGTGACGAATAACTTTATCTTTATACATGTACCCGTGTTCGAGTACATCAAGAACGGTGTGGGGCGGAACATCTTCTGCGGGCTGCTGCATTAAAGCTTCGTGAAGATGAACATCAAACGGTTTACCTTTTGCATCAATTCTTTTTACACCTTGATTCTCTAAAATTTTTCCAAACTTTTCAAAGACTAACAGCAATCCTTTTTTTGTTGAATCAAACCCGCCTGCCGGCGAGGCAGGATTATTTGCTTCGTCAATATGCGATAGCGAACGTTCAAGGTCATCATAAACCGGTAAAATATTTCGGATGAAAGATTCGGCGGCATATTTCAAAATATTCAGTTGATCGTTTTCACTACGTCGTTTGTAATTTTCAAACTCTGCCGCTTTTCTTAATAATGTATCTTTCAATTCCAAATTTTGTTTTTCCAGCTCAGTAATTTTTTGAATTGCTGATTCAAGCTCCGCGGTTTTTAATGAAACCTCTGTCTGCTGATTTTCTATTTTAGGTTCAGAAGCATCCTCTCTTTCGATCGGAATATTATTTTCGTTTTCTAGCGATGTTTTTTGTTCTTTATTCAATTCCTTCTCTTCCATAATTTAATTTCTATCTGTGTTTGGTTAGTTCTTGAGTTAGTTGTTGAGCTATATAGACTACGGCGGCAACAATTTTTGAATAATCCATTCTCTTCGGTCCCATTATTCCAAGTGTGCCGGTCATATCGCCGATTTTATATTCTTTAGTGATCATACTGTAATCAGATAATTTCTCGTCACGATTCTCTTCACCTATTGTAATAGTAAGATCATTCAACAATATTGATTTATTCTTATCGAGAATGTGAATAATTATATCTCTATTTTCTACAAGTTCAATAATGCTCTGAAAATTTTGTGAGTCTTCAAACTCGGGTTGATGCAAAATATTTTTTGTTCCGGATATAATTGCTTTTTCACTGCTTAAGTCGGTAAATATTTTATCAACCGAATCTAAAAAAACGCGAATGATCGGTCTGTAAACTTCTGAATTAAAATCTTTAATTCTCTCTTCAATTGTATTTCTTATTTCTGAAAATCGTAATCCGGAAAGACGTTCATTTAAAAGCTGTTGAACAATTACTATCTGCTCTTCTTTTACTTCCGCATCTATTTCAAGCGTAATCGTTTTTATTAATCCCGATTGAACACTTACAACTACTAAAATCCTTGTTGATGAAAGTTGAACGATCTGAATTTTTTCCAGAACTGCTTGTTCAAATTTAGGATACGTTACCATAGCAAGTTGATTCGTTAGCTCGCTTAAAATGCTTGAGGTAATTTTTAGAAGATCTTCCGTTTCAGATGCTGCAGAAACTAAATTTGCATCAATAATCTGTTTTACTTTTTCTTCAAGTCTAGGAGGATCCATAAGTGAATCAACATAAACACGGTAACCTTTATCCGTTGGAACTCTGCCGGCGGAAGTATGGGGATGATTTAAATATCCTAATTCTTCCAGATCGGCCATAACATTTCTAATTGATGCGGGGGATAGCCCAAGATCGTATCGTTTAGAAACGTTACGGGATCCAACCGGGTTTGCTGTAAGAATAAATTGGTGGATAACAAACCGGAGAATCGCCTTTTCCCTATCTTTTAATAGATATTCTTCCATTGTAAATCAAACATACTCAATTTTAGCGGGTTCAAAGTTATTAAAAATTAGGAAATTTTGCTTGGAATGAAGATGAAAATCAAGAGATGAGAAGCAAGAATTGCTTTAAAATTCTAATGGTTCAGCTTCTTTGCAAAGATTTTGCCATTCGATTTGTATCTGCAATTTACTAACCCAAATTTTTAGATAATCAAAATCAAGATTCTTATAGTTGATTTCGTAAACTCTGACAGCATCTGTCATCTGTTTCTCACTACCGCCGGATAATTTAGCCCATCTTAGTTTTGCCAAGATAGTATCTTCAGGCGTACTAATAAAAAACTTCAGCTTTTGAAATTGAATCTCAATCTTTCTTGAAAACCTGGAACCATCGAAATCTTCATTACTCAATAACCAAAAATCAATCTTATCTCCTTCTTCGGTATTAATAATATTGAACATGCCTTTTTTCGCTATCGCTTCTTCAATACTATTCTTAGAGATATAATAACGGGGAGCTGTAAATTCATTGAGAAGCGAAATGATGTTTTCTATTTTCAGTTCTATCACAATATCAATATCGTGAGTATTTCTTGGCTCGCCTTGAATGCTTGAGACAATTGAACCTGTAACCATATATCCTATATTATTACTGTTGAGAAACGCAGTAACCTTTTCTAATAGTCTCTGTTGTAGCATTTCTTTATTCTTCTTAAAAATAATTCGTTGAATTGTTCTTCACTGAGATCATAAAAAGTTTTTCTTAATCCTTCCCGGAAAAGATTTTTAGAAAAAGATGATAGTTCAAAAACTTTTTGCAATTTTTGTTCGCTGCTCATCCGCCGGAGGGTTTCAAGATAAACTTTATGATTCGGTTTCGGTTTGATGTTCATTTGTCCATCATTTAGTACTTTCTAAAATTCGGAAAAAGACTGCTGACATTCAATATGTTAATTAGATTGAGAAATCAAATATTATAAATTGAAGATAAGAGTTTTTAGACTTTTCTTTTATATCCTCTCGCTTCTTACTTCTTTCTTTTTAGCAATATTGTTTTTACTTTTACATTAACAGAAAGAGGAAATGAATATGTCGTTCACAGCAATTATTCAAAAAGTCTCTGAAGGATATATTGGTTTTGTTGAAGAACTTCCCGGTGCGAATACACAAGCAGAAACAATAGAAGAAGTTAGGGAAAATCTAAAAGAAGCTATTCAGCTTGTGTTGGAAACAAATAAAATTTTCTTAAACGAATTACTAACCGACAAAAATGTGATCAGAGAACCAATTAATCTTTCCACCTAGTAAAAAGAAAAGATCTCGTCGCTCATCTGAAAAAATATGGACGTAGATTTTTAAGAGAAGGCGGAAAACATACCGTTTTTATAAATCCCAAAGCCCACAAAGCTTCAACTATTCCCCGGCATAATGAAATCAATGACTTGCTCGCCAAGAAAATATGTAAAGATTTAGAAGTGCCTTTTAATTAAATATTTTTTGTAATAGAAAACTTAATTTTTGCGGGTTCAAAGTTATTAAAATTTGAGAAAAGTTGCTGAGATGCAAATCAGGCGGTTATTAAATAACAAATATTCAACAGTAAAATCTATTGATTTCATAATAACTGACGACAAACATTTTTAGTTTTTTATTTTTCTTCAAGTGTGCGCTTTACAATTTCATTTTTTAATTGGTGTGTACAAAAAATTTCTGCACCAAAATTTAAAGTGCAATTACAAGTAGGTTTTGGGACAAGACACCTAACTACCGTATCCGAGACAATATTCTTTGCACGACAAGTTTTTAAGAATGTTTCAGTTTCTGCTCTTTCGTCTAAAAGTGATTTTTGAATCATTTTCTTAACTCCGTTTTCTGTGAATCATGTAAAACATCATACCTATCAAATGATTATTCTACCACTATTAATTCTGCTAAAAATGGAGGACAAGTTTAATAACAATCAGTAGAATTCAGATGTATCTCCATTTTTGTATGACTTATGTAATGTAACAAAAAAAGGGCGCAACTTTCATTACATCTTTAACAGAGGCACTGCCGTGCCCGACTCAAAGACATAAGAAAGCGCGTCCAACATGGACGCATCTCTCTTGCTTGTTCTTGAGTCTTGAAACTTGGCAGTTTTCTGTTAAGAACACGCAATAGCTGCGTTAAAAAATTATTTAAGTATCTCCTTGCTCTATGTAATCCTAAGTTTGTTTTGAAACTCAGTTACGGTTAAAATTTCTATTCCCTTATAGGGATTCATTACTAACAAATCATCATCCGTAGTAATAATATAATTAACATTACCGCTCAGCGCTGTTTCTAAAATGAAATTGTCTTTCTCTTCTCGGCAGTCGTTCACCGTTTCTTTTATTTCAACTAACTCGACAGTTTTTAAGAACAATATCAAAAACTCTTTAATATGCTGGCGTTGAATACGCCCAGAAATTTTCGGTCTTGTCAGCACACTAGAAATTTCTTCTAATTGATCCCTCGAAGAAATTATCCTTATGTCTTTTTCGATCAATTCTTTAATAAAGGATCGATAGCTTTTATTAATAAGAACACTGATCCAGATGTTGGAATCAACGACAACTTTCATCTGTCGTTTTTCGTTCTATATTTAATCCGTTCCTCCCTTACCCTTTCAACTTCATCCGTAATCTCTTCAAAAGTAAGCGGTGTTTCACCTAATAAGTCGAAAAGTTTTTCAAATCTGTCTGTTAATGTAAGCTTATCCAAGTACTTTGCCAGCTCGATCTTCTCATCCCTATTAAATTGCAGGATCACTGACTTTATACTGTTTAAATCAAAATTCGTTGTTGTTGACATTTTGTTACCCTTTATTACCGAGAAAATTCGAAGTTATAAATACTAAATAATCCGGTTAGAATTAATGGAAGCTTAACTCTCATCTTATAAATAGTCAATAATACCTTCCATTTTAACAAAGAAGAACACAGCAATAGCTGCGTTAAAAAATTATGTTAAAACCTTTTTGTAGTTCTCCTTTTATTTGGTTAAAAAAATATTCTATAAAACAAGTTCATTTTTCCATTCTCTTCAACATTTCTTTATCATACGTTTTTAACAAAGTTTTATACTCTTTTGCCGTTGCAAAGATAATAGCGTCCATCCCGCGCAAACCAATTTCAGCAGCGATGTTTGCAGCTTTTAACGCCAACGGTTTGTTTATTTCTACAAAGATAAGATTAACGGAACCAAGTAGTTTATCTTTAACTTTGTTTGCTAATTCTGTTGAACCGGTTCTTCGTTTAATTGCTCCAACAACTTCAACTAATACAGAAAAAGGTTGGATTGCGGTTAATTCACCTTTCAATACGCGCGAAAGGAAATCAATCGCTTCTTTATACTTCTCCTCAAACGGTAATAAAGCGGCAATAATGAAAGAACTATCTAAAGTTGCAACATTATTCATTTTTATTCCTTTGCTGCCGTATTTCTTCAATTGACGAGTACTTGTTATCCCACTTATCGGCAACTTCCAAAGCTAATTTTTGCCATTCTTCTGTTGAAGTAGTTTTAGATTTTCGCTTTGACTTATTTCTTTCTTTCCCCTTCCGTAATAAGATTTGAGCACGCCTAATTTGGTGCAGTTCTTTTGTTATTCTATCTATTTTTTTTTCAATTGTAAGTTCAGTCATTTTTAGCCTCTTAAAAGATTTTTTCTCTGCTGTGAAAATTTGACAAA
>JACRFC010000200.1 GCA_016234355.1 Ignavibacteriales bacterium
GAAGAAAAATTAAGTTGACGCCTATGTGCTATCGGCATTCTGCAGTCGGTAAAAAATATTTATAAACTATGAACATAAAAGGAATTGAAATAGAAAAAATCTCTGATAACCTTTGGGAAATTCCAAAAAGCGGCGGAATGCTCGTTCCGGGAAGAATTTATATATCACAAAACATGCTGGAGACATCTCTCCAAAATGATGAAGCTTTGAAACAAGTAATTAATGTTGCTCACCTCCCTGGAATTCAAAAATATAGTTTGGCTATGCCGGATATACATTGGGGTTATGGATTTCCAATTGGCGGTGTAGCGGCAACCGATTTAAATGAAGGAGTAATTTCACCCGGCGGTGTTGGGTACGATATAAATTGCGGTGTCCGTCTTGTAAGAACTTCTCTCGTTTATAATTCATGCAAAGACAGAATCAAGAAACTTGTAGAGAATCTTTTCAAAAATGTTCCCACGGGAATAGGATCCAGCGGCGCAATCAAAAAACTTTCGGCAACCGATACAAAAAGAATTTTGAAGAACGGTTCTGAGTGGGCAATTGAAAATGGTTTCGGTCTTCAAGAAGATCTTCTATTCACTGAAGAGAACGGAAAATTAAAAAGTGCCGATCCCGAATTTGTGAGTGACCGAGCAATTGAGAGAGGTTTAGATCAAACAGGAACTTTAGGTTCAGGAAATCACTTTCTGGAAGTTGATGTAGTGGAAAAAACTTATGATGAATTTACAGCCAACTCCTTCGGTCTTTTTGAAGGGCAGATTGTTCTTCAAATTCACACCGGTTCACGCGGATTAGGTTATCAAATATGCGACGACTATTTAAAAATTTTAGTTAAAGCCGAGAAGAAATACGGATTCAGTCTTCCAGATAAACAACTAGCATGTGCGCCGATCAAATCTCAAGAAGGACAAGATTATTTTTCTGCCATGTGCTGTGCTGCAAATTTTGCATGGAACAACCGGCAAATAATAATGCACCTTGCAAAAAAATCTTTCAAAGAAACTTTTAATATTTCTGAACCTGATCTTGGCTTTCAACTTGTTTACGATGTTTGCCATAATATAGCAAAAATTGAAGAACATGAAATTGGCGGAACAAAAAAAAATGTTTGCGTCCATCGGAAAGGTGCAACCCGTGCTTTCCCGCCAGACAATAAATTCATTCCCGAGAAATATAGAAATACCGGTCAACCGGTTTTGATTCCCGGTGATATGGGAAGATATTCGTTCATTTCTGCTGGAACTGAAAAGGCAATGGAAGAAACTTTTGGCAGTTCCTGTCACGGTGCCGGCAGATTGCAAAGCAGGCATCAAGCAATGAAACAAGCTAAAGGAAGAAATCTGATTGACGAGTTAACAAAAAGCGGAATTATAATTCAAGCAAAAGGTTTTAAAACGATAGCGGAAGAAATGCCTCATGCTTATAAAGATGTTGCCGATGTTGTTGATGTTATGCATAATGCCGGAATTAGTACCAAAGTTGCAAAGTTAAAACCGGTAGGAGTGATTAAAGGATAGCGGCAGTAAGAGGTAATATATATCAGAAATAAAAAAACCTCTCTACTACGTAGAGAGGTTAATTAAATAATAGTCAACCTATTTTAGGACAATTCATAATTTTTAATACTAACTATTTACATGGGTCTGGAAATTTTGCAATAGCATCTTTCCATTTTGTAAGCTGACTTGCATCTAGAATTGATTCTATTGCTGTAAAAAGTTTTTTTCTTTCATCGCACATTTTTTGTTGAACCGCTTTACTTGCAGGATTGTTGGCAATATTATCGCGTGTAGCTTTATTTAAATCATCTAATTGTTTCTTTGCATCTGCTCTTGACAAAGTTCCGGCTTTAACTTTATCAAGAATTGCTTTACGTGCTTCATTTGCTGTTTTAATTATATCAGCATTAGCATCATGAAATTCTTTTACTAATGGTTTCATAGCAGCATGAAATGCAGTAACGGCATCTTTAACTTGACCTTTTTGTGCATCTGTTAAATTAAGTCTTCGTAAAATAACTCCGAGATGTTTAATCCAGTCAAATTTAATCATCCAATTACCTCCGCCTCCTGCAACAGACATCATTCCGCCGCTCATCATACCGGAAATATTACCTTGTACAAAGCTGGACATGTTAATAAATCCATATGAATGAAGTGAATTACTGAAAACCATCTCGTTATCCAGTGTTGCATCTTCAACACCATTCAAAAGATCATTATAATCAATTATTGCATATTGCGGAGAGTCGTAATTAAATTCATTAGGAGAGGTTATTTCATCGTGTTTGTTGCATCCGGTAAAGTATAATACCGGTAAGATCATTAATATGAATAGACTTATGAATAATTTGTTCTTTTTCATAGATACCTCAATTTTTGTTTTTAACGTCTGTTTGACAATATCTTTTTCTTATAGGTTTAATTTTACAATAAAAAAAATTATTTGCAAGTTAAATCTTAACGAATACTTAACCCAAATTGTATATCTATTATAGTTATTGCTTTCCTGTATAATTCAGCTAAATCCCGCTATATTTAACTATTAAATTTCAGCGAGGTTATCATGAGACTGAATATCAATGGATTATCGGTAAATACATTTGGCAATGAACAAAACCAGCCGATTATTCTAATCCATGGATTTCCTTACGATCATTCCATGTGGGAAAATCAAATTGAGGTATTAAAGAACGACTATTACTGTGTTGCTTATGATGTTCGAGGGCTTGGTGAAAGTTATGTGGGAGACGGACAATATACAATGGAATTCTATGTTGATGATCTATTTTTTTTGATTAGAGAAATGAAATTGAATAATCCGATTGTGTGCGGGCTCTCTATGGGCGGTTATATAGCGTTGCGTGCTATAGAACGAAGCCAGGAAAAATTTAAAGGATTGATCTTGTGCGATACAAAATCCGAAGCTGATGACGATACTGCAAAATTAAACCGCTCAGCCGGTATAAATCAAATTAATACCGAAGGATTAATAAAATTTGTTGATCTATTTGTAACAAACTGTTTTGCAGATGAGACTCCCAAAGAACAAGAAAAAATGTTTTTAACAACTTTATTCAAAGCTCACAAACACGATCCGATCGGAGTTAAAGGTGCGCTTATTGCAATTATGAGCAGAACAGATACAACTTCTTTCTTACACAAAATAAATATTCCTACTCTTGTTCTTTGCGGTTCGTTCGATAAATTAACTCCACTGACTGTTATGCGCACTATGTCGGAAAAAATTCCAAGATCTGAGTTTGCAATCATTCCACGTGCGGGACATATGTCCCCACTTGAAAATCCTGAATGTGTTAATGATTTAATTGAAGGGTTCTTAAAAAGAATTTAGATGCGGGAAAAAACTAACGTACTACTTTATCTATACTCTTAAAATATTTCGAATTAGGTTAATAAAAACTTACTTGATGCTCAATCAATTTTCCGTTTCGATAATCAAACTTTGCGGAAAAAAATTTATCTTCCAACAACCATGGAATAAATATCCGGTCGCCTTCCCATAAATTCAGTTTGAGAAGTTGATCGTTCGGGATCCACTCAAGTTTGCCTTCGTGCGAGTCAATCAATTTTCCTTTAAACTCTCTTGCGGTAAAAAGAAAAACATACCAATCTTTCTTCCCATCAAACATCGGGAAAGTTATAAAACCATGCATCTTGGGATTTTTGATCAGCAAACCGCTCTCTTCTTTAACTTCACGAATGACGCATTCCTCAGGAGTTTCACCGTGCTCGAACTTTCCGCCGAGCCCGTTCCATTTTCCTTCATGTACATCATCTTTCTTTTTAATTCGATGAAGCATTAAGGTTTTATCTTGATCTATAACATAACAAAGAGTTGCTAATTGCATTGCCTCTCCCTAATCCTCTCTTCTTTAGAGGTAATTTTTTAATGATTAATTGAAGAAGCAAGAATCGAAGAGATGTCGTCAAGTTCGTCTAAGAACCATTTTACTTTCTCTGTTTTTGCACGTTTGCTATCGCGGACCAATGCCAACCAAAGTTTTGTTTCATTAGCAAATTTGAGAGATGCAATTGTATAATTAGTTAATTCTTTTTTTGTTGATGCGGCGGTCGCTTCTATAAAACTACTTATTACACTTGTCCCGCTTCCAAATAATTGATCGCCGATTCTTTGAGAAACATTATCTTTGGGAAGTGAATCTATAAACTCAATCAACTTTAATGTGAAAAAGTAGATTCTTTTTCTAAACTCTCCCCGGGATTTTGTGGTTTCAAGCTGCATACTTTCCCCTATTCTTTATTCATTCCTAAATAAATATTTTTTAAGAGATAATTTTTTACGTAGTCTGTAACTCCTTCGCAAACGTTCAGAATAGTTTTATCATAACCGGCATTTCTTAATTTTTTCAAATTTGCCTCGGTGAAATATTGATACTTCTCTCTAATCTCTTCCGGCATATCAATAAATTCTATATTAACCGGTTTTCCAACTGCATCGAACAATGCTTTTACAAGTTCGACCCAAGTTTGAGCATGTCCGGTACCGATATTAAAAATTCCATTCTTATCCTGATGATCAAGAAAATATAAAGTCATATCAACAGCATCTTTCACATAAATAAAATCGCGTTTTTGTTCACCGTCCTTAAATTCCGGTTTATAAGATTTAAAGAGCCGGACTATTCCGGAATCTCTTACTTGTTCAAAAGCTTTGTGAACAACACTTCTCATCTCACCTTTATGGTATTCATTCGGTCCATACACATTGAAATATTTTAATCCAACTACTTTATCAATAAGACTATTTCTTTTGATCCAGGAATCGAAAAGGTGTTTTGAATATCCATACATGTTCAACGGTCTTAACCGGCCAAGAGAATTTTCATCATCGTTATATCCATTGGAGCCATTGCCATAAGTTGCAGCAGAAGATGCATAAATAAATCTAACTCCGTTTTCTAAACAATACTTTGCAAGTTCTTGCGAGTAATGATAATTGTTGTCCATCAGAAAGTCGGCATCTTTTTCTGTTGTTGAAGAACATGCACCGAGATGAATTATTGAAGTTGGTTTGAAAGGCAGACCGCGCTGTAAAACCAATCCCATAAAATCATCTTTATGGAAAAAATCGGAAAACTTTAAACCGTTTAGGTTCTTCCATTTTTCATCTTTGCCGAGTTCATCAACAATAATAATCTTATCATACCCAAGTTTGTTTAACTTCCATACAATCGCACTGCCTATAAACCCAGCACCGCCGGTAACAACTATCATTATCTTCTCTATTATTTATTATATTTGAGTGAAAATATATCACTATTAAAAATGAAATAAAATAGAACGCAGATCTCTATGGTCTATTTGATCAATCATAATTATCTGATTTCCTATTAGAAATGGAATTAATGATTAATAATTTTGCAATACTTTCAAAACTTTTGTCCGAAAGAATCTTACTCCTTGATGGTTCAATGGGAGTTTTTATTCAGCGATACAAGTTAAGCGAAGAACAATTCCGTGGTAATCGTTTTAAGGATCATCCGGTTGACCTAAAAGGCAATAATGATATTCTTGTTCTAACACAACCGGAAATCATAAAAGGGATTCACCGTTCATACCTTGAAGCCGGTGCTGATATAATTGAGACCAACACCTTCAACGGCACTTCAATATCTCAAGCAGACTACAAAACAGAGAATTTGGTTTATGAAATAAATTTTGAGGCGGCAAAAATTGCAAAGGAAGTTGTAAAAGAGTATTCTAAGAAAGACAAACCAAGATTCGTAGCTGGCGCTCTCGGGCCAACAAACAAAACATTATCTGTCTCACCGGATGTAAACGATCCGGGTTTCCGCTCCGTAACTTTTGATCAAATGGCGGCTTCATTCAAAGAACAAGCAAGAGGATTGATAGACGGTGGTGCTGATGTTTTGCTCGTTGAAACAATGATTGACACATTAAATGCTAAAGCAGCTCTTTATGGAATTATGGAATTGTGTGAAGAAACCGGTAATCAAATTCCAATTATGGTTTCCGGATCAATAATAGATCTCAGCGGAAGAACATTATCCGGACAAAATACAGAGGCATTTTGGAATTCAATTTCACACGCTAAAAATTTACTGAGTGTCGGTCTCAATTGTTCGCTTGGTCCGAAGCAAATGCGTCCTTTCATTTCTGAATTATCTCGCATCGCAAATGTTTATATCAGCTTATATCCGAATGCCGGTTTACCAAATGAGTTCGGCGGTTATGATGAATCGCCGGAAGCCATGTCTAAAGTTTTAGAAGAATATGCTCACGAAGGATTTTTAAATATCGTTGGCGGCTGCTGCGGAACAACTCCGGAACACATAAAAGCTTTCGCAGAGATCGCAAAAAAATATCCGCCGAGAAAAATTCCAGATGTAAAAAAATATTTGAGATTAAGCGGACTTGAACCGCTTACACTTCGACCCGACACAAATTTTGTAAATATCGGTGAACGTACAAACGTAACCGGCTCCCGTAAATTTGCACGACTCATTAAAGAAAATAAATATGAAGACGCATTATCGGTAGCCAAAGAACAAGTTGAAAACGGTGCGCAAGTTCTTGATATAAATATGGATGAAGGACTGATCAACTCCGAAGAAGCTATGACAAAGTACTTAAAACTTCTTGCCGTTGAACCTGATATTGCCAGAGTTCCGATAATGCTTGATTCATCTAAGTGGAGTGTAATTGAAGCCGGGTTAAAGTGTCTTCAAGGAAAAGGAATTGTTAATTCTATTTCTATGAAAGAAGGAGAAGAAATTTTTAAGGAACACGCACGGAAAATTTTACGTTACGGTGCGGCAGTAATTGTTATGGCATTCGATGAGCAAGGACAAGCTGATACACTTGAAAGAAAAATTTCGATTTGTGAACGTGCATATAAAATTTTAACCGAAGAAGTTGGTTTTCCTCCGCAAGACATTATTCTCGATCCAAATATCTTTGCTGTTGCTACGGGAATTGAAGGACACAATCAATACGCTCTCAACTATATTGAAGCTGTCAGATGGATAAAGAAAAATTTACCTCATGCACAAGTAAGCGGCGGTGTCAGCAATATTTCATTTTCATTCCGCGGAAACAATCTTGTCCGGGAAGCAATGCATTCGGCTTTTCTTTATCATGCAATTGAAGCTGGAATGGATATGGGAATAGTGAATGCGGGACAACTTTTCGTCTATGAAGAAATCCCGAAAGACTTGCTGGAACGCGTTGAAGATGTTTTGTTGAATAGAAGGCCCGATGCAACTGAAAGATTAGTTGAGTTTGCAAATACTTTATCGCAAGAGGTAAAAAGCGAGAAGCAAGAGGATGAGTGGAGAAAGGGTTCGGTAGAAGATAGACTGAAACACGCACTCGTAAAAGGTATTGTTGATTATATTGATCAAGACATTGAGGAAGCCAGACAAAAATATTCTAAACCTCTAGATGTAATTGAAGGTCCATTAATGACTGCTATGAATGTTGTGGGAGATTTGTTCGGTTCCGGAAAAATGTTTTTACCTCAAGTCGTAAAAAGTGCAAGGGTGATGAAGAAGGCAGTAGCATATCTAACTGCCTATCTCCCGACCTCTTTCCAAAGGAAAGAGGAGAAAAATCAACTTCAAAAAGAAGTGGATTTAAAAACCTCTCCCCTTAGGGGAGAGGCAGGGAGAGGGGCTTTTGGTTGGCAGACCGCAGATCCAACTTTGTATAAATTACTAAAAGAATTTTCGGAAAAGTATAGATCTAATCCTACAACAGCAGAATTAATACTTTGGGAATTTCTAAAATCAAAACAACTCGAAGGATATAAATTTCGAAGACAACATATAATCGGTCAATACATTGTTGATTTTGTTTGTCTCTCCAAAATGTTGATTATCGAAATTGACGGATTAATACATCAATTACCTGAGAACAAAGAATCGGATGAAATCAGAACTCAATGGTTAAATCAAAAAGGATTTGAAGTAATCCGATTTAATAATGATGAAGTAATAAACGTTACAGAAATAGTTTTAAATAAAATTTTAGCATCACTCAAAATTCAAGAAGCTAAACTCAATTTAATTAATGAAAAGAACGTCACCCTCCCCTTAGGGGAGGGACGGGGCGGGGCAGGAACTGTTTTATTAGCAACTGTAAAAGGAGATGTACACGATATCGGTAAAAATATTGTAGGAGTTGTTCTCGGATGCAACAATTATGATATTATTGATCTTGGAGTAATGGTTCCATCGGATAAAATTTTATCTACCGCAATTGAGAAGAATGTTGATGTAATTGGTTTAAGTGGATTAATTACGCCGTCGCTTGATGAAATGGTTCATATTGCAAAAGAGATGGAACGCATGAAGATTGATCTGCCGCTTCTTATCGGAGGCGCTACAACTTCAAGACTCCACACAGCAGTAAGAATTTCTCCTGCATTCAGCGGAACAACAGTACACGTATTGGATGCATCAAAAAGTGTTGGCGTTGTTAGTAATCTTTTAAATAAAGATGCCAAAGAAATTTTTTCCAAAGGAATCCAAGAAGAATACAATAAACTGAAATCGGAACATGCAAAGAAGCAATCGGAAAAAGAATTTCTAACAATCGAGCAAGCTCGCAAGAATAAACTCAATATTGATTGGTCAAACTACCGGATTCAAAAACCGAACAAACTTGGTGTAACAGTCCTGCAAAATTTTTCATTAGAAGAAATCCGTAAGTATATTGACTGGACACCATTCTTTATGACCTGGGAATTAAAAGGAAAGTATCCGGAGATATTTAATAACACTGATTATGGTAAAGAGGCAAAGCAAATTTTTAATGATGCAAATAAATTACTCGATAGAATAATTTCCGAAAATTTGCTCTCCGCAAATGGAGTGTTTGGTCTCTTCCCGGCTAACTCGTTTGAAGATGATATTGAAATCTATTCAGATGAATCACGTAAAGGAATTCTCGAAACACTCAACTCAATTCGTCAGCAAACAATTAAGTCAAAAGGGATTCCGAATCTTGCGCTTGCAGATTTTATAGCACCAAAAGAAAGCGGTGTTAAAGATTACTTTGGAATGTTTGCTGTTACTACAGGAATTGGAATTGAAAAAATTATAGAACAATTTGAAAAACAGCACGACGACTACAATTCTATTATGACAAAAGCTGTTGCAGATAGACTTGCCGAAGCATTTACAGAATTACTTCATGAAAAAGTAAGAAAAGATCTCTGGGGCTATGCGGCAAATGAAAAATTATCTGACAAAGATCTTATTGCTGAGAAATATATAGGTATTCGTCCTGCACCCGGTTATCCAGCTCAAACCGACCATACCGAAAAACTAAAAATTTGGAAACTGCTTAATGTTGAAAAAAACACTTCCATAATATTAACCGAAAGTTTAGCTATGTTTCCTGCAGCATCTGTATGCGGTTTATATTTTGCTCATCCGGATTCTAAATATTTTACAGTTGGAAAGATCGGTAAAGATCAAGTTGAAGATTACAGGAAACGTAAAGGAATAAGTTTAAAAGAAGCAGAAAAATGGCTTAGACCAATACTAAATTATGATGAAGGAGAATAGCAATTTCCCTTTCAGTGTACAGTAGAAGTTTAATTGTGAAAGAACTATAAAATTATTTAATTTTAGTCATGATGGTATAATTAATTAAAACACGAGGCGACAATGAGCAGCAAAGAAATAATTCGGAATGCATTAAAGCTATCTCCTCAAGAAAAATTATTGATTGTTGATAGTATTTTACAAAGTCTTGATGAACCTGATAAAAACCTTGAGACGATATGGGCTGAAGAGTCAGAAAAAAGATTGAAAGCGTTTCGCGAGGGAAAGATAAAAGGCATTCCTTACGATGAATTGGACTTTGCATGAAAATTATCTTTACGGAATTTGCCGCTAAGGAATTATTGCAAGCAAAATCTTTTTATGAAGTTGAAGTAAAAGGATTGGGCGAAAATTTTTCGAACGAAATAAAAAGTGCTTTAACAAGAATTTCAAACTTTCCAACTGCCTGGCCCATCCTAAAGAATGAAATCAGAAAATGTGTAGTCAGAAAATTTCCATATAATTTACTCTATTCAATTGAACAAGATTTTATTTTAATTCTCGCAGTCGCACATCACCATAGAAAACCGTTTTACTGGTTAGATGAAAGTAAATAATATGAGAATTCAATTCCGCCCCGGTGCCATTGGTGCATTAATGGATGAATATGAAAGAGTCGCTCTCGAACTGAAAAATTTGTTAAGCACAATTTCTCAAGAAGAGTTTATTAAAATTTTTGATCCGTACACAAGAGATGAAGACTGCCGTTCTATACAATCTGTTATGAAGCATGTTGTAAGTGCGGGATATAGATATGCAGATCAAATTTGTGATTTTTTAAAAGTACCGGTTGTTAATCATAATTACCATATCTATAATGTTGTTCATGCGATAGATGAATTGGAAAATTTTATTTTCTTTACGGCAGGAATTGTAAAAGAAAATTTAAGGATGACCGACGAAGAAATCTCAGCTACTAAAAAAGAAACTCGTTGGGGTTTATACGATATTGAAATGATGTTTGAGCATGCTATTGTTCATATTCTAAGGCATAGAAGACAAATTGAAAAGTTCATGGCTTCTCATAAATAAATCTGGTACTAATTTATTTTAACAATTTTTAACTATGATTAATCCGCTTATTCTCTAAATTGAGATTTATGAGAACCCTTAGTTCTCATTAAAATTTTTCTTTAACTATTCGGTACGGAGTTTTTATGAAACGTAACATTTTACTGTTAATAATCCTCTCTTTTATTTTCTCAATTCAAATTTTGTCTCAAGAAAAAATTGATTATCAAATGATGCAGCGTATCCGTCAAGAGGGACTTCAAAATTCTAAAGTAATGGAATTAATGAGTTATCTCTGTGATATATATGGACCCCGACTTGCAGCATCTCCACAATACCGCCAAGCAGGTCAGTGGGCTGTTAGTAAACTAAAAGAATACGGTCTTGAAAATGCAAATATGGAAACATGGGGAACTCTTGGCAGAGGTTGGGAATTAAAAAAGTTTTATGCCGCTATGACTTCGCCGCAATACATGCCGTTTATTGCTTATCCTAAAGCATGGACTCCGGGTTTAGAGGGAGTTGTAAAAGGAAATGCAACGTTAATGGATATTAAATCTGAAGCTGACTTAGATGCATTCAAAGGAAAATTAAAAGGTGCGATTGTTCTTTCAAGAGGAGAACAGCTAATTACACTTGGAATGGAAGCAGACGGGAAAAGATATTCTGATGAAGACCTAAAAAAATTACAACTTGCTCAAGAAGGAGGAGGTAGAAATTTTGATCCGGCTCAGATGGCAACGCTTCGTGCACAAAGAGAGCTTCAACAAAAAGTAGCAAAGTTCTTAAAAGATGAAGGTGCTTTAATTATACTTGAACCATCAAGAGGAACTGACGGTACAATTTTCGTTCAAAGCGGAGGATCTTACAGAAAAGGTTCTGAAATGCCTTTACCTTCAGTTGTAGTTTCGGTTGAACAATACAATCGAATGGTTCGCATCGCACAAAAAAATGTCCCCGTAAGTTTAGAATTTGAAATTCAAGCTAACTTTGTTGACACTGATTCTCTTGGATACAATATAGTAGCAGAAATTCCCGGTACAGATAAAAAATTAAAAGATGAAGTAGTAATGCTTGGCGGACATTTCGATTCTTGGCATTCGGGTACCGGAGGAACTGACAACTCTTCCGGAAGTGCAATTGCTATGGAAGCCGTACGCATTCTTAAAGCACTTAACGTTAAGCCAAGAAGAACTATAAGAATTGCTCTATGGGATGCTGAAGAAGAAGGTTTGATCGGTTCTAGAAATTATATTAAAAATCATTTCTTTGATGCAGAAAAAAAAGAAAAGAAACCGGATTACGATAAGTTTGCAGCTTATTTTAATTATGATAACGGTTCAGGAAAAATTCGCGGAATATATGCGCAAAGTAATTTTGCAGTTATGCCAATCTTTGAAGAATGGTTGAAGCCATTTAATGATCTTGGTGCAACTACTGTTACTTTAAGAAATACAGGAAGTACAGATCATGTATCTTTTGATGCGGCAGGACTTCCCGGATTTCAATTCATACAAGATCAATTAGAATACGATACAAGAACACATCATTCTAATATGGATGTTTACGATCACACAAGCAGAGCCGACCTAATTCAATCAGCAACTATTATGGCAGCATTTGTTTACAATGCGGCTATGCGTGATGAAAAATTACCGAGAAAATATTTCGATCCGAATGCAGTGCAACAGCGAAGACCACAGTTTTAATGAAAGTAACTGAGTTCCTTAGTGCCTAAGTATCTGAGTGACTAAAATGTAATCTCAGGAACTAAGGCACTCAGAAACTCAAAATTGATGCAATCAATTTTTCATCATGGAGATATTTATGAAGAAAATTTTATTTCTCTTTCTTTTTTTCAGTGCCTCGTTGCAATTTGCACAGGGCATTGATTGGATCAAAGAACATTACATAAAAAAAGATTACCGCATTCAAATGCGGGATGGAATAAAATTATTTACTTCAGTTTATTCTCCTAAAGACACTACAAAAAATTATCCTATCCTTATGTTACGAACTCCATATACTGTTGCACCATACGGCGAAGATAAATATCCGCAGAACTTGGGACCAAATGAAACATTTGCAAAAGATGGATTCATTTTTGTTTTTCAAGATGTACGCGGACAATTTCTGAGCGAAGGAAAATATGATAACATGCGGGCATACATCCCAAACAAAAAAAGCAATAAAGATATTGACGAAACTACGGATGCATACGATACTATAGACTGGCTTGTTAAGAATTTAAGACACAACAACGGTAACGTTGGCATTTGGGGAATTTCTTATCCCGGATTTTATGCTGCAATGTCACTCATCGATTCTCATCCTGCTCTCAAAGCGGCATCGCCTCAAGCGCCGATTGCAGATTGGTTTATTGGCGACGATATGCATCATGGCGGTGCTTTAACACTATCAATGTCGTTTAATTTTTTCAAAGGATTCGATCAACAGCGCGATTCTTTAACAACAACTTGGAAGCCTGCACCCAAATATGATTCACCGGATATGTACAATTTCTTTTTAAAACTTGGACCTCTATCAAATGCCAATGAAAAATATTTAAAAGGTAAACTTCCTTTTTGGAATGCTATGTTAAAGCATAGTAATTATGATGAATTCTGGAAATCAAGAAACAATCTTTCCTATTTCAAAAATGTTAAACCTGCTGTGCTAATTGTCGGCGGCTGGTTCGATTCCGAAGATTTATATGGACCACTTAATATTTACGAATCAATCGAAGAGAAAAATTCAAAAAACCAAACTCATCTTGTGATGGGTCCATGGTATCACGGCGGTTGGTCTCGAAGCGATGGAAGTTCATTCGGCGACTTTAAGTTCGGAGAAAATACAAGTGAGTATTACAACAAAAATATTCTTCTTCCCTTTTTCAATTATTATTTAAAAGGAACCGACGTACTAAATTTACATGAAGCAATTACATTCAGAACAGGTTCTAACACTTGGGTCAATTATGACGAATGGCCGCCAATGAATGCAGAAAAAAAATCTGTCTACCTCTCGCCAAACAATAAATTGAGTTGGGATAAACCGACTGAAAAGAAAAATTTGTTCGATGAATATTTAAGCGACCCAAATAAGCCGGTTCCTTATTCCGGTAAATTCCATGACTCTGGATTGCACTATTACCGAACTTACATGAGTGATGATCAACGTTTTGCATCTGCCCGTCCCGATGTTCTTGTTTATGAAACCGAACCGCTTGAAAAAGACATAACTGTTGCCGGACCAATACTTGCTGATCTATTTGTTTCCACTACGGGAACAGATGCCGATTGGGTTGTAAAATTGCTTGATGTATATCCCGACGGGGCTATTGATCCGGATCCTAATCCTAATAATATTGAAATGGGCGGTTATCAACGATTGATACGTTTCGAGGTTTTGAGAGGTAAGTTTAGAAACAGTTTTGAAAAACCGGAACCATTCATTCCTAATAAAATAACCGAAGTGAAAATTAATTTGAACGATGTTGATCATACTTTTTTGAAAGGACATAAAATCATGGTTCAAATTCAGAGTAGTTTCTTCCCGTTCATTGACCGTAATCCGCAAAAATTTGTTGATATTTATAATGCTAAAGATGAGGATTTCACGAAAGCATTTCACCGTGTTTATTTTTCTAAACAGTATCCGTCTAACATCTCATTTGGTGTTATGAAATAAATTTTATTCTTTAAATTTTTTGATTATGTTATAACAACTAAACTTGGAGGTTACAATGAAAAAGCTGTATTCCGTAATAATATTAATAATTATTGCTGGAACAATTAACGCTCAAAGTATAGCAATTGGAGCTCAGGGCGCTTATGTAAAATCACAAGATGCTGATGCAGTAATAATGCCTAGTGCAGCAATTAGACTTGGTTTTGGAGGATTAAAAGTTGAAGGATCAATTGGATATAAAGCTGACAAATATATGGACGGTGCTATCAAAACAACGACCTACCCAATTATGTTTACCGGTTTTCTTGGCTTATTACCATTTATACATTTGGAAGCCGGAATCGGTTGGTATAATACTAAAGTTGAATATAGCGGATCATACAACGGATTTGCTTCAGAGACTTATAGCGATATTGGTTACCACGCCGGCGCCGGTGCTGAGATACCATTAGGAAGCGTCATATTGACCGGAGACATACGTTACGTAATAGAAAAGACAAAATTAGCTAATGTTAAAAATACATCTGAACTAAAAAGCGACTTCTACATGATTGTCGTTGGATTAATGTTTAAGCTTTACTAAACAACTCCATATTTTTCAAAAATAATTCTTGAGGTTGTATGGTTTTCGATCGTCTGAAAAATGCTAACCAATATTTTCCACTTGGTGAAAAAATAACAATAGCACTTCAATATTTATCACAAACAGATTTTACAAATGTTGAACCCGGCAAATATGAAATTGACGGCGAGAATATTTTTGCGCTGGTTCAAACATATAATACAAAACCGTTCAGTGCCGGCAAATGGGAAGCACACAAAAAATATATAGATGTTCAATACATTGTTTCCGGTAAAGAAAAAATGGGATTTACAGAAACAACTAAAGTTATTGTTTTGGAAGAGTACAATGAAGAAAAAGATTGTGCAATTTATAAAGGTGAAGGAAATTTTCTAATTACCGATGAAGGGCATTTTGCAATATTCTTTCCATCCGATGTACATATGCCTGGTATGGCGATCAATATTCCGAAAGAAGTAAAGAAAGTTGTGGTAAAAGTTAGAATCAATGAAGTAGAAGAAAATCCCAAAGAAGTAATTGAAAACGAGCCCGCATAATAATTTTGTTATTGGTGGTTGGTGATTTTAAAAACCAAGAACCAGCCACCAATAACTAATCACTATTTTACAATATCAAGCAGTTCAACTTCAAAAATTAAAACAGAAGCCGGTGGGATCATATCTCCTCTTCCCTCTTCGCCATATGCAAGTTGGTATGGAATATATAACTCCCACTTATCACCTACATGCATTAACTGTAAAGCTTCTGTCCATCCTTTTATAACTTGGTTAAGAAGAAACTCTGACGGTTGATTGCGTTTATAAGAACTATCGAATTCTTTTCCGTCTAATAATCTGCCTGCATAATGTACTTTTACTTTACTTGTATCTTTAGGTGATGATCCTGTACCGCTTACAAGAATTTTGTATTGCAGTCCGCTTGCTGTAGTCTTAACACCTTCTTTATTTTTATTTTCTGCAAGGAATGTTTCACCATCTTTTTTATTTTTCTCTATTATTGGAGCCATCTCAACTTTTTTCTTTTCCTGTTCGGCTTTCATTTGAGCAGCTTGTTTTTCCTGCATCTTAGCTTGAAATGCGGTCAACACTTTAATAATATTTTCTTGAGATAAATCAGATTTATTTACAGAACCATCTTTTATTGATTTAGCAAGAAGATCTATATTTAGTCCTAAGTCCCTTAACTGCGAATAAATATTTTGACCGATAGCATAACTGACCGAATCGTTCTGAGTTTTGATCTCTGAACCTTTTTGATCTTTCGCTTTAGATTGATTTTTATTTTGAGCAAATGTTACCGATAATCCAAAAAGGATAATCAAAACAATTTTTAATGATTTCATTTCTTCTCCGATAGTTCATATTAATAATTATGGGTGTCGAAAATATAGTCAATCGTTTAGAAAAGCAAATTGAAATTAGGAAGTATTGTTGAGGGTATATCGATATTATTTATAACTAAGATAAAAAATTTTACTTTCTAATTAACAAGCTATAATTACTACATCTAAGATACAAATGTAAAGCGTTCAGATTGTTGATTTCAATTCAGATCATCAACTATATCTACAGCCTCGTCATTAAAATCTTCTGAATACTCTTTAAAACTCTCATATAGTTCTATGATTTCTTTATTGGTTAGACCTTTCAAAGAGTATTCCACTACCAGCCAAGGAATTCCATTTGAGATTTTGATCTCTGACTTTGTAACTTTTTCAATTGGATTGGATGCGAGATATTTATTCAATTCATCTATTACCTTCTGCTGTGTTTCTTTTTTTGTATTTTTTATTTTCAGCCAGAACACCATTCTGTCACCATAATTATGTAGCCAATAGGAACGCTCTCCAATTACCCAACTCCATGCCCCTTCTTTTGTTTTACTTTCTTTCTCAAATCTCTCAAAATCAAGTATCGCCGACATACTCGCCTTATCAATGTAGAAAATTGTCTTCTTCTTGAAATCTTTTTTTGCCTCTTCCTTTTTTGAATGGAGCTCGGTCGTGAGCATTATAGTTAGATCCATAAAATTGTAAAGGCGTTTCGTTATGTCATCAATATCAAGACCGCCGCCGGAACTATAATCGATGGTAGCCGAGAGCGCAAGTTTCCCTTCGTAAGGAAAGAGAAGGATTGGCATGTCTTTGAAATCTTCCCTATCCTTCACGTACTCCTTCATCATTGGTTCCAGCTCATCATTAAAAGGAGCAGTAGTATGTGGAATGATTACAGAAAGTTTTGATTTTGAACCGAAGTTTTCGAACAAACAGTACTGTGTGTAGAGAATTCCGTCCAGCCCGATACTACAGTATGTCCGCAAGCCGACTTTCCAGGTTCCCTCCTTTGCAGAGCCGTCCACCATCTTTATGCTTTCAATGTGGCTTAACTCTTGGTACCCACCACTAACCCATACATTAATAGAGGGCCAGGCTGCTATTTGAGTTTGTGCATAATCGATTGCATCTGAGAACTGCTTTTGAGTAATTTTTTCGTTTTGCGCGCTTAGATTGTGGACTATCATTAAACTCAGGATACAAAAGATGAAAAGCATTGTCTTCTTATAAAATTTATTTGCAGTTGAGTGATCTTTTTTCATAAAGAATGTTCCTTTTTATAGTAACACAGTTGCTTATTATCTCGTCAAAACCATCTTCTTTGTAGAAGTAAAATTTCCAGCACGCCCTGGCGTGTAAATTTGCAGTTTATAGAAGTAAATGCCGCTTGAAAGTTTTGATGCATCAAAATTTACATCGTAGTATCCAGCCGGTTTATATTCATTCA
>JACRFC010000198.1 GCA_016234355.1 Ignavibacteriales bacterium
TTAATCCGGCAACCGGGGAAAGTTTGGGATTCTCTAAATTAAATACTATTGAAGAATTAATAGAGATTGTAAATCGAGCTCGTGAGTCGCAAATATTATGGCAAGAATATTCTGTTGATGAGCGAATTAATTCAATATTAAGGATTAGAGATTATCTGGTTGATAACGCTGATTCAATAGCAAAAATAATTTCGAGTGATAACGGTAAAACAAGGCTTGATGCATTAGCAACTGAAGTTTTACCTGCTGCGATGGGAGTATCTTTCTACTGTAAAAATGCAAAAAGATTTTTACGTGATAAAAAACTCGGGGGTGGAAATATATTTCTGATCAATAAAAGGAGCAAAATAGTTAGAGTACCTTACGGAGTAGTAGGAATAATTTCTCCGTGGAATTACGCATTCTCAATTCCTTTGGCAGAAGTTATTATGGGTTTGCTTGCCGGTAATGCGGTTATACTTAAAACAGCAACTGAAACACAGATGGTTGGCTTAGCTTTGAAGGACGCTGTTGAATCTGCAAATCTACCGGGCGGGATTTTTAATTTTATTAATTTACCCGGAAATATTGCCGGTGATGCTTTTCTTGATTGCGGGATTAATAAATTATTTTTTACAGGGTCTGTATCGGTTGGAAAATATTTGATGGGACAAGCCGCAAAGACTTTAACTCCAATTTGTCTAGAGCTCGGCGGTAATGATGCAATGATTGTTTGTGAGGATGCAGATCCATATCGTGCTGCAATGGGTGCTTTATGGGCAGGTTTTCAGAATGCCGGACAATCATGCGGCGGTGTTGAAAGAATTTATGTCCATGAAAAAATTTATGACCCATTCATGACTATCTTAAAAGACAAAATTGAAAACCTTCGTGTTGATTACGATACTGATTTTAATTCTGATATGGGCTGTATGACAACAAAGCGGCAGTTAGAAACTGTAAGAAATCATATAGAAGATGCACTCAATAAAGGTGCTAATGTTTTTGCTCAGTCAAAAACTCCAAAAAATACTCAACTGAAAAATTTTCATCCGGCAGTAGTTCTTACAAATGTTAATCACGATATGATCGTCATGCACGATGAAACATTCGGACCGGTTGTTGGAGTTATGAAATTCAATAATTATGATGAAGCTATTAAACTGGCAAATGATTCTTATTTGGGACTTACCGGATCTGTGTGGACGAAAAATCAAAATCGAGGCGAAGAAATTGCAAAGCAAATTAAAGCGGGTGTAGTTACTATAAATGATCATTTAATGAGTCACGGTTTAGCTGAAACTCCATGGGGAGGATTTAAGGAATCCGGTATTGGTAGAACTCACGGAGAACTTGGATTCGATGAAATGACCCAAACATTAACAATTGTAAAAGATATTCTACCATTTGTAAAAAAGAATTTGTGGTGGCATCCGTTCAACAAAAATCTTTACAATGGTTTGAAGGGATTGATGGATTTACTTTACAGTAAAAAGTTTTCATTAAAAATTAGTGGATTAGTAAAACTTGTGAAAATAATTCCAAGAATTTTTATAAAAGAATAGAGACGTGATATCCCGACAAGTCGGGGCAAGTTATCACGTCTCTAAAGTTAGTATTAAAACTTTGGTGTAATTCCCATATTGTAAAACATGAATGAGAAAAGATCAGTGCTTAACTCAATAGATTTTGAAGTGCTTGTCCCTGCACCGTGCCCTACTTTTGTCTCAATACGTATTAGAGTTGGATTCTTTCCACTATTCATTTCTTGAAGAGTTGCTGCATACTTAAATGAGTGAGCGGGAAAAACACGGTCATCATGATCTGCTGTTGTAATCATTGTAGCCGGATAGCCGGTACCTTTTTTAATATTATGAAGAGGAGAATATTTAATTAAGTATTTGAACTGATCCGGATTATCGCTTGAACCATATTCGGAAACCCATGCCCAGCCGATTGTAAATTTATGAAAACGCAGCATATCCATAACTCCAACTTGCGGAAAAGCTACTTTATATAAATCCGGTCTTTGATTAATTACTGCACCAATTAATAACCCGCCGTTAGAGCCGCCTTGAACTGCAAGTTTATTTGGATTTGTATATTTATTCTTGATCAAATATTCTGCAGCAGCAATGAAATCATCGAAGACATTTTGTTTCTTCTCAAACATTCCTGCTTTGTGCCATTCCTCTCCATATTCGCTTCCGCCGCGTAAACATGCAAGCGCATATACAACGCCGTTCTCAATCAAAGGAATTCTTGCAACGCTAAATCCAGGCTGTTGTGAGATGTTGAATCCGCCGTAAGCATATAGAAGAGTTGGATTGTTGCCGTCTAATTTCAATCCTTTTTTATGTACGATAAACATCGGCACTTTGGTACCATCTTTACTCTTATAAAAAATTTCTTTTGTTTCAAATTCAGTAGTATTAAACTTTACTTCAGCTTTTCTGAATAATTCCGATTTATTGTTTTTTACATCGTACTTATAAATTGTTGGTGGATAAGTAAAGGAAGTAAAAGTATAGAAAGTCTCAAATTCATCTTTCTTTCCGCCAAATCCGCCGCAAGTTCCAACTGCAGGCAACTTAACATCGTATAAATATTTTCCATTTGTATCGAAAACCGAGACTTTACTTGTTGCATCTTTTAAATAAGTAACAAATAATTTACCGCCAACAAAAGAAACGCTTTGCATAACTTCTTTAGCTTCAGGAATAATTGTTTCCCAATTTTCCTTTTCCGGTTTGTTTGGATCAATTAAGATTAGTTTATTGTTAGGAGCTTGATAGTTTGTTGAAATCAAAAATTTATCGGCGATATTATCAACAACACTGTAATCAGCTTCAAATTTTGTGAATATAGATTTAATCGGCATATCGGTAGTTAGATCTTTGAAGTAGAGAAGATTTTCCTGTGCAGTTCCTTGAGAAACAGAAATTATCAGGAATCTTTCGTCATCCGTTACTCCGGCACCAAATCCGTATTTGGGATTTTCTTTGTCCTCCATTACTAATTTATCTTCGGACTGTGGTGTTCCAAGTTTGTGATAATAAAGTTTTTGAAATTCTACTTTTTGTTTTAATTCTTCTCCGGCTTTTGGTTCATCGTAACGGCTGTAATAAAAACCATCCTTGTACCATGATGTGCCGCTGAACTTAGACCACTTGATATAATCGGTTGTTAATTTTTTTGTTTGAACATCCATCACATAAAATTCACGCCAATCGGAGCCCCCGCGGGAAATTCCGTAACTCAAATATTTATCATCTTTAGAAAAGACTAAGCTTCCCAGACTAATAGAACCGTCCGCTGAGAGTTTATTAGGATCCAGTAAAACTTCCGGGGTTCCGCTCAATCCTTTTTGAATATAGATTACACTTTGTTCTTGAAGACCATCATTCTTAGAAAAAGTATAGTATTCACCATGTTTTGATGGAGCCGAATATTTTTCATAATTCCACAAATCTGTAAGTCTTTTTCTTAAATCATCACGGAAAGGAATTTTGGAAAGATAATCCTGAGTTACTTTGTTTTCTGCTTCAACCCAATCAGCAGTTTCTTTTGAATTATTATCTTCGAGCCATCTGTAAGGGTCCGCAACTTTTGTTCCGTGGTAATCATCAACATGATCAATTTTTTTTGTAGATGGATATTTAATTTGTTGATTTTGTGCAGATAGTGAAGAAAAAATAAAAGCAATCAAAACCAATAGTTTGATGTATGACCTCATTTTATTGCTCCTTATTGTTAAAAAATTTCTGTTCCACTTTATACATAGTGAAAATATTAATCTGTATGAATAAAAATCAAATTATTAATTAAGGTGATTTCTATTATGAGTTATTATCAAATTCTTGAGGTTGCTTCACAAGGCAAACGTGTCTATTTTTCTTATGTCAATTTTCCAGAATATGGAAGTTGAGTTAGCGATTTGAAAGATGATTTTATAGTAGATAGATAAATCCAAAAAATTCTTTTCAGCATTGAATTTCAATTCGGTAACTCATCAATACTAATAACAAAATTCTAATAGAGGTTAGTTTATGAGCAGCGACAAAGCTTTTAATCCTTTCGAGATGGCACAGACACAATTTGACAAGGTTGCAGAAATATTAAATCTTGATGAAGCAACCAGACAATTATTAAGAAATCCATTAAGAGAATTTCATTTTAGTATCCCCGTTAGGATGGATGACGGAACAACAAAAGTATTTAGAGGATTCAGAGTTCAGCATAATGATGCACGCGGTCCAAGTAAAGGCGGAATACGTTTTCACCCTCAAGAAACTGTTGATACAGTTAGAGCGCTTTCAATGTGGATGACATGGAAATGTGCAGTTGTTAATATTCCATTAGGCGGAGGAAAGGGAGGGGTTATTTGCGATCCTCATCATCTTAGTATGAAAGAACAAGAACAAATTTGCCGCGGTTGGGTTCGTCAGATGGCAAAGAATGTTGGTCCGCTTAATGATGTTCCTGCACCTGATGTGATGACAAATGCACAGCACATGTTATGGATGCTTGATGAATTTGAAGCAATTCATGGTGCTAAATTTCCCGGATTCATTACAGGAAAACCGGTTGGAATGGGCGGCTCTCTCGGTAGAGCTGAAGCTACCGGTTATGGAGTTATTTTTACACTCCGTGAAGCTTTAAAAGAACTTGGTATTCGTCCGCAGGATACAAGTGCCGCAGTTCAAGGATTTGGTAACGTTGCTCAATTTGCTATTGAGCTTTATAACCAGATGGGTGGAAAGGTTGTTTGCGTTTCCAGCTGGGATCAAAATGATCAATGTTCTTATACATTTAAGCGTGCAAGCGGAGTCAATCTGCAAGAGCTTTTGAAAATTACAGATAAGTTCGGCGGAATTGATAAAGCTGAAGCAAAGAAACTTGGTTATGAAATTCTAGATGGAGATGCATGGATCGAACAAGAAGTTGATATACTTGTTCCTGCTGCTCTAGAAAATCAAATTCGTGAAGACAACGTTGGTAAGATCAGTAAGAAAGTAAAAATTATTGCTGAAGGTGCTAACGGTCCTACAACTCCCGAAGCTGATAAAGTAATTCAAGAAAGAGGAATTTTTGTTATCCCGGATTTCTTAGCAAATGCCGGCGGTGTTACTTGCAGTTACTTTGAGCAAGTTCAGAGCAACATGAATTACTATTGGGAAAAAGATGAAGTGCTTGGTAAGTTAGATGTTAAGATGACTGCTGCTTTCCATGCTGTAAGTGAATTATCAAAGAAAAGAAATCTTTATATGAGAGATGCTGCCTATGTTATTTCTGTAAGTCGCGTTGCTCAAGCATGTAAAGATCGCGGTTGGGTATAATAAGCAAATAGCTTTTAGCAATTAGCATTTAGCCGGGAATTGTGAGATCCATCCAAATCAGTTTCCGGCTTTTTAATTTCATTGAGTTTTGAATGCAATCGAACACAAATAACGATAACAAATTTCTGCCCCGATTCGATCGTAATTTTTTTGAATCATGTGAATATTTTTCATGGATCAGTGAAGGTTCATTCGGCGGTAAAGCGAGCGGTCTTGTCTTAGCGAATAAAATTATCCGCGAGAAATTTGATTCTAACAATTTTCCTCAAGTTGAACTTAGTATACCACGAATGGTAGTTCTTAGGACAGAAATATTCGATTGTTTCATGGAACGAAATAATCTTTTTGAAATTGCTTACTCCGATCAATCCGACGACAATATAATTCTTGCGTTTCTTCAAGCTGATCTTCCTACTGAGATACTTGGAGATTTGCGTTCTCTTATTGAAAGTGTGCATATACCGTTAGCAATCCGCTCATCAAGTATGCTTGAAGATGCAAAGTATGAACCATTTGCCGGTATCTATGCAACGAAAATGATCCCGAATCATCAGCCGAGTACTGATACTAGATTTTTAAAACTCACAGAGGCAATTAAATTTGTATTCGCATCAACATTTTTCAAAGCGTCTAAAGATTATTTCAAAGCATCATCACACAAAATACAAGATGAAAAGATGGCGGTCATTATTCAAGAAGTCGTTGGTAATAAGTATGATGTTAGATTTTATCCGAATTTTTCTGGAGTTGCGAGGTCTTATAATTTTTATCCGACAGGAAGAGCAAAACCTGAGAATGGTTTAGTAAATCTTGCACTTGGTCTTGGCAAAACAATTGTTGACGGCGGAATTGTATGGAGCTATTCTCCGGCATTTCCAAAAGCTGTAACACCGTTTGCAGATCCTTCAGATATTTTAAGGAATACCCAGACGAAATTCTGGGCTGTTAATATGAATCCGGTAATTGAATACGATCCTACTAAGGAAACAGAATATTTGATACAACCGGATTTGAGTGAAGCCGATTATGATGATACTCTTAAATATATTGCATCAACTTATGATGCATCGTCTCAACGAATCGTAATGGGAACAGGAAATAGCGGACCGCGTGTAATAAATTTTTTACAATTGCTCTCTATGAATGAATTTAAATTCAACGATCTTATCAAAAAATTATTAAAGGTTTACGAACAAGCTCTTGGAACTCCGGTTGAAATTGAATTTGCAGCTACAATTTCGAACGAACCTATTAAATTGCGATTTGGATTTCTTCAAGTTCGTCCAATGGTTGTATCGGATGAAACGATTGACCTTGACGAATCAGAAATGTATGGCGACGATGTATTAATCGCTTCAGATCGTGTTATGGGAAATGGATTTGTGGATAATATTTTTGATATTGTCTTTGTAAAGCCTGAAACTTTTGACAAAAAAGACACTGTAAAAATTGCTGCTGAAATTGACTCGATCAATAAAGAATTGGTTAATGGAAATACAAAATATCTTCTGATAGGTTTCGGCAGATGGGGCAGTTCCGATCCTTGGTTAGGTGTACCGATAGATTGGGGACAAATTGCCGGCGTTAAAGCAATTGTTGAATCTACTTTGTTCGGAATAAATATTGAATTGAGCCAGGGTTCACATTTCTTTCATAATCTTACCAGTTTCAACGTAAGCTATTTTTCAATAACTTTTGATGGCGACTTTAAGATAGACTGGAGTTGGCTGAATAAACAGACGGTAGTTAATGAAAAAGACTTTGTGAAGCATGTTAAACTTCATAAACCTTTAAAGATAAAAGTTGACGGAAGAAAAAGTATTGGAGTAATTAAAAAATGGTAAACGAACATAAACCGATAGATAATTTAGTATTTGAACTTCAAGAACGTGCAAAAGAATTGAACTGTCTTTACACTATAGAAGATAGTTTGAACAGATCGGATATTTCACTACGTCAAGCTTTTCACACAGTTATTAATGCAATTCCTCCCGGTTGGCAATATTCTAATGTTTGTAAAGCAAAATTGGTTTACGGCGATATCGTTTATCAAACTAGTGATTTTGAAGAAACGAAGCGGGTTATAAAGTCGGATATTGTAGTTCAAGAACAAACTGTTGGCCATATTGCAGTTTATTATACATCGGAAGTTCCACCTGCGGATGTTGGACCTTTCCTCAAAGAAGAGAAAAAATTATTAGATACAATTGCAGAGCGGCTTGGTCACTTCATTCTTCATCAAAAATTGAAAAATGTTTTTAATGAATTCCAATCGGTACGTCAACAAGTTGATGGGCATACAAAAGGAGAATGGCGAATTGTTTTAGATATGATCCGCAAGACAGATCCTAATTTGTTCATGAGTCTATTAAGAAAAACACTTCATCTTTTATGTTGGAAAGGTGTTGAAGAAGCAGAAATGTTGATGAAGCATACAAGTCTCTCCTGGAGAGGTGGGACAACAGATGAAGAACTTCAATATGATGATAATAAACCGTTAAAAGTTTCTAAGATGGTCAACTATGATCAGTATGTTGAAACAATTTTAAAATTAGCTGACGATAATTTACCGGATGATATAATTCTTTCCAGAATACAAAAGTGGATTCAGGAAGATAAATCGAGTGCTCTTGTAAAAGTTGTTGAAACGCAAGATACATCACTAACAGACATTGCCGATGCTATCCGCAGATATTATCACATGGCACCGGAAAAATTTGAACTTCCGCCATCAACAATAAAAGGATTACGTGTATCGCTCTTAAGAAGATTTTTTACCGAACAACTAGAATACATCAGCGTTGCAAAAGAATATGTTAAGCTTACGGATTTTTATAAACTTATTGATAAGATGATCTTTCCATCCGGAAGTCACGGTAAATTAGGCGGTAAAAGTGCAGGATTGTTTTTGTCAGCTCACATTCTTCAAAAGGTTGGTGAAAGTGTTGAACTCTTAAGTGATATAAAAACTCCGAAGACGTGGTACATAACTTCGGATGGTGTTCTTCATTTCATGCAGCACAACAATTTGGAAGAGGTTCTGGAACAAAAATATAAAGAGATTGATGAAGTCAGAATCGAATATCCGCATGTGGTTCAATTATTTAAGAATTCGGAATTTCCGCCGGATATAATAAAGGGTTTATCAGTTGCATTAGACGATCTTGGTGACAAACCATTAGTCGTAAGAAGCTCAAGTCTTCTTGAAGACCAAATGGGAGCTGCATTCTCCGGGAAGTACAAAAGTTTATTTCTAGCCAATCAAGGAACAAAACAGCAAAGATTAGTTGCATTGATGGATGCGATTGCTGAAGTCTATGCATCAACATTCAGCCCCGACCCGATAGAATATCGTGCAGAACGAGGCTTGCTCGATTTCCACGAAGAGATGGGTGTTATGATCCAGGAAGTAGTCGGAACGAAAGTTGGCAAATATTATTTTCCTTCTTTTGCCGGTGTTGCATTTAGCAATAATGAATTCCGCTGGTCTCCGCGTATTAAAAGGGAAGACGGACTTGTACGAATGGTTCCCGGTTTAGGTACCCGGGCTGTGGATAGATTGAGCGATGATTATCCCGTTCTTGTTTCACCTGGTCAGCCGAATCTGAAAATAAATATTTCTCCTGAAGAATTACGAAGATATTCTCCGAAAAAAATAGATGTTATAAATTTAGAAACTAATGATTTTGAATCAATCCTGATCAATAATCTTTTAGATGAATGTAGTGCAGAATATCCTTTGTTCACCGAAATATTTTCAGTTCTTGATGGAACAATGATTAGACAACCCGGACCCTTAGATGTATTTGATAATTCTAAAGAATTTTTAGTAACATTTGACGGATTAATTTCAAAGACTAATTTCTTAAAACGCATTGATGTAATATTAAAAACTTTGCAAGAAAAAATTAAAACTCCCGTAGATATAGAATTTGCCTATGATGGTAAAGATTTTTATATGCTCCAGTGCCGTCCGCAAAGTTTCTTAAGAGAATCTAATTCTGATTCAATCCCTAAAGAGGTGCCGGAAGAAAAAATTGTGTTTACTGCTCATAAGTTTATTTCAAACGGAAGAGTACCGGATATAACACATATTGTTTATGTAGATCCGCAGAAATATTCTGAGATTTCCGATCGGAACAAAATGCTTAATGTTGGACGTGCAATAAGTAAGCTGAATAAAACTCTTCCCAAAAGAAAATTTATCTTAATTGGTCCTGGTAGATGGGGCAGCAGAGGTGATATAAAACTTGGAGTAAGCGTTACATATTCAGATATAAATAACACAGCAATACTGATCGAAGTTGCAAGAAAAAAAGGGAATTACGTTCCGGATCTTTCTTTCGGAACACATTTTTTTCAAGACCTTGTTGAAGCCGGTATTCGTTATCTGCCGTTGTATCCCGATGATGCGGGAGTTGTATTTAATGAGAAGTTTCTAAATTCTTCGCAGAATATTTTTTGCGATTTAGTTCAGGAATATAATTATCTCGAAGATACAATCAGAGTTGTTGATGTTGTTAGTTCTACTCGTGGATCAATATTAAAAATATTAATGAATGCAGAGATTGATGAAGCAATTGGAATGTTTGCTCAACCTTCTACTGAAACAAGTTTAGAGAAAGAGTATAAAGAGATCGTTGAATATCATCCGGGCGATTATTGGAGATGGCGGATGAAGATGGCTGAAAAAATTGCTTCAGAATTAGACTCCAACCGGTTTGGTGTAAAAGGAATTTATGTTTTCGGAAGTACCAAGAATGCTGTTTCCGGTCCGGGCAGTGATATAGATCTTATTGTTCATATTGAAAAAGAAAAATGTAATATTAAAGAACTTTCATTATGGTTCGAAGGATGGAGTTTAGCATTAAGTGAAATGAATTATTTGCGCACCGGTTACAGATCCTCCGGGCTGCTTGACATTCATTACGTTACAGATGAAGATATTAAAAATAAATCAAGTTATGCTTCAAAGATCGGTGCTATCACCGATGCAGCACGTCCATTAAAGTTTAAGGCAAAAGTTAATTAAAGAAGAATTCGTTCTGTATTTTCCGGATTACTAAACTCGAATTTTACAATTGCCAGTTCGCTTCCGTCATGAGCAGCACTGAAACAATATGTTCTACCTATTTTATCTTTCCAACTTCCGGAAATTCGAGCTGATTCATGAATATGACCGTGTAAAGTAATCAACGGTTGTTTCTTTTCGATAAATCTTTTTATTGCAACACTGCCAACATGAGTATCCACAGGGGCATGATCAATCAATTTTCCGTCTAATGCTGCTCGGTCTAAATTAGTTTGATACGGCGGGCCATGGAAAAGAAAAATAGATTTGGAAAGATCCTCATCTATAGTAAGTGCATCCAGATCATCTTTTATTGTGGAATATTTTTTCTCATGGATCGAAACATCAATTGTTCTTTTCCCTTCTTCAGGTGAAATAGATCCCGGATCAACAAATCTTGAAACATCATATTTCTCCCAATCTTTTAGTAAGAAAGGAGATGGCGGAGTAAAAGCATAACCGTAAATATCGTATTCTAAAAAATTTGTTTTGCGAAAGTGGATATATTCTATCAATGACTGTTTTTCGAGTTCTTGAATTAATGGTTCTTCAATCCTGGCATCGTCATTACCAAGGATTAAGAAAATATTGGGATAATGAATTTCAAGTCTAATTTTTAATGATTGAAGATTTGGTTGAAGAAAATCGAGGATAAAGTTTTTATTGTTATAGTGATGGGGCAGAAGATCACCGCCAAGAAATACTGCTTGAGGTTTTTCTGCGAATATCTCATCAAACAATTTCTTATATAATTCGGTACTTCCGTGAACATCGGAAACAAAAAAGCAATTTAGCATTTTACATTTATTGATAAATTCTTACTTCAATATATGAATACGATCTAAAAGATGATCTAATCTTGTTCATTTTAAGTTTATTAAAGAAAATTAATTTGACAATTCTTCCAGATAATTTATATTTGCATTAGAAAAAAGATAAACAAAACTATGTTATTAGCAATCCATCATAATCATCATCATTTATTCCTTATTGAGGAAGCCGGAGTGCTATAATTAATTTTTTGAAAAATTGATTGAACTTACATCCGGCAAAGCCGGATTTTTTGTTTTAAAGGAGCAATTATGTTAAACGGAAATTTAAAACTTGCAATTCAAAAGAGCGGAAGACTTACTGAAAAATCTTTACAGCTTTTACGGACTTGCGGATTGGATATTGAAAATTATTCAGATCGCTTATTAGTCTCGTCACGCAATTTCGAATTAGACTTGCTATTTCTTCGCGATGATGATATACCGGAGTATGTGCAGGACGGGGTTGCGGATATCGGAATCGTTGGGGAAAATGTTGTTATCGAAAAAGAAGCCGACGTTGATACGATCAAAAAACTTGGATACGGAAAATGTACGTTGATGATTGCAATACCGGAAGATAAAAACATGCTCAGTCTCGATGAACTGAACGGTAAACGTGTTGCAACTTCATATCCCAAAATATTGGCAAACTTTTTCCGCAACAATAAGATTGATGCAAAGATTATCCAGATCAGCGGCTCGGTTGAAATTGCACCCTCTCTTGGAATTGCCGATTGCATTTGCGATATAGTTTCAACCGGAAATACTCTGAAGCTAAACAAACTTAAAAAGTTTACAAACGTTTTCGATTCCGAAGCTATTCTAATAGGGAATAAAAATTTTGATAAGGATTCCGGGAAGTATGCAATACTGAAAAATTTAATTGTGCGAATTGAATCGGCGCTGAACGCAAAAACATCTAAGTACTTGATGATGAATGTTCCAAAAGTTGCTCTCCCGAGAATTAGAGAAATCTTGCCTTCGTTAAAAAGTCCAACTATACTTCCGCTTGCAGATGAATCAATGCTTGCAGTTCATGCTGTAATTCCTTCCGATACATTCTGGGATATTCAGAATGATCTGCATGAAGCAGGCGCATCCGGATTATTATTGATACCAATTGAGAATATGATACTATGAAAATCTTTTCATTAAAAAATATATCGCAGAAAAAATTACGCGGACTATTCTCCCGTCCGGCAATTGAATCCAAAAAGGTTTTTGAAATTGTTAAACCGATTATTGCCGATGTGAAGAAAAACGGTCTTAAAGCCGCTCTCAAATACGCAAAGAAATATGATTGCTTCGATGGGGCGGATATAACCGTTTCGAAAAAAGAAATTGAACAAGCTGAGAAATTATTAGATCGTGAATCAAAGAAAGCAATACTGACTGCATTTAAGAACATTGAAAAATTTCATACTCAGCAGTATCCAAAAAGTTATTCAATAGAAACGATGCCCGGAATAAATTGCTCAAGAGAATTCCGTGCAATCGAAAATGTCGGTTTATATATTCCCGGCGGAACAGCAGTCCTTCCATCAACGATGCTGATGTTAGGAA
>JACRFC010000203.1 GCA_016234355.1 Ignavibacteriales bacterium
CCATGAAAATTGCGCTCTATACTTTTCATTTGCAGGATCGGTTTTTACACCATCGCCACGAGCATCATTCATAGTATTAATGCCCCAACCGGAAGCATTACCCACATTTGGTGCTGATTTTTGTACAGCAAAATCTCCACTTGGTTCAACTGCATCGGCATGTCTTGGTGCTTTGTGCCCGGCTGACATCAATGCGTATTCTTGAGTCATTCTATCAATATTTAATGCATTAGCTCCAGCCAATAAAAGCGGGTGATCTGAATTAACATAATCTGTAGTTGTTGGTTGCTTTGGATCATCAACTTTTTCGGTTGCTGATTTATCTGCATATAAAGTTAATGTACCGATAAATTGTGTTCCACCTAATCTACCAACAGTATCGGCTTTATCATTATATCTTGCTGCGTTAGCATTCAGAGCCCAAATTGGACCGCCAATATTGTCATAGCTTACATCTTTACCCGGAAAATATCCGTGCCATGAAAATTGCGCTCTATACTTTTCATTTGCAGGATCGGTTTTTACACCATCGCCACGAGCATCATTCATAGTATTAATGCCCCAACCGGAAGCATTTCCGATTACATATCGAACAGATCTATTTACGGCATTTCTATAAGTGAACCAAAAATATGCATCCTTAATAGTATTATTCGGAAGTTCAATTTCAGGATCATCATCAGTATTGCCAGTATTGGTAAAAGTATATTCATAAACTATGTAATTGTCGTTATACTGTTGAGCAAACTGGAAAATTTTTCTTTTTACCGTAATACCGAGTTGGGAATTAATTACATTTTCTATGACTCTATCATAAGGTAATGTTTTATCAATTTTGTCAATTTCAACATTTTTTTGGAAAGACAAAACTCCGTTTACGAATACATTTGAAGCGGCAAATTTGGAGGTCAATTCCATTTTGACCGGATAGAAAGAATAGAATTGTGGATTTCTAGGACCAACAGTACAAACTTTGAATGGAAAATATTGACCGTTCTCATTTGTAAAATCTTTTGCCCCTATCCACATTCCTCTAGCTGCCTGAATATCCTGATAAGAATAAATAGCAGGCCATTGCATTCCAAATTGTTGTTCTTTAATGAATCCTGCTTCTTCTAATTCCGAACCGATTGCGGAATACCAATTGTGTAATGAACCGGCAGACATCCAAACGTTTTTGAATTGTCCATAAGTTACGAATTGGATTCCAATCGATATTACTAGAAGGAGCGGAAGACAATTTTTAATTCTGTAAAAAACTGAGTTCATTATTTCCTCAAAATTTTCTTTTAATTTAAATCGTAATTAATTTTAATTCCCCAAAAGATTGCTCTTGGGTTTAAAAATGCCGAGTACTCCAAATTAGGCATATCTATGTAAGATTTATTTTTATTCCATTCTTCTTTTTGAGATTCGCTGGCGTTTTCATCCCAAGGAATATAAGGACCGGTTCTAATATCGCCGGGTTTATCAGTGCCGGCAATAAACTTATAACTATTACCAAATTGCCTAAACTCTTCGGGCATATGAAGTGATTTCATGTAATCATCATAATCATTTAAGTCAACGAAACCGGCTTTATAATCAAGAGTTTTAATATTGAGTGCATTATAAATATCGGCAAAGAACTCGATATTAAAAGGTCCAAAATCGAATGACTTGGAAATTCTTAGATCAACATTGAAATTATCTGTCCATTGAATGTTATTATCAAATCCCGGTTTAACACCACCCGGACCGGTCCATGAAAAATTTACACCTGCACGCCAGGAAGCTAATATATTCATTCTCAAATCTTCGAGCGGTTTAATACCAAAAATTTCCGGACCCCAATCAAGCGGAGTAAACAGATCAACATTAGCTCTTGCATATGGTCTTGGTATCGGTTTGCTTTGTTCAAAGAATGTTTTATTTCTTTGATTCTCTCTTTGAATGGCAGGGTTTTCTGAATTACTGCTTAATCCGAAATTTCCGCTTGTGGAAACTTCATAGGTGTAATTGATAAACCCTCTTATCCATTCACCTCTGTTTTTTGTAATGGTAGCTTCAAATGTTCGGATATCAGCATAGCTCTCCGGTTCCGGAATGGAATAACTAACCGAGTTATCTCTGCTTGTATAAGTTACAAGTCTGGGTTGTTCGGAAACATCTTTATAAGTACCGGCAACTCGTAATAAATATTCATCAAATAAATTATGCTCATAACCCAATTCATAAGAAACAGTTTTGGAAAGCGGATTGTTAGGATTGGCTAATCTTGTTACTGCCTGAGTAACTGTACTTCTTCTTAACAAATAAAGATTTTCGGGGATTGGCATTGATCTGAAATGTCCGTAATTAAAATATAATTTACTATCCACTGAAATCGGGAAAGCGATACCTAATCTTGGACTTACATTAATTATAGCTTTAGTAGCTTCTTTTTGTACAAGAGTATCAATTCCTGCAGATTGGGCTCCAGACAGAGCTTTATCGTATGGATTGTTTAATACGTACCAATCGCCATTAGCATTGCTATAATCCACTCTGACACCAATATTGGCAATCATTCCTTCGAATTCCAATTTTTCTTGAATATAAAACGCGCCTCGAATAGGGAAAGTTTGCCAAGAGGAATGACTGTTATTACTTGGAAGAGCAGGTTCAATTAAAGCATAATTTACTGCATTATCAGTATATACAAACTCCAATCCGGCTTTTATATTATTATACTTATCAAGTTGACTTGCAATATCAAATCTTGCAGACCACGTGCTTACTCTACTACTATCCCTTGAATTACTAAAACCTAAACCCATATTCATAGAAGAACCAATTCCACTGCTGGTACCGCTATAATTCCCGAACGGAGCTTCATCAAAAAATAGTTGTCCAAACTCATTTACCTTTGCAGTATTTCTCGGAGTGCCCGGGTTCGTATCATATCGAGTTCCAAATTGATTTATAGTAATATCATAATATGTGCTTGAGCTTAATACATGTGTAAACTTTAATCCATACCCTGAAATAAATTTCTGAGTTGGTGCCCAATAATCCGTTGCAAAAACTCTGGCATCAAGATAGCTGGCACCTGATCGATTATCGAGTTCACCGGCAATACCGCCTGCCGACCTAAAAATTCCGGCAAGTCCACTTCTTGAACTTGTTGTTCCCCATTGTTTACCCGATATACCTTCGAGAGATAATTTCATGCCGGATTTTAAATCAGAAGTTAATTTGAATTGGAAGTTATAATCTTTATAAGAATCCTCTGATAAAGGAATCACATACATTTCTCTAGTAGTTCTATAGGAAGCAATAAAAGCAAGATCGCCCAATTCCTCGCTAATAAATGGAACTGGACCACTAAAACTAAAGTCTGCATCATAATCCGGTTTGGTAATATCCAGTTGTCTTCTGTGCTGCCACAAAAATAATCTTTGCGCAGCTTCCGGAGTCAAATCATTGGATGGATCATTATCTGCAAGTAATTGTTGTGATACTTTATTCCATCCTCTAAACGGTTGGTATTGTCTCTTTGTATAATCATCCCAAGCTCCATTATCGGTTCCCGTCCACGCAACAGCATCGTCAATATATGATCTAATCCAATACGAGTTAGGAGAGTTAACAGCTTCTCCGAAATGTTTTCTGGCAGCACCTTTATATCTGCCAAGGAATGAAACAGAATACTTTTGCTTATCCCCCTCTTTTGTAACAACATTAATTAAACCGGAACGAATGTTACCAAACTCAGCATTAAATCCGCCGGTCTGTACTTGAATTTCTTTAACGGAAGTAAAACTAATTCCCATATATGGAGTATTATCCCTTTCATCGCGAAGGGTCATACCGTTAACAACAAATGCCGTTTGATCTGCACCACCGCCTCTTATAATAGGTCCGGAAGCGCCTGATAAAATACCTGCTTGCAGACCAATAACGCTTTGCACACTGACGACAGGTAGGTTTTCAATTTCTTCAACATTAAGATTTACACGGCTTGATGCAACGTCTCTTTGAACGATTGGTTGTTGAGCAACAACGACAACTTCACTTGCAAGAATAGCTTCTTCATTTAAGGTTATGTCAAGGCTGGTCGTCTGGTCAATATTGACTCTTACATTAGTAATCGTACGGGCTGAATATCCTACGTAAGATGCTTTTACCGTATAAGTTCCGGGTGTAACATTTAATATTACAAAGTAGCCCTCTACATCTGTAGAAGCTCCTAAAGTTGTACCCTGCAGCACTACGTTTACACCAACAAGAGGCTCTTTAGTTTTAGAATCGGTAACTGTACCGGAGATTTTTCCGGTAGTCCCTGCCGCAAGTTGAGAAGTGAAAAACAACGTAAGAATTGTGAGAAGTAAAAATTTTCTCATATTCCAAATCTCCTAAATTTCAAAATAATAATTCAAACAGAATTAACTAAACTTAATGGAGGATTTACATTACATTTTTTAGCGAATAAAATCAATGTTAATTAATAACATTAATAAAACGAAACTTTACTTAATCAGCATCATTTTTTTACTTAAAATATGTGAACCCGAGTGCAATACATAGATATAAATTCCGCTGGAGAATTGAGAACCTTGCCTACCGCCTGCCTGTCCGGTAGGCAGGGCAGGCAGGTTAAGAATTGAGAATTGAGAATTATGTGTTCCTGCACTCTGGAATTCATCAACAAGTGTTGCGACTTCCCTTCCAAGAAGGTCAAAGACTTTTAATGAAACATTACCGCCAACTGCCAACTGATAACTGATTACTGTAGTTGGATTAAAAGGATTAGGATAATTTTGATTCAAAACATAGGATGTTGGTATTGCTTCTTCTTCTGCAATTACGTTCGAAAAGATGTTAGTTTTAAACTTAAACACGTCCGCCAAAGCGCTAGTGCCGTAAATATTAATAGCCATCAAAGACCAAGTATAAATTTTATTCTCTTTTAATTTACTAACAGTAAACGAAGTATCAGTAACAACAGTATCAACTATTATTATACCAGGTAAAATAGATAAACCTTCTGCCACCTGGAGTCTATATCTCTCCGCTGCTTTTGATTTTTTCCAGACTAACGTCGGAGTTAAAGTTAAACCTGTTGATTTATCTTCAGGTAATAGTAATTGAGGAGGAACAGGAAATCCCGTTGTAAAACTCCGAGCATCCGAATAAATACTTTCTCCGGCTAAATTTGATGCTGTAATTCTCCAATAATAAGTAGAGAGACCATTTAAACCCGTTACGGATTTAAAAGTATCCACAATGTTATTTTGATTAGCTATTAAATTAGCAAAATTTTTGTCAGAAGCAACTTGCAGTTTATTAAAATTAGAATGCGCTGTGTTTTCCCAAATAAATTTGATTGTATCTTTTTGATTAATTGCCAAATCTGCAGGGAAAATAACCATTGGTTTACCCGGAATTATAACTTGAACAGGAACAACTCCACTCATCGTACTTTCATTATAATTTTTGTCTAATGATGTAACTGTAAAATACAACGTACCCGAAACATTTTCTGATGACTTCAATGCAGCATATGTAGTACCCACAATATTATTGAGGTTAGATGAATTCTCAAGATCGGATTGCTGAATAGAAGGAGAATTAAATTTATAAATTGCATACATAGAAGCAGCATCCCCGTCGGATGCTTTTGAAGGCGCATTCCAAATTAATCCGTCTCCTCTTGCGTTAGCAAATTTATCATATCTTAAATTTGACGGCGGATTCGGTTTTATCTGATCTTTCCAATCCATTCCAGGAATTAAAGCAGGATTTGTAAAATATTTATTTTTTAGTGAATCCGTAAAACTCAATGTGTTGCCTGGAATATGTTTAGCACTAAATAAAACAATACCGCTTGTTTTACTATTGTTTCTATTAGCTTTTAATTGATTCGGTAATTCAGATAAGGAATAACTTCCATAAATATTACCTGAGTAAAAATGTCTTCCATATTGTTTTGATGAATCAGCCCACCACGGCATAAGTTTATTATAATCCTGACTTCCTCCAATTCTCCAATATAATTGCGGGATAATATAATCTACAGATTTTTGACGAAGCCAGGCAATTGCATCACCATAAATTACACTATATGCATCCATGCCGGTAATTCCAGAGGGGACACCATTTTTCCAGATACCGAAAGGACTGATACCGAATTTAATTTTA
>JACRFC010000199.1 GCA_016234355.1 Ignavibacteriales bacterium
AAGAAAAATGCATCTACAAGATCACCCCAACGGGCTTTGTCCTTTCTATACCCGAATGGATAAGCAATATTTTCTTTACTAAGCCAATTATTTTTTCTTAGCGATCTCAAATCCGTAAACAAATATTCCTTTTCAGTTTCATGTGCAATTGATTCATAGCTGCCGGGTTCCGGTTCATTTATTTTATCCGTGTATTCATAATCTTTCTTTTTAGGATGACCTTCCGGGAAGATCATTCCTCTTTCGCCTTGATAAGTTGTAAAAGCAATTGTGTACATTTTTTTACCAAGATAATAATCCAAGTAATCCCCCGCTTGTAGAAATACTGCACTTTTGCTGAAGAAGGAAAGATCATCAATATTTTGAACACCACCCAATCGAGTTTGTAAAAAAGTGTTGCGTTTGAAATGTGCGGTTGCCGCCCAAACAATAATTTTTTTACCCGGATAAAATTTTTCAATCAGCCAAAGCATTCTATCTGCCATAAATTTATCACGCATTATCTGATATGTTTCATCGCTTTGAGAAATAAGATGGTTCAACTCTATATCAAAATAGAAAGAGCGCAAAAAGTAACTGTATCTCAATTTTTCTACTTGAGAAAAAACTTCAGAAGATTTTCTCCCGGCTGTAAGTGAATCCATTAACGAGTAAATAAAAAATTTTACTGTCTGTTCCCCCTTCTTCGAAAATTTTTTCGTGAATTGATTTCCTAAATATCCGCCGACACCTTTTGTGCATGTATCTATTCTAGAATAAACGGAATCGGCTGGTTTAAGCCATGGCGCTTTTATAAAGATTGAATCAATAACTCCTAAATAATTTTTTGCTGCCCTCGGCGGTCTTCCCAAATCAAATCCTGCCATAATGAGCGGTCTTTCCGTTTTCCAGCTCTTCCTAGCATATTCAAAAACGGGATTTACATACTCGCTTGCATCCCATCCGCCGCTCATCATATATTTTTTGACGTCCTTAAGCGGTAATTCAGATCTAAGAGCTTCATTCATATAATAGCAATCAATAAATCCGGATTCCCAAGCAAGAACATCGAAACCCATTTCTTTATGTAAAAATTTTACAAGCCGTGATTTAGCTTGTAGCGTTGCGCCATTATCGTGTGATATTTCACCTAACACTACGATTTGCGCCTCATCAATCTTTTTCTTCAAGGGAAGAAGATCTGTATAATCTTCATCGTTTGGATCTATGCTTTTTATTACAGAAGATGATCTTAAAAGCGATTCCGAAGCTTGCGGATAACAGAAATTAACAAGAGAAAAGAAAGCAATCGGAAGTAACATTATTCTTTTCATAAAGCCCCCATTTTTATTGGCTGGTTATTATTACGAATGGCTTCGCAATTGCCCGAAAATAAATTGAGCTAAATTAAATGTCAAGGTATTAGATAAAAATAAGATCGTATACTGAAGTTTGACGATCGTTCATTTAATTCTTTACGGTTTTTCGCCTCTTACAAATAAGAACCAAAATCGCTAACTTTCATTAGTAAATTTTATTGAAGAGGAATTGTTATGAGGTTATTGAAATATTTTTCCGTTCTATTAATATTAATCATCATATCTGCATGTTCATCATTAACACTTAAACCGGCCGATTATTCATGGCCGATCGAAAATGTTTTAAAAGTTGACAGCAAAGGATTCATTGAAGAGCAGAGATACTCATTCACGTTAAAAGTTAAAGCTCTTTTTTATGAAGAATTTAAGGATTCTACAAATTTTTCCGGAAAAGAAATCAGACTCATCCGGGACAAAGTCGGTTTCTATTACATCACAGGAAAAGATTTTAAAAATGTTTACGTGTTTGAACCGGAAGAAAGCGGAATGGATTTAGAAAATAAAATCCTGGTTACAGAAACAGGATTGGTTTCCCCTGCGTTCAATCAAAAATCCCCAAATATAGAATTGCTTGATAACTCAAATAAATATTTATTGAATAACAAAGGCATAGTGAGGTAATAAAATGAAACTAAATAAATTTTTCTTTTTGATTTTCCTTCTCACTGCCTTTGTTCTAAATCAGAATACATTTGCTCAATCGGATCGTGAAAAAGTAAACAACTTTGATTCGCGATTTAAACAATATGAAAGTGCTATCAAGAATGCAGCTTCTTTGGATGAATGCAATATTATCGGCGAGAACATTGCAAAACTAAAAGAAGAGTTTGCAGACTCTAAAACACTTCTCGAAAAATCTCTGCAAATAAATTACGATGAAGAATTTTTAAAAATCGAACGTGCGCTTGAAGTTCGCAAAGGTGATTTCACTCAGATCGTACAGCTCACAACTGAAGTTGGATCGCTTAAAGATAAAGTTTCCGAACTAAGCCAGCAGAATGAAGGTTTGATCTCCCAGATTAAACAATTAAATATCAGAACCGTTAAAGATGCGTCAACGATTGCATCGCTTACAAAATTAGTTGCACAATTGAAATCGAACATTGAACAACGCGATGAACTAGTGCGCGGTATCGTTGATAGTTTGCTGCAAGAATTTGTTAAAACTCCCGGAACGCTTAACGAAGCCGAAAAACAAGCTGTCTTCAAAAAAGTTGATAACGGAAATCTATTCTATAATATAGAACGCACAATCAGCGATAATGTTCAATTCATGAAAGTAACGCAGATGACGGCAGAAGATCTTTCTAAAATGAAAGAACAATACAAAGATTTTAATAAGGTATGGCGTCAAGTAGGACCTAAACTTGCGGAAGTCTATTTGAACCGTCGCGATAAAGCGGCACAAGTTGCAAATATTGATGCAATGTTTACGGATTGGGATGAACGCATTAATGATGAGATGTGGGGACAGGTAAATAAACTTTTCCGCGAGAAAAAACTTGCCCTTCTTCCATTTAGAAAAGGAGATCAATTTGTTAACAGTGTAACTTCTTTTGTTGATGATGAAATAAAAAATTACGGCGTTAAAAGTAAGACCGAATCAGAAAATACTTTTTTTACTTTTACCGACAGTGTTTACTTCAAAACCGTTCAGCCGGTTTGGGTTCCTGTTCTAATTGAGAATAATTTGATGTCCGAAGCAAACAAAGATTCAGTTGAAAAGAGAATTGCAACTTGGAAAGAAAAAGTTGCACCGGCATCAAAGATGAATTGGATTTATATTATTGGTGCGTTTGTAATTGTTGCTTTGGTTGCTGCTTATTTGATGAAAGGGAAAAAGAAAAAGCCAATTACGTTTGAAGATAAATCTTAGTATTGGGAACGGTCATAGACCATTCCTAAACTGGGAGACTGATTGCTTATAATGTATATCATAGAAAGAAATAAAAGGAAAAAAGAAACATGAACACAATAGAATTAAAGAAAAATTTCCACCACCTCATTGACAGCATTGACAATGAGAATCTTCTAATAAACTTCTTCGATCTAATAAAACGAAGGTATTCTACCAAAGAAGGTCAATTGTGGAATAGACTTACCAAACAAGAGCAAGAGGAACTGTTATTAACAGTCGACGAAAGTGAAAATCCTGAGAATCTGATCAGTCATGAAGAAATGAACGAGAAACATAAAAAATGGCTATAGAAATATACTGGTCGAAGCGAGCAGACAAGAAATTCGATAAAATTCTTGAATATTTACTGGTTGAATGGGGTGAGCGAATTACAGGTATGTTTGTCAAGAAAGTTTATGATTTTCTAGACATTCTTTCTGAGTTCCCTGAAATTGGAACGATCGAAAATAAAGAAAAAGAAATAAGAGGTTTTACGATAGTTAAACAAATAAACATTTTTTACAAAGTTAGCGGATACAAAATAATTATTTTGGATTTCTTTGATAATCGTCAAGACCCTGAAAAGAAAAGATTTTAAGCGAACTACGTACCGTTTGGAGACAGACTACTTGTAATGTATATTATAGGAAAGTTAATTACATCATTATTAGTATTGAAGAAAATATAATTGAAAGGAGCAATAACATGCCAATAAAAACAAAACTCACTGAAAATAAAGAGAAAATCGGAACAATGTTAGACCGTGATATTCTACGTAAGATCAAAGAGCGCTCTGCAAAAGAAGGCAGAACAATCAGTGATATCATCCAAGATGCACTAATTAAATACAATGATACGAGCTCAACAAAATCTGAATTGCGTCGGTCTGCCGTTAACCGCTTCTGTTCAAAACCATTCAATTTAAATACGAGAGAACTTAACGCTTTATTAAGTGAGGATATTTACGAATTATGAACCTATTATTAATTCCATCTGAACAGCCGGTTATAATCGATGCTAACATTTTTATTTATGCTAATCAAAGAGCATCAACTCAATGCGTTAAGCTTTTAGAGCGTTGTGCCAACAATGAAGTATATGGAATTCTTCCAGCACATATATTGGCTGAAGTAATGCATGTTCTTATGCTTGCCGAAGCTAAAGATAAAGGATTATTAAAAGGCCCGAATCCGGCAAAGCAGTTAAGTAAAAATCCTCAAAGAGTGAAGTCGCTTAACCGGTATGAATCGTTAATACGCGATTTACTTGCTATTGGTCTTCAATTAGAACCATTACTACGTGAAGATTTTATTACCGCATTGACCTTACAGCGCCAATACGGATTGTTGACTAATGATGCTTTGTTTTTAGCAATTGCAACAAGGTTACGTGTTACTTCAATTGTATCTGCCGATTCAGTTTTCAAAAATATTCAAGGTATATTTCATTATTCACCAGACGATCTAAACGAAGAGTAATTGATGAAAAGAGCAATCGAAGAATATTTCCTAATCTCTGATGTGAACAGCTGGCTGTTCTAGAGCGGAATGCTTTTAAGCCAATTTATACAATGCATAAATGGTTTGCTCGGCGTTCTTCAGTAATATGACTTCTTATAATGTATATTATAGGAAAG
>JACRFC010000202.1 GCA_016234355.1 Ignavibacteriales bacterium
ATCCACTTTTGCTTTGATTATATTAGTGTAGCCATTAGCCATTAGCGATTAGCTTTTAGCTAAGGGCTAATTGCTAACAGCTAAAAGCTAAAAAATGTTTTGCCAAGTTGTATTTCCATTACCATTTAGAAAAGCGTTTACATATTCAATTCCGGACGAATTTACTGATTCCGTAAAAGTTGGTGTGCGTGTTGTTGCGCCGTTTGGCAAGCGTGTGCTTACGGGATTCGTTGTAGCTATTTCAAAAACGGCGGATATAAAAGAAAAAATAAAACCGATAAGCGATGTACTTGATGAAAAACCAATCTTTGATAAAACTGCACTTAAATTTTACGAATGGATCTCCGAATATTACCTGAGCTCGTTAGGTGAAGCTCTTAAAAATTCTGTACCGTATGGAACAGAGATAGAATCTAAACGAAGAGTAGTAAGCGATAAAGATTTTTGTGAAAAGCTTTTAAATCAAGAAAGAAAGAAAACATCGCTCCGCGCAAAACTTCTCTCGGTATTTTCTCAAAAAGAAGTTCATAGTATTTCTACTCTTCAGAAAGAAGTGAAGAATAAAAATATTTATTCATTACTCCGTTCGTTCGAAAAGATAGGTGCAGTAACACTCCTTGATGAAACGAGTGCTGCTAAAGTTAGAGCAAAAAAGGTAAAATTTGTAAAGCTTGAAAAATCAATTGATGAGATTTATGAAAAGATGCCGGAGATAGAAAAAAAATCTCCTAAACAAGTTGTTCTCTTGCTGGAATTACTTTCATCTAAAGAACCAGTTGCATTAAGCGAACTCTTACGAAGAACAAAATCCGCAGCATCTACCGTTAATAGTTTAGAGAAAAAAGGATTAGTAAGAATTTTTGATAAAGAAATAGAACGCATTTATACTGAGACATATAAAGAAGAACCAAAACAGATAATCTTAACGGAACCACAGCAGCAAATTATAAACCGCATATATGAAACTATAGAAAAAAATATTTTTGAAACATTTCTTCTTCATGGAGTTACAGGAAGCGGTAAGACACAAGTTTATATCGAGCTTGCAAAAAAAGTTATTGAGAAAGGGAAGAGCGTAATCATACTTGTTCCGGAAATTTCTCTTACACCGCAAATCACTTCACGATTTTATAATTACTTTGGCGATCTCACCGCAGTTCTGCACAGCAGGATGTCTCTTGGCGAGCGTTACGATTCATGGCGCAGAATAATTGCGGGAAAATCTAAAGTTGTAATTGGACCGCGTTCAGCTTTATTTGCCCCTCTTCAAAATATCGGTTTGATCGTTGTTGATGAAGAGCATGATCAAAGTTATAAGCAAAATGATTTAGTGCCGAAGTATCACGCGAGAGATGCCGCGATTATAAGAGCTAAGTTTAGTGAATGTCCTGTAGTGCTTGGCTCTGCCACGCCCTCTGTCGAAAGTATGTACAATGCACTTAATGGAAAATATAATTTATTAGAATTACCGGACAGGATTGATAATGCAAAACTTCCGTTGATAAAACTCGTAGATGTAACGATTGAAAAGAAAAAGAAACGGATGGAAAGCATTTTTTCCCGCGAGATCCTTGATGAAATCGGTAATCGTCTGAAGAAAAAAGAAAGTGTAATAATACTACAGAACCGGAGAGGATTTGCTACTCAAGTTTTTTGTAACGATTGCGGAGAAGTAGTTACATGTCCGGATTGTTCTGTCTCAATGGTTCATCATCTGAGTAAAAATATTTTGCAATGCCATTACTGCGGTATAGTTAAACATGTTCCTAAAGCTTGTACAAACTGCGGTTCTCTTGCGTTAAAATTTTTTGGAACAGGTACACAGCGCGTTGAAGATGAACTCGATTATTACTTCCCGGGTGCTAAGATAGAGCGTGTTGATTCTGATTCGATAAACAAAAAAGGGAAGCTGGGAGAAATATTAAATAGTTTTAGAAAAGGTGAGATTGATATTCTTGTCGGCACACAAATGGTTTCTAAGGGACTCGATTTTTCAAATGTGACTCTCGTAGGAGTTGTTGCCGCAGAAACTTCTTTATGGATTCCGGACTTCCGTGCAGACGAAAGAACATTTCAACTTCTAACCCAGGTTGCAGGAAGAAGCGGAAGGAGTGAGAAAGAAGGAGAAGTAATAATTCAAACACAGAACCAAAAACATTTTGTTCTGCAAAAAGTCTTGATGAATGATTACAAAGGATTTTACGAAAAAGAAATTTTATTGCGCGAACAGGGAGAATATCCGCCGTTCACGCGTATTGGTCTGATCGAAATGAAAGACGAAAAAGAAGACCGTGTACGAGCTGGAATCCGGGAGTTTTTTGATTATTTAAGGAAGTATGGCAAAGGTTTAAAAATGACTCCTCCAACCGAAGCGATCATTTATAAAATTAAAGGGAATTATCGTTTTCAGATTTTAGTAAAGAGCCACAAGAAATTCGATCCGTCTGGCAAGCAGTTACGAAATGCAATATTAAATTCATTTGTGGAGTTCAATCAAAAATCACGTTTTAAGGATGTTAGATTAATAATTGATATTGATCCGCAATCGATAATTTGAAGCGCCAAATAACAAATTACAAGTCACAAATAATAATCAATCATCAAAACCCAAATTCCAAAACTGGTTATTGGAATTTGATTTTTAACTGGGATTTGTAGATTGTATACTGGAATTTATTATAAGCAGTTGAAGTGATAGACAACGAGAGTAGAAAATAATCACAACGAAGAATAAATATTTTATTGTACACAAACCTTACGGCGTATTAACGCAATTCACCGATAAAGAGAATCGTAAAACCTTATCCTCACTTTATAATTTTCCTAAAAATGTTTATCCCGTGGGAAGATTAGATCTGGATAGTGAAGGTCTTCTACTCTTGACTGATGATAAATCATTAACGGATTATCTTCTTAATCCAAAGAACAAACATGAACGTGAATACTTTGTTCAAGTAGAAGGAATTCCAACAGAACAAGAATTACAAAAACTACGCGATGGAATTATTTTGAAAGATGGAAAAACTCTTCCTGCTAAAGTTAAAATAACTGTTGATCCGAATTTTCCGCCACGCATTCCTCCAATCCGGGAAAGAAAAAATATTCCAACTTGCTGGTTAAGTATAACATTGATTGAAGGAAGGAACAGACAGGTAAGAAGAATGACCGCTGCAATTGGATATCCTACTCTTCGATTAATACGTGTGAGAATAAAAAATTTATTTCTCGGAAAATTAAAACTTGGTAAAATCAAAGAAATTTCAGAAAAGGGATTACTAAAATAAAAAGTCCTCCCTTTTGGGGAGGACTATAGGTGGGGCTATTATCCCGCTAAGAAACTTAGGAACGGAACGGATTTAGCTAATGCGAAGAAGATTAATCCAAATCCTAACCATACTGCAATAACACTAATTATGTACTTTTGTGAGTTGTTACTCTTAAACATTTTTGCCAAACCGATACCGAATACAACATAGAACCAAATTGAAAAGACATCTAGTTTACCCAACAAAAATCCGGCTATTGTATTTTTTTCTGTTCCGATAAAATCGGCAACGCTTGTTCCGGTAAAAAGTTTATTCATTGCAAGTGCAGCAATAACCATAATTATCATTTGAATGGCGGTAATATAATGAGGTAAACCATACGCGACCATTGCTTCTTTGTAAGTTCCTTCGCCTTTCAAAACAAATTTTGCCAGAATTAAGTAAACTCCGGAGACAATAAAGAAAAAGAGAAAAATACCAAACGGAATTCCTGCGCTAATTATTATTATCTGCACTGCACCGCCTTGTTCCATACTATCTCTAGTTGATTCAAGCCGTTGATCGGCTTGAGCTTGAGTCATTTGTCCTTTAGCAACTGCATCATTAAGCGATTTTTCAACTGCCGCCATTTGCTTCTCCATAATTGCAGCTTTTATTATGGGATTATTCATCATCAAGATTTGAGAAAGAATTGCTATAACAATTACAATTAATATTGGAATTACCCAATCAGCAGTCTTCGGAGGAAATTTTGACATCTTTGAAAATGTACCGCTTGGTTCTGAGAATACGCCAACTAACTTATCAGTGTGGCTCATCTCAAATTCTTCTAGTTCAACAGAGGACATTTTTGGAGCTTCTTGGTTTTGCATTTCTTCCATATTACTTCTCCTCGTTTAGTTAATTGTTTGGTGAGGTTTATGGCTCTAATTTAATAAATTTTTAGAATGGAAATGAAAAGTAAATTTTGAAATCTGCACGTTTATTTCTCGAGAAAAAATATTTCTTCCACCTTCTTTTGAAAAACTTTTGCGATCTTTAACGCAAGAGGCAAACTCGGGTCGTACTTTTCCCGTTCAATTGCGTTAATTGTTTGGCGGGATACATTCACAAGTTTTGCAAGATCATCTTGAGATAACCTTCGTTCAGCGCGCAATATGTGGAGCGTGTTTTTCATTCATACTTCTCTTTTACAAGTTCAATTGCTAAAACATAGGAAATGATTCCGATGACTGCTAAGAAAATTAAAATGTAGTTTAGCATTACCGGGAAGAAATTCAGAAAAATAAACATCAAAATAAAGAAAG
>JACRFC010000201.1 GCA_016234355.1 Ignavibacteriales bacterium
AAGAAGAACTTCACAAATTTCTATTAATTTCAGGACTTAAATAAATAAAATTAGCTAAATAATCAAACTTTAATAAAATAGACAAGGTGTTAATATGTTGGAGTTTTTGTATCAGATTGACTTGAAATTCCTATATTTTATTAATCATACGTTATCTAATCCATTTTTCGATAAACTTTTCCCATTTACCACAGAAGTAAAAAACTGGTATATAACTTACATAATATTATTTTTAATCCTAATTGTTAAGGGTGGAAGAATTGGGAAAATAGCTGCTGTTGCAATTATTTTACTAATAATTACTACAGACCAGTTTAGCAGTTTCGTTTTGAAAAGTCTTGTAGGCAGAATTAGACCGTGCAATGTCTTCCCGGATTTGAACGTACTTGTTACTTGCACCGAATCATTTTCCTTTCCGTCTTCTCACGCTGTAAACAATTTTGGTGCTGCAATGTTCTTTGCAAAAATTTTTCCTAAGTATAAATGGTCTTTCTTTATCGTAGCAACTTTGCTGGCGTTTTCCAGACCATACGTTGGCGTTCACTATCCATCAGATGCAATTGGCGGTGCTTTAATCGGTATGATCTTCGGTTATATATTTGCTCTTATAGTTATTAAAATTGATAGTTTTATTTCAATGAAACAAACAAAGATTACAGATAAATACGAACGTATAGAATTCAAATAATTAAACGAGAAAAAATGAAAACTAAACTTGAAATTGCGAAAAATTGGCTCCCGCGTTACACGGGTACTAATATTGATGATTTCGGCAATTATTTGTTGTTAACAAATTTTCAAAATTATGTTCTAAAATTCGCAGAAAAATTTAATTGCGATGTTCAGGGTGTGGGACGTCCTATGCAATCCGCTACTAATAGCGCCGGATTATCAATTATAAATTTTGGAATAGGGTCTGCTAATGCTGCAACCATTATGGATTTACTTGTTGCGCGTGAGCCAAAAGGTGTTTTGTTTCTTGGTAAATGCGGCGGATTAAAACTCTCTACGGAAATCGGGCACTTCATTTTACCAATTGCGGCTATTCGAGGAGAAGGAACAAGTAATGATTATCTTCCGCCTGAAGTTCCTGCTCTTCCTTCATTTAAGTTGCACAAATTTGTTTCTGATAAAATCATTTCTAAGAACATTGAATATCGAACCGGAGTAATTTATACAACAAACCGCCGTTTGTGGGAATGGGATGAAGATTTCAAAATTTATTTAAAAAAATTAGGTGCGATTGGAATTGATATGGAAACAGCTACAGTTTTTATAGTTGGTTATGCAAATCAAATTGCACGCGGGGCGCTATTACTAGTTTCCGATCTTCCAATGTTTCCCGAAGGAGTAAAAACTGAAGACTCGGATCGCGCAGTCACTCAGCAGTTTGTTGATATGCACTTAAATATCGGCATTGAAGCTATGACTGAAATAGGCAGTAAAGGTGAAGCAATTAAGCATTTTACATTCTAAACTTAGAAAGGAAATAAATATGAAGATCATAATGAAAAGTCTATTATTAGTTTTGTTTGTTGCTATATCCGGATCAAATATTTTATTTGCACAGAATGAATCCGAGAACGAAGTAAAAACAACTTTGAATAAATTATTTGATTTCAGTAAATCAAAAGTTTACGATAAAGCCGCATCATATATTGCCTACGAAGGTGAAGATAAAAACCGTATAGGAAAAGAATCTTTTAATGCAGCAAACAAAGATGAATTAAACCAGGTGAAAAGAATCTGCAAAAAGATCTCTGCTTTAATAGATCTTAGTTCCAAGCATGAATATGGTAAATTTAATATCCAGAAGGATGGTGAAAAAGAGAGCTATACTATAGAAGTTAATTTTGTTAGCGGTGATCAAAAACTTGTTACTTCATTTAGGCTTATTAAAACTGCAAGCGGATTATTGTTAGCCGATATGAATTGATCTATAATAAGATCAACTCTTTTTCCTAAATAAAATATTTTTTTCGCTTCCCTTCTTTACCAATGTAACACCAATTAGAATTACAACCGCTGCAAGTATAACCCACAATGATATTTTCTCATCCAGAATTAACCATCCTAAAAACAATGCTATAACCGGATTTACATACGCATAAGTAGCTACTAATGAAACCGGAAGGTGTGCAATCGCATAAACGTACGAACCGTAACCGACTAATGATCCTACAATCACTAAATACAGATAAGAATAAAAACTAGAATTAGTAAAATGGAATTTACTTCCTTCCCCGAGAATTAATCCCAATGCAGTTATTACTATACCGGCAATAATCATTTGTGTTGCGGCACCCATTAATGGATGTACACTAATTTTTTTGTATTTCGAATAAAGAGTTCCAACCGACCATAGAACAACAGCAAACATCAATCCTATAATACCGCTAAGGTATGATGGATCGAACAACCGAACGAAATCTCCTCCAAAAATAATTCCAACACCAACTAATCCGAGAAGTAGCCCAAGAAGTATAGTCGGATTTATTTTTTTACCTTGCGGAATTATTGCATCAATTCCAACAACCCAGAACGGCACAGTTGTTATCAATAATGCTGTCAATCCGCTGGGAACCCATTGTTCTGCAAATACAACTAAACCGTTCCCGCCACCGAGTAATAATAATCCGCTGATACTGAGATGTAATAAATCATTTTTATTAGGCAGTTTATATTTTTTCAATAATAAAATTATAAGAAGTAACGGTCCGGCAACTATCCAACGTAGTCCGGTAAACAGAACCGGCGGTAAATTTTCAACTCCAATTCTAATAGCTAAATACGTTGTTCCCCAAATAATATAAATAGAAAATAATGCAAGATATGCCCGCGTGTTTTTTTCTTTATCCATAATTCTTCTTTCAAAAAGAGGTGGAAAGATAATATTTTTTCTTGATGTGATGAATGAATATTATTTTCATGTTCTTATTTTCAAAAAAGAAAATTGAGATTAAAAATTTTGTAACTTTCTGTTAAAGTTGTAAAACTTTCTGTTGGAATAGATGATAAAATGAACGGACCTAAGAACATATTTGATGATCTTCAATATAGAGTTGATTGGACAGACCCCAATCAAAAAACTTTTTGGCTAACAATACATTACTAATGAAATATGATAAGTAAAATATTTTTTACAATTATACTGCTGGTTGTTCTCACTGCTTCGGCTAAAGCGCAGATTCAATCACCAAGTTTAGGCGGCTCTTTACACATTGGAAGCATCAGCGGAAATTCACCTTCAATTTCAAGTCTGGGCGGATCTGTTTTTTTTGATTTCTATCCTTGGTTCGAAAATGTTGTTTCATTCCGTGCATCATTCACTTATTCACAAATAGTTGAAAAGTTTCTTCCGGAAAACCGTTCCGAGAAATATTATCCCTTCATAAAAATTTATTCATTCAAAGGTTTTTTCCGCCAAGCTTTTCCATCACAATTTTATCTGGAAGAAGGGGCAGGATTTATTTATCTCAACGATAGAACATTTAGCGATGTAAATATTTGGGAAGTCGGTGTTGGCTTTAGCGCATTAGCCGGCTATGATTTTCGGAAGAATAATTTGGATGGTTTTTCTCTCGGCTTAGGTGTGGATTACGGAGTAACTTTCACTCATACGACAGCAAGCTATTACTTTATCTTCCTACAGACGCAATACTACTTCTAATATAAAAACAGTACCGCTATGGTGCTATTTAGAATATAATACGTTTTGTTAAAAAAGAATTTTTTAATAGTTTGTTCAACAAATTTCATCAAGTACAATTGAAGAAGAAAAATAACATTGTTACCTCAAACGATTATTCTGCGCTCATTGCAGATATAAATGGTTTACTCGAAACCGCGCGCAGATTTTCTGCCCGCGCTATTAATGCAATTCTTACTTCTACCTATTGGTTAATTGGCAGAAGAATAATTGAATTTGAGCAGAGCGGGTCTCATCGTGCCGAGTATGGAGACATGCTGCTGAAAAATCTCTCTATTGATCTATCAAAAAAAATATGACAGAGGTTTTTCCGAACGCAACTTAGAACAAATGCGCTTGTTTTATTTATTCCATCCAATTTCGCAGACACCGTTTTCGAATTCTGAGACACCGTCTAGGAATTCTTTGTGCGGAAAATGATTCAGCTGTTGCCAAATATGCGCTCGATGGTTTGCCGAATAAAATTCTTGCATCCGAAAATAAACTTGCCCTCCCGGATGAAAAACTTTTACAAAATGAACTGAAAAAAACTCAAAAATTACTTTACGAAAGAAAAAAGACGACGGCTATAAAAGAAAATATCCTGAAGCATAAAATGTAAGGAGACCGATTGCTTATAATGTATATTATAGGAAAGCTCCCAAATGTAACAACTTGCCAATACGGTAAATAAAAATTTTGTTGAAACGAGAAAGTTGTTGTTGAAGAAGAGAAGATTCGAAAAAATTCTATTTGTGAACGATAATTGTCTCTTTTGTCAGCTCAATAAAAGAATTTTCTTCCAGTAATAACACAATCTCATTAAACTGCCTTTCAAAAATTTGTTTAAGTTGGTTATTCAATATATTTCCTGTCGTAATTAAAAGAAGTTTGTGAGGTTGTTGAGTAAGTGTAAATGATTGAAGAAAGTCACTGTCCTTTGTTATAACAACTCGTCCCTCTTTGAATGAAAGCTGGTTAATCTCATCATCTGTCGTCGAATTCTTGTTTGGAAGTTCAAGTGTGTGTATTGAATCAAATCCTTTTTCTCTAATCCAGAATGATAGGCTTTTAGGCAGCTGCGCATCAACTAAGAACTTCATATTGAAATTCTATTAATGCTTTTTACCTGACTAAGTTTTGCTGCGTAATTTAAACATGCAAGTATATCATCTCTCTCAAGGTCTTCATAATCTTTTAGAATCTGCTCAATTGTCATTCCTGAACTAAGCAGTTCTAAAATCGTTTCAACGGGATATCGTAAATTTCTAATTACAGGTTTGCCATGGCAGATTTGAGGATTGATTGTAATTCGATTTAGATTTTTTTCTTCCATAATGTCTCCGGCATAATCACAAATGAAATATAATTTCTTCTTATTCCAAGCACAATACTTTTTCGCTATTGCAGAATGTTATTCATTCCTACTTTTCACTCAGAAGCGATAGAATGATCTTTCACAGTAATTTTCTTACAGCTTATATAAATCTCTCATCAACTCTTCAAACTGTTGAAAGTACAATGCTTGTTCCGGATCGCTCAATGCTTTTGGCGGATCGGGATGAAACTCGATCATAATTCCATGTGCACCAACAATCTTTGCTGCTTTTGCCAATGGAATAACTTTGTTCCGTTCGCCAACTGCATGAGAAGGATCAACTATAACCGGAAGATGAGTTAACTCTTTCAATACCGGAATAGCACTTAAGTCCAAAGTATTTCTTGTAGCAGTCTCGAATGTTCTAATTCCTCTTTCACACAACATTACCTGTCTATTTCCCTGCGATAAAATATACTCTGCAGCGTTCAGCCAATCATCAATTGAAGCGCTCAGACCGCGTTTCAACATTACGGGACGATGAGACTTGCCGACTTCTTTCAGCAGCGCAAAGTTCTGCATATTACGCGCGCCAACTTGAAGTATATCCGCTGTTTTAGCCACATCTGCAACATGATCTGTATCCATCACTTCTGTAATTACAGGAAGATCATAATATTTCCCGGCATCTACAAGTAGGTTCAAACCTTCTAATCCTAATCCTTGAAAACTGTAAGGAGAAGTTCTTGGCTTAAAACATCCGCCGCGTAAAATTTGTGCGCCGTTCTCTTTTGCTTCGAGTGCGCATTTTAAAATCATTTCTTCAGATTCAACTGAACACGGACCTGCAATTACAACAAAATTATTTCCTCCGATAACAACATTTTTAACTTTGATGATTGTATCATCACTTTTGTATTCCCGGCTTGCAAGTCGGTAACTTTTTGATTTTGATTTCTTCTCAGGTAGAACTTCTGTTTTTATTTTTTGTCCGTTCGGTACAGATTCAAATTGTTCATTCAAAATATTTGGATACTCTAATTTTGTCCGTTCAAGTTCTTGTGATGGGTAACTTCCCAACACTTTCATAAACCTTGTGTGCTGTCCTAATTCATCTAAAACTTTTTGGACTAACTCACTTGTAACGTTTCCTTCAAAATCGAGATAGAACATTTCTTCCCAAGGATTTCCAATGATAGGACGTGATTCCAGCTTTGTAAGGTTAACATTATATTTTCGAAATACATTTAATGCTTCAACAAGAGAACCCGGAGTATGAGAAGTTGCCATAACAATTGATGTCTTGCATGGAATACGGGGATCAACTTCATTTGTTTTGCGTGAAGCAATTAAAAATCTTGTAAAATTTTCCGATTGGTTTGCAATATCAGTTTTTAAAATCTTTAATCGGAAAAGCTTTGCCGCTTCTTCACTGGCAATAGCCGCGTATGATGAATTACCTTCTTCCTTAATTTTCTGAACCGACATAGCTGTATCATCAAAATATTCAATTGATACATTAGGAATCGTTTCTAAAAATTTGCTGCATTGAGCCGCCGCTTGATAATGAGCATAAACTTTTTTGATCTTTCTAAATGAAATATCCTCGCTTGCTACCAAACAATGTTTTACTTGAAATTTTTCCTCACCAACAATTGATAAGGTTGTATGAAGAAGAAGATCATACACTTCATTGATCCCGCCCGATGTAGTATTTTCGATCGGCAATACTGCAAGATCTGCTTCGCCTTTTTCTACTGCTTCAACTACTTCATCAAATCTTTTCTTAAAAACAAAATATAGATCGGCATTGTGATGGGTAAAATATTTTTGTGATGCGAGATAACTGTAAGATCCTTCAATACCTTGAATAGCAACCGTAATTGTTTTTTTCTTTTCCCCTTTTCTGTTCAATCTTGTCTGAACATAATTTTGCTGAAGCCGAACCGAGTCTTCAATTATTTCATAAAAAACTTTGGTAAGAAAATGGGAATCTAATCCTTCTTTTTTACCGGTCTTAATCAAGCGATTTAAAAGTTCCGATTCTCTCTGCTGATCTCTTATCGGTTTTTGAGAAGTTTCTTTTGTAAGAATAACTTCTTTACTCAACTTTCTTCTATCTGCCAGCAATTTAATCAGCTCGGAATCCAACTGATTAATTTTCTCTCTTAAATTCGAAATATTCTCTTTTTTCTTTTTTCTCATCTTTATAGTTAGTTTTTTCAAATTGTGGGTCGAAGGTATAAATTTTTTTACGTTAAAAAAAGCCGATTTACGTTTTATTTATAATCCGCCAGGACAAGTGATTGGTTGTTCCGATTGTCACGAGCTAATGCGTAAACGTACAGATGTAAGTAAACCGGATTTGAAAGGGGCATATCATCGTCAATGTATGGAATGCCATCGTACTTGGAGCGGTAAAGTTGATTGTGAATCTTGTCATGCCTTGAATGGTGGTTCTCAAAATACTAAGACACAAATTCTACAAGATAGAAGTGCAAAACGTGTTCATCCTAAAATTATTGCGCCAACAACTTTGAAGTTTGATACTCCTAAAGCAACCGGTAAGATGGTTACATTTTATCATTCGCAGCATGCTGATTTATTTGGATTGGAATGTCAGAGCTGTCATACCAACGAAAGTTGTGCGAAGTGCCATACAAAAAATAAAACTTCACTTTTAAAAACTAAAACGACCGAACAAAAACACGCAGTTTGTTCCAGCTGTCATAACACAAAACAAAACTGCGGTAATTGCCACTCCCATTCGGTTCAAGAAGGATTTAATCACGCAACTAAAACCGGATTTGATATTACCAAGTTTCATGGAAAAGTTTCTTGCAATACTTGTCATACTGAAAAAGGAAAATTCACCGGTCTTAATTCAGAATGTATTAATTGTCACGGTAAATGGACTCAAGAAAATTTCCAGCACAAAGTTACCGGTGTTATTCTTGATGAAACGCACTTAACATTAGAATGCAAAGATTGTCATCAAGAGAAGAATTATTCTAAACCTATTTGCTCAAATTGTCACGAAGATAAATCATTCCCTAAAAATATTCCGGGAAAATTAATTAAGAAGAACGGATGATACTTGCTATAAAAATATTTGGGAAGATCAGCTTAAAACTTATCGGTGTGGTTAGTGCAACTGCAATTTTGATAATTGGAGTTTATTCATATTTCAATGTCACATCGCAAAGTGATGTTTTACTTGCCGAGGTTGAGCGTCATGCAAATCAATTAAGCGAATCTGTAAAAAACTCAACTCGCTATGTAATGTTATTGAATCAACGTGATCATATTCAAGAGATGATCAACAGAATCGGAAAAGATCCGGCGATTGATAATGTACGCATCTTGAACAAAGAAGGAGAAATAATTTACTCTGCTCATCCTGAAGACATCGGCAAGATGCTCGATAAACAAGCAGAAAGCTGTTATGCATGTCACGCAGAAAATAAAGCGTTGGAAAAATTACCGATTCAACAGCGGACAAGAATTTTCAAAACACACTCCGAATCATCACGCATCCTTGGAATAATTAATCCTATTTACAATGAGAAATCATGTTATCAAGCTGATTGCCATGCACACTCTGCTAATGCAAAAGTACTCGGTGTTCTCGATATAACAATTTCACTTTCAGAAGTTGATGAGCAGATACATCAAAACGAAATCCGTGAAATACTATTTGCAGTTATTTCTATTACTGCTATTGGATTCATTATCGGATTTTTTGTGAAACGGTGGGTTGATCATCCTGTTAGAGAATTAGTAAATGCAACCGATCAAGTTGCAGCTGGTAATTTGAATTACATCATTAAAAATCTAAGTACTGATGAATTAGGAACGCTTGGAAAATCATTTAATCATATGATCAAAAAACTCGATGAGACAAGTCAGCAATTATATCAATCTACAAAGATGGCTTCACTTGGACAGTTGGCTGCAGGTGTTGCCCACGAAATAAATAATCCGCTTACCGGTGTTCTAACTTACAGCAGTTTTTTGTTGAAACGAACAAAAGACAATCCGCAAATGCAGGAAGACCTTAATGTAATTGTACGCGAGACTATGAGAAGCCGTGAAATCGTAAAGGGATTGCTCGACTTTGCAAGACAATCTACACCAAAGAAAAGTTCTATTGATGTAAACGATATTATTAATCGTGCAGTTGCGGTTGTAAACAATCAACTAAAACTGAATAAAGTAAATCTTGTAAAAGAATTCGATCCATCGCTTCCAAAAATTACAGCCGATGCAAATCAGATTCAGCAGGTTTTCTTAAATCTATTTGTAAATGGCATTGATGCTATCGGTCAAAACGGCGGAATATTAACTGTGAAGACATCGCAAATAAGTTTATCTCCTAGCGGAATTACTCAAATCAAAAATGCAGTCTGTGCAAAAACTCATAGTTTGATTGATACAGAACATAAAATCGGAGGAATGCCGTCTCTGAGAATGAAAATAAAATCGAATGGTAATGAAGGATTTGTAAATATTGACCCGGTCTATGGAAATCATCGTCACTACTTTGGAATCGCATACGATAAAAACAGCAGTGTAAATCTTGCTTGCCCGGTTTGCGATATTTCATTCTTAGATAAGAATAGTAAATGCCCGAAATGCGGCGGACCAATTTATAAAATTCAAATACCGAATCAAGGATTTATCGAAGGATGTGCTTCATTCAAAGATGATTGGCAAAAATGGGATTTTGTTGACCGAGCCGGTGAGAAAAAATTTGTTGAAATAAATGTAACAGATTCCGGCTGCGGAATTCCGTCTGAGAACTTGAATAAAATCTTTGAACCTTTTTTTACAACAAAAGGTCAGCGAGGAACGGGACTTGGTCTTTCAGTCATTTGGGGAATTATTGATAATCATAACGGATCCATTACAATTGAAAGCACGGTCGGCACAGGTACAACATTTTCGGTTCGATTACCTCAACAATGATATTTCAAAAAATATTTGATGAAAGAACAAACAAACATATTAATTATTGATGACGAAGAAGTGGTTATCAGTTCGATCTCAAAGATTGCAACATCGGAAGGATATTTGGTTGATTCGGTTTTAGATGCTTATTCCGCGCTTCAAAAAATTTCGTCATCAAAATATGATCTTATCATTTGCGACATTATGCTTCCCGGAATGGATGGGTTTCAATTTTTAGCTGAGTTGGAATCGAAACGGATCGAAACACCTGTTGTAATGACTACCGGTTATTCAACAATTGAAAATGCAGTTAAATCGCTTTACGCAGGTGCAATCGAATTCATTCCCAAACCATTTACAGTTGATGAGATGATAAGTGTGATCAGTCGCGGAATAAAGTATGGTTCAATTATAAAGTTAAGAAAATCAAATGATGATTCAGTGATACTTGTTCCCTGTCCGGCAAAGTATTATCGCTTGGGTTATTCGGGCTGGATGAATAAAGATAACGACGGATCAGTTCTTATCGGCGCTACAGATTCTTTTATTAAAACA
>JACRFC010000205.1 GCA_016234355.1 Ignavibacteriales bacterium
CACGATACCCCGATTACGAAAGAGATAAAACAATAGATTATCTATCAGCCAAATCAACATTGAATTAACCGGGGGCATTATTCTCATTGTTGTTGTTTTCATTCTCCCCGGTATTACTTTTTAATCTCCCTGCTTTTTTTAATGAGTCCTTCAATAAATATTCAATTTGTCCGTTGATGCTGCGTAATTCATCTGCCGCCCATTTTTCAAGGGAGGCATGTATGTTATCATCTATCCTTAACAAAAATTTTTTCTTTTCTGCCATTCTTTCCTTCTATTAAATCTAAACTGATGAATGCGCGGCTTGATGTCTTTGTTCAATTGTAATTATATACGCAAGAATTATTATCCATGGATATTGATCGAACAATTCAGATTTCTTTTCGATCATAACTTCCGCTTTATCTTTTAGAGATGTTTTCGGCTTGATACGTGCAATGCACTCCTCCTGCACATTTTTAATTTCGCAGAAACCCTTAAAAAAATGTGGTTCGATTTTCAATTTTTCCCCCTTCGGCAATGATACCGCTCCCTTATTTCTAAATCGGTCTCTAACAAAATTTGCTATTGGCATTTCGTAACCGGTTTCGCGTATATCTAAAGCACTTCTCCAACAACTCGGTTTATATATTTCCCAATTTTTATTTTGTATAGAAACTTCCCACCTCATTCCTAAGAATCCAACTTGCCGTAAAGAGCCAATCAGTTCATCTTTTGCACGAAGCTCATGAAATCTTTTAAATACAGAAGGTTGATTGAACAAAAGTCTTTCGCCGATATATTCTGAAATCATTTTCATTTTATAACTCTATATTATACACTCTTCGTTCTACGCTCTACACTGTTAGTACAAAGAACCCGCATTGATCACCGGCTGTGCTTGAACTTCTGATACTAATGCTACTAATAAATTATTTACCATTGTTGCTTTCTTTTCGTTGTCGAGATTTACAATATTATGTTCACTCAATGCTTTTAACGCCATCTCAACCATTCCTACCGCGCCTTCAACAATTTTTGTTCTTGCGGCAACAACTGCTTGAGCCTGTTGTCTACGCAGCATAGCTTGTGCAATTTCCGGCGCGTATGATAAGTGACTAATCCTTGATTCCAATATTTCCACACCACAAACCTCGAGTCTTGTTTGAACCTGTTTCTTCATTGCTTCAGCTATTTCCTGCTGATTGCCAACCAGAGAAAATTTATCATGCTCGGATGAATCATAAGCATATTCGGTTGCAAGTCCGCGTATAGCAGTTTCACTTTGTATCGCTACAAATCCTTCATAATTCTGAACATCAAAAAGAGCACGCGCAGGATCAACAACGCGCCACACAACTACAGCTGCAATTTGAATCGGGTTGCCGTGAAGATCGTTTACTTTAATAGTCTCGCTCTGAAAATTTCTGATCCTTAGCGATACCAATCTTTTTGTTGTAAAGGGGTTGACCCACCAGAATCCGGAAACGCGAACCGTTCCAAGATACTTACCAAAAAGAACAAGCACTCTCGAATCGTTCGGTTGGACAACTAAGAATCCGCTGAAGGAAAGAAAAATTAATAATGTAAGTGGAATAAAGATCCAAAGAACTCCCGGATTATCATTCATTATTCCCCTGATCAGAATTGTTACTGCAACAAAAATTGCGATGATAACAAATACAAGCGCTACAAAGCCATTAATTTTCTTGGCTGATTTTTCAGTTATTGCTTCCATTTAATACTCCTAATTATTACTATCGTAATGATATCATATTGGTATCACAAAGTCAAGTGGAAGCTTGTTTTTGGTCAAAAAACAGCAAAAAAAATTGTATGGTTGTTGACATGATTTAGCAAGGCACAAAAAGAATTGAGATTTTTATTTGATCATCCTTAAAATAAAAAACCCCCGATAAACGGGGGTCAAATCTAAAACGAGTTACTATTAGCTGATCTTTTTAACTTCAGCTGCTTGAAGTCCTTTTGGACCCTGTGTAACTGAAAATTCAACTTTGTCGTTTTCGTTTAATGTTTTGTATCCATCGCCTACAATTGCTTGAAAATGTACGAATACATCTTCTCCGCCTTCTTGTGAAATGAAACCAAAACCTTTGGTGCTGTTAAACCATTTAACAGATCCTTGTTTGCGCTCTGCCATGACAGATGCTCCTTTGTTAATTTGTTAATAGATTGATTGTTTACGACAGAGCTTTAAACAGGTGAGGCTTCGAAGTTACTTCTACGTCTACATCTACATCTAAAGTTGCTGCCATTACAGGTGTAAACATAAGCTAACTATTGTTACTAACCAAATTTTGTTTAAAGATTTTGTTTGATGTTAAAATACGGCGCGTTGCGTCCTACATAAGCAAATTGTCCAACTTCAATTTATCGTTGGGGTAATTTTTTACTTCCAGAGGAAAATGGACCAGAACTAATTATTGATAATGAGTTTATTGTTTTGGGAAAATGCTATCTTAATTATGAAATTAGTTTCAGTTCCCTTTTTGTAAAGTATATTACTTGAGTTACCGGACTTTTGAAATTTCCTAAATTGTACAAGGGAAATGCCGCGATGAAAAAAAATTCTCACTCAAGACCAGTCTTAATTGCTCATCGTGGAGAGTCATACGACGCTCCGGAAAATACAATTGCTGCAATCAATCTTGCATGGCTTCAAAACGCAGACGCAGTCGAAATTGATATTCATTTAACAAAGGATAATAAAATTGTTGTTATTCACGATAGCAACACCAAAAGAACTTCGGGTGTATCTTCGGTAGTTAAATCCCGGTCATTGGAAGAACTTAAAAAACTTGACGTGGGAAGTTCTAAAGGAGAAAAATGGATTAATGAAAGGATTCCGGTATTGCAGGAAGTTCTTAAAATTATTCCGCCGGAGAAATCTATTTTTATCGAGATAAAATGCGGCATCGAATTATTTGACGCTCTTAAAAACGTATTGGAAACATCTGCTCTTAACAATTCACAAATCAAGCTGATCGGCTTCGATTTAAGAGTAATGTCCTCATTAAAAAAATCCTTTCCTCTGTATGATGTGTATTGGTGTAAAAGAATTGATAAAGAAAAAATTATCCTAACTCAGCAGGGATGGGATAAAATTATTACGGCTGTAAAAGAAAACAATCTTGATGGATTAAATCTATCTTATTCCGGATGTTTAAATAAAAGAATTGTGGAAATAATTAAATCGAACGATATAAAATTATTTGTGTGGACTATTAACGATCCGCAGAAAGTGAATAAATTAATCAGCTATGGTATTGATGGAATAATGTCGGATAGAGCCGGCTGGCTAAAAAATAAAATTAATGAATTGGGAAATTCGGCTGAATGATCTTAACAAAGTTTTTCTATTTGCAGATTCAGCTTCATTAAACTTGTAAACAGACTATGTCAAAAATAATTATCGGTATTCACGGACTCGGCAACAAGCCGCCTAAAAACATTCTTAAAGATTGGTGGGAGAAAAGTATTATTGAAGGATTAAATAAATATAATTTTCCCGTACGGGATTTTGATTTTGAACTTGTTTATTGGGCAGATATTCTTAACAAGGAACCTCTTATTCCGGATGAGACAAACAAATTGAGTTCTCTTTTCTTAGCGGAAAAATATTTACCCGAACAAAACTCAATTTCGAATGAACCTCCGGGGTTTCGGAAAAAAGCCGTCGAGTATCTTGAGAAATATTATGAAAAAATTTTAGTGAACGGAGTAATGTCGTTAAACCATCCGTCACTAACCGATCTGTTTATTCATTTCAATCTGCGGGATCTTGAATCATATTATTCGTCGTCCTCCATCTACTATCAAGGAGTCAAACGGCTTGTGAAAGATGTTATGATCGAGCGAGTGGCCGAGACTCTGAAGAGACATAAAAATAAAAAAATCTTGCTCGTTGCACATTCGATGGGTTCAATAATTGCTCACGATGCATTGATAGACCATGCTGCCGATATCAACGTTGATACTCTTGTAACGGTCGGTTCTCCGCTCGGACAAAAATATGTGCTTAACAAAATTAATTTAGAACAAAAGAGTAATTCGAAAAACAAATTAAAGGTGCCGGATTGTATCCGGAAGAACTGGTATAACTTGAGCGACCTGGAGGATCAGGTAGCGCTCACCCATACGCTTTCGGAAATCTATGAATGCAATTCGAAAGGATTGAAAGTAATAGATAAACTTGTAAAAAATAACTACATGATTTCAGGCGACCGGAACCCGCATAAATCTTACGGATATCTTAGAACACGTGAGTTTGCAGAAATTTTTAATGAGTTTACTGCTCCCGAAAAACACAGCCTATTTACTTTTCTTAAGAAAATATTTCAGTAAAATTTTTGAAGACAAAATGAAGGGCATAATTCAAATAGCCGGAGTGATTGATAAAGAAGAAGCAATAATGTTAATGGAAGCCGGAGTTGATGCACACACTGGGGTTGAATCGAAAAACGGCAGAAAGAGTTACGAGTTGGTAAAAAAGTTTGTAGAGGAATCAAAAGAAGGGTTTGTCCTCGTAAAATAAAAACGGCGCATGTCATTCAGAGCGAAGAGAGGAATCTTTTTTAGATTTTTCGATCGCTACGCTTCCTCGAAATGACAATTTCTATTCCGATATAACCACTATTTACAATTTTACTCTTCAATAATTTTTGCTTTACTCCACTTATAGATCTTGCTCGATTCTTTAACTTTCTCGCGCTGTTTCGGCAAAGGAGCTGGTCAAAACCCCATCTTCCCTTTGGGCTTTTCTTTCTCAATCATCAATTCTTTTATTGCTTCAAAAATAATCTCTATTTGTTCCTGCTGTTTTGCAAATTTCTTTTTGGTTTCTTTTTCAAGTTCGTTCAATTTCTTTGCAAGCGTATCATTGCTCTGCAAGAACTTTCTCATCTGTACGAACGCACGCATAATTGCAATGTTAACCAGCACCGCTCTTTCACTGTTCAAAAC
>JACRFC010000027.1 GCA_016234355.1 Ignavibacteriales bacterium
CTCAAGTTTATTATCGGGTTAATGGAGAAGTAAAAAACCTATTTGTTAATGCGATAGAGATTAATTCAGCAAATAAAATCGGCTGCGGAGATATCTTTGGGGCGGTCTTCTTTTATACATATATTTCAACAAATGATATTCCTGTTTCATTAAACGCTGCTAACAAAGCCGGTGCAATTGCGTCATCGAGAAACGATTTAACAAGTCATCCGGAAATCGAATTAAATGATAGATAGTGATCTAATAAAAAATAGAATATTAGTTATCGGTTCAAACGGAATGCTTGGTCAACGCATTACCGAGTCTTTTAGTAATTCATCTAAAGTTGAGTTAATGTGTGCATCAGCGGAAGAGAATTCTTTTATTCCAGGAGTTCAATACAAACAGTTAGATATCTCGCAAAAAAATCAAGTACGGCAAATAATTTTAGATTTCTTCCCGGATATAATTATTAACACGGCAGCTTTTACAAATGTAGATAAATCTGAAACCGAAAAAGAAACCGCATGGAAAATAAATGTGGGTGGAGTTGAAAACATTGCATTATATTCCTGGACAGTTGATGCACATCTAATTCATTTTTCAACCGATTACATTTTCGATGGTAAAAACGGACCTTACACAGAAGAAGATAAACCCAATCCGATTGGTTATTACGGCAGAACAAAACTTGCTTCCGAAAATTCAATTCGCGTAAACGGAACTCGATTTTCCATTGTTCGTACAAATGTTTTATACGGACCAAGCAAATACGGTCGTCCGGATTTTGTAAAATGGGTAATTGACTCATTACAAAAAGGCGAGAAGATTCGCATTGTAACAGATCAAGTTGGTAACCCGACTTATATTGATGATCTCGTTAATGCAGTGAATAAAATCATCGAATTCAAGAAAGAAGGAATTTTTAATATTGGCGGACGCGAGATGATCTCGCGTTATGATTTTACTTTAAGAATCGCAAAGTATTTTGGTCTCGATGGTAAATTGATAGTTCCTATTCTGACAAAAGAACTAAATCAGCCGGCTGCCCGCCCATTAAAATCCGGATTAATTACTATAAAAGCAGAAACAGAGATCGGTTTTAAGGCTCATACAATCGAAGAGACGTTTTCTTTAATGAAAATTGACTGGAAGAAGAATTTTAATAAGAGCAACACAAGTCCGTTATAATATAAGAGCATCAGGTTTTTCCCGAGACGGGTTTGTACTTCTTGCTGAGGTTTGGGGAGATACTCATCAGATTAATATTTTTTTAAAATTAAATTTCCCTTCGGAATTTTAATTAAACTGTTTTAGATTGCAGCATTAAAAAATTGTTTTCCTTCCACCCTTCTATACCCGGAGGTGAATATGATTTCTCAACTTATTCAACCGGAAATCATTGACTTAATATCAAATAGACAGTTCACAGAATTAAAAGACGTTTTAATGGATTGGACACCAACTGATATTGCCGATCTTCTACTTTCATTGCCGGAAAATGAACAGGCAATTTTTTTCCGGCTTCTTCCTAAAGATCTTGCTGCCGATGTCTTTGAATATTTTGACGTTGATACTCAATTAAATTTAATTCAACTGCTCGGCAAAGAAGATGTTGCTTCAATTCTAAATGAAATGGCAGATGATGATAGAACAGCACTATTTGAAGAAATTCCCCCGAACGTTGTTAGACAAATGCTGACTTACTTATCACCCGAACAAAAAAAGATCAGCCAGCAATTACTTGGGTATCCGGAACATAGTGTTGGCAGATTAATGACTCCGGATTACATTGCCGTTAAAGAAAATTGGACTGTCCAGCAAACACTTGATTACATACGCGCACACGGAAAAGACAGCGAAACCTTAAACGTGGTTTATGTTATTGACGAAAAAGGGAAACTTATTGATGATGTTAGGATTAGAGAATTCTTGTTATCACCTCTAGAAGTAAAAGTCAGCGAGTTAATGGATTTTAATTTTGTTTCATTAAAAGTAAATGATGATCAGGAAACTGCCGTTGAAATTTTTAAGAAGTACGATAAAATTGCTTTACCTGTAACTGATTCTAGCAGTGTTCTAGTTGGGATTGTTACAGTTGACGATGTATTAGATATTGCTGAAGAAGAAGCGACTGAAGACATTCAAAAGATTGCCGGTGTTGAAGCATTAGATGAACCATACCCGGATATTTCTCTTTTGAATATGATTAAGAAAAGAGCAGGTTGGTTAAGTATTTTATTTTTGAGTGAAATGCTTACAGCTACAGCTATGGGATTTTTCGAAAATGAAATACAACGTGCAGTTGTTCTTGCTCTTTTTGTACCACTTATTATTTCTAGCGGAGGAAATTCCGGCTCTCAAGCTGCAACATTAGTAATTCGTGCTCTTGCATTAGGTGAAGTAAGCTTAAAAGGTTGGTTCTTCATTTTTAAGAGAGAAATCTTAACGGGATTGGTCTTAGGAGTTATTCTTGCAGCAATTGGATTTTTAAGAATATCTGTTTGGCACTTTGGTGGTGGATCGTATGGTTCTCAATGGCTGCTTGTTGCTCTTACTGTAAGTTTCTCATTAATAGGAGTTGTTTCCTGGGGAACATTAATGGGTTCAATGCTTCCGTTAATAATAAAAAAACTTGGATTTGATCCGGCTGCATCTTCAGCACCATTTGTTGCAACTTTAGTTGATGTTACCGGGTTAATAATTTATTTCTCGGTTGCGTTACTAATTTTATTATAAAAGAAATGTATTTTATTTTTGATACAAGAAAATTAACAATGAGGCTTTAATGGGTTCGGAACAATTTGAACTCTTTATTATCTTACTAAAGCTTAAATCATATCTTGTAAGTTTAATGGATGATCCTGCAAACCCCTTAGAAGATTTCGAATACACGGAAGAATTTTTACTTCGTAAGTATCCTGAACACAAAAATGAAATTATTGATTTGTTGATAAAAAATAACATAACCAGCGACACTCAAATAGCATTTACTGAAAACATTCAGCAGAAGTTTAGAGAAATTGTTCTTGGTTCCGAGCCGTCTGAAAAATTAGCGGACATATTAGATAAATATCAGATTATGTCTATAAAAGAATCTCTAAACGATAAAACATTAGACGATCTAAAATTATCACGTGAACAAAAATTAAGGGAAATTATTTCTGTTTTATTACAGTTAGCACGTGTTTGGTCTCAAAGAAGTGCTATTGAGAATACAATAGAAGATTTTTCCATTCTTGATGAAGAAGATTTGATTCGGCCCGAAGAATTAGATAATCTTTATAAACTTGATCATATAACATCGGACTCATTTGCAGCCATCTCAAAACTTACAAACATTTATCTTGAACAATTGATGGAGTATTATTTCAAATTTGGCGGGGATGTATCACTTGTACAATTCATTTCTATTCTTGAAGAGTTTAAGCAGGTTGTATTAAAGCAGTATAAAAATTTATTTAAAGAACATGGACTGGATCCTGAAATAATAAAATAGAAGTTAATATGAAAGTCAGAATCATTTTTATCAACTTAATCTGTATAGCTTTATTATCATCATGCAGTTTATTTCATAAAGAATCATTTGAAGGTAAATGGGAATTAAAATTTAGCGGTGATCTTCAAGAGGTTTTTGAATTTGATATTTCCGAAAACAATGATTTCTCTTTCACAAAAGATGTTTACTTTCAAGGAAATAGTTACGGTGTTACTATTATAGGCAACGTTACAAAAGAAGGAGTTTTACAGGCGGACTTAATCGCAATAAGTCAAAAGATGGGAATTATAGAAGGAACTCTTAATTATGAAAACGGTAGTGGTAAATGGGATGCGAGTTATGTAAGAGGAAATTGGACAGCTGTAAAAAAATAATTTATAGTTCAAAGAAAAAGCCCCGCCTCTAAACCATACTTTAGAGAACGGGGCTTTTTCAATTTATTATACTACTTTATTTCTTTTCCATATACTTCGCGGTGATCTCTACTCTTCTATTCTTAGCTCTATCTTTTGCAGTTTTATTTGGTGCAACCGGTTTTGATTCTCCAAATCCTTCTGCGGTAATTTGAGTATCACCAAGACCTTTCTTAACCAAATATTCTTTTACAATATTAGCTCTCTTCACAGAAAGTTTTTGGTTATACTTATCTGAGCCAATTGCATCTGCATGACCTCCAAGAGCAACTTTTGCATCGGTAAGTTTGCTGATAACATCGTAAGCATTATCAAGAATTTTCTTCTCAGATTTTTTCAAGCCGTGTTTGTTGAATCCAAAGTGGACATTGTCAAATGTCATTTCTTTTTCAACAATAGTAACTGGAATATCGTCTTTAGGATCTAACGGATTAGTTCCGCGGTTAACTTCAACTCCATCATTTACAGTTCCTCCGTCAGTATCAACCTTCAACGGATCGGTTTTGTATTTCATTACTTCTTCACCGTCTTTTAATCCGTCGCCATCTGTATCAACATTCAAAGGATTGGTTTTGAACATAGTAACTTCTTCACCGTCTTTTAATCCGTCGCCGTCACTATCAGAATTTAATGGATTGGTTTTGTATTTCATTAACTCATCATAATCATTTAGACCATCATTATCCGAATCTGCTTTGAGAGGATTTGTTTTATACTGAGAAATTTCTTCACCATCTTTCAATCCGTCTCCATCGGTATCAGCTTTATTAGGATCGGTATTATATTGTTTTACTTCAGCGCCGTCTTGTAAACCGTCGCCATCTGTATCAGCGTTGTTTGGATCGGTACCGAGTTCAAGTTCTTCGCGTTTAGTTAAACCGTCATGGTCTTTATCACTATTTAAGCTTTCGTTTGAAAAAGATAGACCAACACCTAAATTAATGTAACCGTCATTTGTTCCTTTGATGCTGTAATAATTATAATTATCTGTTGTAGACCAGTTGTAACCGACACTTAGATCTAAAGCAACTTCATCTGATAATTTTACTTCGGTTCCAATTCCGGCAGGTATCCCTAAAGTCCAGCCCTCTGCTTCAACAGCTAATGCGGAAACAGAAACGGGTTTTTTTGTTACACTGTAATTAAGTAGACCTAAACCGGCATAGAAATATGGGTTCCAGTTTTCTAATTCGAATGGTGTGAAAAGTAATCTTGCTTCAATAGGAATGATTGAAGTTTCGTAAGTAGATTTGTTGTAATCATCACCTTTAAGTTTACCGAATCCGGCGTTTGCTTCAAGCTGCCAGTCTTTGTTCAATTCAAATCTAAAAAAACCTTTAAAAAGATAAGATGATAGTGCAAAACCATTATCGCTTTCAAATTCTGTCGTTGGCATTACGCCGTTAATTTGTATACCACCTTTGTAACCAAAATCCTTAAATGTATTAAAAGATGTTTGAGCTATAACTAAATTCACCCCGATTATGAAAAAGAGAGTTACAAATAGAAAACTAAAAAACTGTTTCTGTTTATTCATTAAGCTATTCCTTTGTTTAATTGTAAAAATAAAATTTAATTAATTTCTTTTTTAATAAAATAGTTTATAAAAAGTTCAAATTAATTATTTAATTACTATAACTTTTTCGCCAGCTTCGCATTAAGAAACCTGTAATAATAAGAGCTAAACCAATCAAAGCAACTTTTATATATTGATCAGTATAAAAATAATATCCGCCAATAGCAACGGGTACACTTTGTGTCTCTACAGGATTTATTCCTTCGCCTCTAACAACTTCAATTTTATAGCTAAAATGAAGAAGGGCATAGGCAACAATTATACTTCCTTGCAAAAAACAAACAATATCTACTAATGCCGAAACAATAGTTTCCATTATTCTTCTCATAATTGCTCCCTTTCGAAATAAATAACTAATTTTTGTACCCCGGAGAGGAATCGAACCTCCGACCCAGAGTTTAGGAAACTCTTGCTCTATCCACTGAGCTACCGGGGTAAATCCTTTGTGGAAAGAGAATCTCTTTGATTCTATGCCGAAGATTTTCTTTTTCTAACAACATATAAATTCTTACATGAAATATAACTATTCAGATAATCAATCAAAACTTAGATTTTAGCAAAAATGTGAAAAATCAAACAAATTCTAAAATTGAATTTCCTTATCTCTTTTTATAATTTGAACACCGAAATTTTACAATACTTTGGAGACTATTAATGACGACTATAGTTGATATTTGGGGCAGAGAGATATTAGACTCGAGAGGAAACCCTACAGTAGAAGTTGAAGTAACTTTGGAATGCGGAGTAGTTGGAAGAGCGGCAGTACCAAGCGGTGCATCAACCGGCGAAAATGAAGCAGTTGAATTACGCGATGGAGATAATTCTCGCTATTTAGGAAAAGGTGTTAAGAAAGCAGTTGAAAATGTTAACAACAAAATAGCCGATGAATTAGTTGACTTCGATGCAACTGATCAAGTAGCGATTGATAATTTTCTATGTGAACTTGACGGCACACCGACTAAATCCGAACTTGGCGCAAATGCTATTCTTGGTGTATCATTAGCTTGTGCAAAAGCATCCGCAGAAGCATTAGGACTTCCGTTATACCGTTATATAGGAGGAGTTAATGCAAGAACTTTACCTGTACCCATGATGAATATTTTGAATGGCGGTAAACACGCGGATAACAATGTTGACTTCCAGGAATTTATGGCGATGCCGGTTGGAGCTCCATCATTTGCAGAAGCATTGAGAATGGGAACTGAAACATTTCATTCATTAAAATCCGTATTAAAGAAAAAAGGTTATAACACAGCAGTTGGTGATGAAGGCGGGTTTGCACCAAACTTAAAATCAAATGAAGAGGCAATTACCGTAATTTTAGAAGCGATTGAAAAAGCCGGATACAAACCGGGTAAAGATATTTTTATTGCACTCGATCCGGCAGCAAGTGAAATGTGGAATAATGAAAAGAAAGCTTACTACTTTTTCAAATCCGATAAATCTTATATGGCTCCGGAAAAGATGGTGGATTATTGGGCAAGCTGGATAAAACAATATCCTATCATTTCGCTTGAGGACGGCATGGCAGAATTTGATTGGGACGGTTGGAAATTGCTTACTGATAAAGTAGGAAGTAAAATTCAATTAGTGGGTGATGATCTGTTTGTTACCAATACAGATTACCTTGCTAAAGGAATTGAAAAAGGTGTTGCCAATTCAATACTGATAAAAGTAAATCAGATCGGTACATTAACAGAAACACTTGATGCAATTGAAATGGCAAAACGCGCAAGTTACACTGCAATCATTTCACATCGTTCCGGTGAAACTGAAGATACAACAATTGCTGATATTGCAGTTGCAACAAACTCCGGACAAATAAAAACCGGTTCTGCAAGCAGAACAGACCGCATAGCAAAATATAATCAGCTGTTAAGGATTGAAGAAGAACTTGATACAACGGCAATTTTTCCCGGCATTGCAGCTATTAATTATACCGGTCAATAGGTTAGAAGAAATTAGAGTTTCTGCAAAACAAGAAATATGACAAAAAATATGGAAATTACTGACACTCCAAAAGTATCTCTCATAATAGCTTGTTATAATCAAGCCGACTACCTTGAAAAAATTCTATACTCGTTATTAAATCAATCGTTTACACAATTTGAAATAGTAATTGCCGACGATGGATCGGAACCTGTATTTGCCAAAGTAATTGAGAAATTTAATAGCAAGTTCAAATATCCAATTCAACATGTTTGGCACGATGACGCTGGATTCAGAAAAACAATTATTGTGAATGGTGCTGTCAAAAAGAGTAAATCTGATTATTTAATATTTATTGATGGCGACTGTATGGTGCATCATCGGTTTATTGCACGACATTATTTGCGGAGAAAAAAGGGAGTTGTACTATCTGGCCGGCGTGTCATGTTAGACGAAGAAATTAGCAAAAGCATTTCTGTGGATCAGATTAAAAAATCTTTGTACGAAAAACCATCGTTCTGGTGGAAGCATTGCGAACATGCAGAACGCAAAAGAGGTTTTTATTTGCCGTTTCTTTTTCATATCGTAAACTTTCCAGGCAGAGACTATTGGGCATTTGGATCGAATTTTTCGTTACATAAAAATGATTTTATTGAAGTTAATGGGTATGATGAGAGCATTATTGGCCGCGGGTTAGAAGACATTAACCTCAGTCAACGATTTAAATTAAAGGGATTTAGAACTAAACGATTATCAAACGAAGCAATACAGTATCATCTTTTTCATAGATCAGAACCAGTGCCCCATTCAAAAGAAGATGAAGAAATTATTATTAATCCGAAACATTTTTTTGCAGAGAATGGCATTATCAAAAATCTAATGATAAAGTATGCCAAATAATATTCTAGTTTCTGTTATTATTTCTATTTATAACCGGATTGATTATTTGAAATTAGTTTTAGCCGGTTTTGAAAATCAATCTTTTAATAACTTTGAAATTATTCTTGCCGATGATGGTTCAAACAAAAATGCTGTTGAGGAAATTAAAAGTCTAATTAGTAAAATTAATTTTCCGGTTTATCATATTTGGCATGAAGATAATGGATTTAGAAAAAATCGAATTCTAAACCGGGCTATTCAAGCTGCAAATACCGATTATTTGATCATCATAGATGGAGACTGCATTCCTCATTCGGAATTTGTAAAAGAACATTTCCAAAACAGAAAAGAAAAAACATGTTTGACAGGCCGAAGAATAAATATGTCGCAAAAAATAACAGATACATTTAATGAAGAAAAAATTAAATCAGGTTATTTAGAAGGAAAATATTTCAAGCTTATGCTCGATAGTATATTCGGCTATACCACTGATGTAGAGAAGGGATTTTATTTTAAGAATAACTTTCTTAGAAAAATTTTTAACAAAAAGTATCGTGGACTCCTTGGCTCTAACTTTTCAATTCATAAGAATGATATTCTTGCAATTAATGGTTTCGACGAACGATACGAAGCTCCTTCCGTTGGAGAGGACAGCGATATTCAATTCCGCCTTGAATTAAATAATGTTAAAATAAAATCCTTGAATAATATAGCAATCCAATATCATCTTTATCATATACTTCAACCAAGGCCGCAAAAAAATATAGATTTATTTGAAAAAATTAAAGCTGATGGACATGCATTTACACACTATGGAATAATAAAAGATTTGCCTCATCCATAGAGTATCAAAATTATTCACTGTCGATTTCCAAGACTCATTGAGTTGGATTAAAAAATTTTTACTATTATAACTTATAACTCATAACTAATTTATTATGCCGCTGCTTGGAGAAATAACTGCTCTTATTACCGCATGTTTCTGGTCAATGTCTTCAATTGCATTTACTGAAGCATCAATACGTGTTGGACCGATGTATGTAAATGTAACACGAATGTTGATCGCTTTAATATTTTTGTCAGTTACATTAATATTTTTAAATGTGAAAGTAGATCTATCATCTAATCAAATTTGGAATCTTACAATAAGCGGTTTTGCCGGATTAGTAATTGGAGATACTTTTTTATTTAAGGCATTCAGAAGTATTGGTGCAAGGATAAGTATGCTGGTCATGGCGCTTGTTCCTCCTATATCAGCTTTACTTGCTTTTTTCTTTTTGGGTGAAAGATTGTCCATTCTTGGTGTAATTGGTATTTCAGTTACAGTCTTTGGAATAGCTTTGGTCATTTTCAAAAGGGAAGAAAGACCTACATCAAATTATAAAATTGATTACACCGGAATATTTTATGCTATGATCGGTGCTGTTGGCCAAGCAGTCGGATTAATTTTTGCGAAATATGCTTTTAATGAAAGTGGAATAAATGGTTTTCTTGCAAGTTTTGTTAGAATTGCTTCAGCCGTGATAATAATTTATCCTATGGTCATTGTAACAAAAAGATTTAGAGAACCTGTAAAAGTTTTCATGAAAGATAAAAAAGGATTTTTGTTCACTCTTATAGGTGCGGTATTTGGTCCTTATCTTGGAATTACATTTAGTCTTATATCTATTTCACACACCAAAGTTGGAATTGCATCAACTATCATGGCAACAGTACCAATTCTTATGTTACCCTTAGTGCACTTTTACTACAAAGAAAAACTTTCTTGGATTTCAATAACGGGTGCGTTTATAGCGGTTGGCGGAGTTGCGCTTTTGTTTCTTCACTAAAAATCAGTAAGTAGTATCCAGTATGTAGTACGTAGGTTTTAGTTGATCTTCAACTGGAGACTAATAACAAGAAAGAAGCAAAAAAGAAGATAGATCCCCCAAAGAAAAACTGTCTTAAAATATTCCCTAATCTCACTTTGAACCCATGTATCAACTATTAATCTTTCAAAAGGTTTCAAAAATCAAACAAATAATGGCATAACAGTTGTCATACTATAGAGTCTTAAAACAGGAAATTTTTATGGAATTAATTCAGATTATCTACGATATCCTTCTTTTTGGAGGAGCATTATTAGTATTTGTAATCATCATTTCTTATTTAATTTCGAAAACAAGAATTGAAGAAACTGTTTCTTATAACTCTGTTGATAGTAGATTTAATCAAAAAGCATTGATCTTGCAAAGAAAAATTAATTATGAACAGGAATTATATCGAAGGAAAATGTCTTCCATTCAACCTCAAATTTTTCCAATAGCAGATATAAAACCTAAAGAAGTTAAAATTATACGTAAACCAACCGCATATAAACGAGATTCACAAGAAGTAATTCGAATAGAAGAAAAGCATTTGAATAAAACAAACGGAAATGGAAATGGAAAACGATATACTATTGTGAATGATGATATGAATAAATCGAGAATTCGTGCAGCAAACTTTTATCTCTAAAATAATATTATATCATTTTAATTTTTAGAATTACATAATTAAACTATCAATAAAAATCCCGCATCAAGCGGGATTCTTTTAAAAGCAAATGGCTAAACGCTAACTGCTAACAGCTAAAAGCTAAAAGCTGCCTCACGCTTTCATCCGTTCGCCTTTTTCTTCTTTAATAAAGATCCAACCTACAACTTTCCCGATATCAATTATTTCAAAATTATTCCAATATTTTTTTGTACGGACATGCATTGAACTTGTATCTGTTGGAACTATTCCTTCAGCTTCATCAATAATTGTTTTAATTCTTGTCTGCCAGTTTTTCATGTTAGATTCACGTAGATCTACCCAGCCGTCATGCGCCCACATATCGAGATTATTCGGAGTAAGATCTAGTTCGTTATCTCCGCGGAAAGGGGGAATTTTTATTTCGTTGCCGCGTAATAGTGATTTACCATCCGCAAGTAGAATTGGAATTCCTATCGAGATTATTTCATTTCTTAATTTTGGATTATTTTTTAAGAGTTCGAGGGCTTTGTTCGATAAATCAGATGGAGTTTCTTTTAGTATTTGCTTCATTCCGCCGCAAATCGCTTTTAATATATTTATTTCATGTAATAGTTTAGATAATTTCGGCGGACCGAGTAATTCGAAAGCAACACTGTTAGTATTGTGAAGCTTTTCCAGTTCTTCTAATTTATCAACAGCGGAATGTTGTAAGAAACCGGCACGATAAGTCGGTTCGAGTGTGGCATTATCAAGAGCGTTGATGATATCATGACCGGTGTTTCCGCCTTTAATTTCATAGATTGCATCAACGGCAATTTCTTCCGGCGTAACATATTCCATTTGTCCTTGAGTTGTAATTGCTTCAAATTCTCCGCGTGAAAATGTTCCATTCTCACCTGTATCTATAAATACAGATTTTAAATTCTCACCGCTTGATTTGAATTTCTTATCAAGCTTCAACACTAATTTATTTTGAAGAGGTACGGCTTGATCAAGAGATACATCAACAATTTCAATTGCTTTCCCGTGTTTTTTTATTTCACCGAATTCAATTCTTTTCCATGCAATTGCTGCTGTTGGTTTGATCTCTTTTGTGATAGGAGCATCGGGCGTTCTTCCAAGTAAAAATAAAAGTAAAGTATGAGCGCCGGCAACTGAAGATTTGCTCAACAATACACGCGAAGGTTTTTCTTCGCTGTGAGTGTAAGGAATGTTCAATCCCATTCCGCCCGTACCGCTTGTCCCGATCTTCACATAAATTTCTGTTTTAGTTTTATTCATTGAATTGTATAGAATTTGCACGTGACGGATTAATTGAGGAACATAAAGTGTACAAAGAAGTTTTTCTGTTTCGGCAGTAAGATCTTCTAATGGCGATTTATTCTCAATTGTTTTCTTTATCCGGTGATATGTTGTGTAAACATCCTGATAAGCAATGCCTGTAGCAGAGTTTATACAATCAATTATAATATCCGGTCTATGTTCAATAAGTAGTTTGTAAATAGATGAACTGTGAAGTATCTCATCTGTTAGCTCTTCCATTGTATCACGCATTAAAACTTTTCTTTTTTCCGGATCGGCAAGCAATTCAAAACGGTCTTGATCCTTAAATTCATAACGGACAAAAATATTGCCCCACCAGGGAACAAAATAATTTTTTGGTAAATCGAAAAATTCTTTTTGAAGACGAACTACTTCATCTTCTGCTTCTTCTTTTCTTAATGATGTAACAATTATTTTTTTGGGTCTCTCGGGCACTAACTTTCTAATAACGGCATTTCCTACCAATCCCCATCCGCCTAAAACTAAAACTGTTTTATTCTGAATATCCATGTTATATTATCCTCATTAACAGGTTTGGAAAAATTTACTATGAAAAATTACTGCTTGAACTCTCACGCTGCAAGAAAAATACGATGATCATTCCGCAACTTTATTTTGATTAACACCGTTGCTTTGTTAAATTTACCTCTGGTTAATTAGTAATTAATAGGATTATTACATGAAAATCTGTGAAATTCTACAGGTAGGCAAGATTATTTCTTCTTTACAAGGAAAAGAAAAAACTGATGTTGTTAATGAACTTGTTGATTTATTTAAGGATGACGATCGTGTAAAAGATTTGGAGGAATTGCGTAACGCAGTTCATGAAAGAGAAAAAATCATGTCTACCGGTGTGGGAAAAGGTTTTGCTATACCGCACGCAAAAACAAACAGCATTAATGAAATTGTAGCTGCATTTGGTAAACTTGATGAACCAATTGATTTCCAGGCGCTTGATGAACAACCCGTTAACTTAGTTTTTCTTTTAGTAGGAAAAGAAAATTTGGTCGGTCCGCATATAAAATTGCTTAGCCGAATCTCTCGAATGATGAATAAAGACGAATTCCGAGAAAGTCTTTCAAAAGCTAAAACTGCCGAAGAGATTTATTCACTCTTCGAGAATGAAGAAAAACAATATTTTGAAACAGCATAATATTATTATATGATTAAAGCTGTTACCGGCACCCGCGATATACTCCCGATTGATATTCCTAAATGGAATTATCTTTTATCTGTTATTGAATCCGTCTTTACAGAATTTAACTACAAAGAAATCCGTACTCCAATTTTTGAAGAAACTTCACTTTTTGCACGTGGAATTGGCGAAGCTACAGATATTGTAAGTAAAGAGATGTACACTTTTATTGATCGAAGCGGGGGCAGCATTACACTTCGTCCGGAAATGACTGCAGGAGTTGTACGCGCTTTCATTGAACATTCTATGGATAAAAAACAACATCTTAACAAACTGTTCTATGCCGGACCAATGTTCAGGCAGGAACGACCCCAAGCAGGAAGATTTAGACAGTTCCATCAATTCGGTGCGGAAGCTTTAGGAAGTAACGATCCTCTTCTTGATGCAGAGATGATAATTATGTCTTACGATATTTTTAACCGTCTCGGTTTGAAAAAATTAATTGTAAAAATTAATTCACTGGGAATTCCGGAATCGCGGGAAAATTATAAAAAAATTTTGCGACAATATGTTAAACCCCATCTAAACAAACTTTCATCGGAAAGTAGAAAAAGATTTGATACAAACATCATGCGCATCTTTGACAGTAAAGAAGCGAACGATCAGAAAATAATGGAGAACGCTCCGCTGCTTATTGAATTTCTTGATGATGAAAGTCTTCAGCATTTCGAAAAAGTAAAACAAACATTACTATCAACAAAAATCCCTTTTGAGGTTGATACAAAACTTGTCCGCGGGCTTGATTATTATACTCACACAACTTTTGAAATTGTAAGCAGAAGTGTTGGTTCACAAAGCGCATTGTGCGGCGGCGGAAGATATAACCTTTTAGTTAAAGAATTAGGTGGAAGCGAAACCCCGGGAGTTGGTTTTGCTGCAGGGATCGAAAGAATTTTGCTCGCTTGTGAAAACGAAAAATCATTTTTCCTTGATGATGAAAAGATAGACTTGTTCCTAATAACAATCGAAAAGGGATTAGAAAAATTTGCTTATCAAACCGCGATTGATTTTAGAAGAAAAGGACTGATCGTTGATTTAGATTATTTAAACCGAAGTGTTAAAGCACAAATGCGAGAAGCTAACAGGTTGAATGCAAAATATGTTTTATTCATAGGCGGGGAAGAATTTAGCAAGGGTGAAATAGTTTTGAAAAATATGAGCAGCAGCGAACAGAAAAATTTTTCTAAAAATGATCTTGATAAAATTTATACGAGCATCAAGGAGAAATGATTGTCTCTTCGAAAGCCGAAAGAAACGCCAAAAATTCCTAAAACCAGAAAAAAGAAAGCTCACACCGCAATTGCTGCCATCCCGTTAAAAAAATCCGATAAACTTGAATATCTTTGCAAAGCATTTTACAGATATGATGAATCGGTTAAAAAGCAGTATTGTGTTTTTGCAGTTGAAACAATTGTTGAGTTTACAAGTTTTTCTTACGAAGTATCTATAGAGGTAGTGAAAGAGAAAAATGTTTTAAGCTTTATTTTAATGGGCTTAAAAGCAAAAACAAATGTTGTTCCGCTTGTTCAGCCTGCAAGAACTGAATTGCTCTTTGAAGATTTAGTTGGTGATTATGTAGTAAATGTTGTTAAGCAGGATGGAGCAATCAACACCGGCGAATTTCATTTCAACATTTATAAAAAAGAAATTTTATTAACCAAGCAATACAAAACGAATAAGAAAAACAATCGTCTCTTTTGCAAATTTGAAGTCGCCGAAGAGGATTTCTCCTTTCCAGAAAAATGAAAAAGGAATAGAACGCTGATCTTTATGATTACTATGATTAATTAAGATCATAAAAAATCATAAACGATCATAAGAATCTGCGTTCCATTTTAATTATGAATAAAATTTATGGTAGAAAACCAGTTCTTGAAGCCCTCAAATCCGATGCGGAGATTGAGGGGGTTTATGTTGCCTTTGGTCAGCACGGAGAAGTTATAAACCAAATTTTTTCTGCAGCAAAAAAACGGGGAATTAAAATTACTCAACTATCCACACCCAAATTTGATTCTCTTACTGAAGGACAGAGTGCTCAGGGTGTTATTGCACTAAAAAATTCTCAAAAATATTTTGAGTTAGATGAAATCATTTCTGAATCCAAAAGATCGAAGTTTCCTTTTTTATTGATACTTGATTCTATTCAAGATCCCCACAATTTGGGTGCAATTTTAAGAACAGCAGAATGTGCCGGGGTTAATGGGGTAATCGTTACAACAAACCAAAGCGCACCAATAACTGATACTGTAGAAAAAATTTCAGCAGGTGCTGTCTCTCATCTTAAAATTTGCAAAGTAAATAATCTTGTTCACACAATTGAAAAGTTGAAGAAAGAAGGATTCTGGATTGCAGGTTCTCATCTAACTGCTGATTCAAAAAATTATACTGAACAGGATTATAAAATGCCTTTGGCATTAATTGTTGGAAATGAAGAAAAAGGGATCCGTAAACTTGTTGCGGAAAATTGTGATTTCCTTATAAAAATCCCGATGAAAGGAAAAATAGATTCCCTCAATGTATCAGTCTCCACAGGTGTTTTGCTTTTCGAAATAAACCGCGAACGAACTTTGATTTAATTTTTAGTTTTGGAACGATTTAAAGAAAGAAATCGTTTTATTTTTAATCTTGACTTTATTTTCCAGATAGAATAGGTTTGAATCAGTAATTAAAAGAAAGATTTAAATGAATGAAATAAAAGAGAAAAAGACGATTTCGGAAGAAACAAGCAGTGATGACATGAAAGTTTTGGACGATCTAACCAGCTCGGAATATAAATGGGGATTCGTTACAGATATTGAATCAGAAACCGCTGCCAAAGGATTGAATGAAAATGTTGTTCGAATGATATCTAAAAAAAAGAACGAACCGGAATGGATGACCGAATGGCGCTTGAAAGCATTTCGTTATTGGCAGAAGATGGAAGAACCAACCTGGCCGAATGTTCATTATCCCCAAATCAATTTTCAGGATATCAGTTATTATTCTGCGCCGAAACAAAAACCAAAATTAAATTCGTTGGATGAAGTTGATCCGGAATTGCTAAAGACATTTGAAAAACTTGGTATTCCTCTGGAAGAGCAAAAACTATTATCTGGTGTTGCTGTAGATGCTGTTTTCGATTCCGTATCTGTTGCCACGACTTTTAGAGAAACTTTGAAAGAGAAAGGAATTATTTTTTGTTCGATCTCGGAAGCTGTTAAAGAACATCCTGAACTCATAAAAAAATATTTGGGTTCTGTTGTTCCTTACACAGATAATTTTTACGCTTCATTAAATGCTGCGGTATTCAGCGATGGTTCTTTTGTTTGGATTCCCAAAGGCGTCCGATGCCCGATGGAACTATCAACATACTTTAGAATTAATTCACAAGACACCGGGCAGTTTGAACGCACGCTGATAGTTGCAGAAGAAGGAGCTTACGTAAGTTATCTTGAAGGATGCACCGCACCAATACGCGATAACAATCAATTACATGCCGCTGTTGTAGAATTGGTTACTCTTGATAATGCTGAAATTAAATATTCAACCGTACAAAATTGGTACCCGGGCGATAAAGAAGGTAAAGGTGGAATCTACAATTTTGTAACAAAGCGCGGAGCTTGCAGAGGAAAGAATTCTAAAATCAGTTGGACACAAGTTGAAACAGGCTCAGCAATAACATGGAAATATCCAAGCTGTATTCTGCAAGGTGATAATTCTGTCGGAGAATTTTATTCCGTAGCAGTTACAAATAATTATCAGCAAGCCGATACCGGAACAAAAATGATCCATCTCGGCAAAAACACAAAGAGCACAGTAGTTTCAAAAGGTATTTCTGCCGGTCACGGCAACAATTCGTACCGCGGATTGATCAAGATTGGCAAGAATGCTGAAGGCGCGCGTAACTATACTCAATGCGATTCTATGCTGATGAGTGATAAATGCGGTGCTCATACATTTCCTTACATCGAAGTTGAAAATGAATCATCAAAGGTTGAACACGAAGCAACAACATCAAAAATTGGAGAAGACCAAATCTTTTATTTAAATCAGCGCGGAATATCAACTGAGGATGCTGTTAATATGATCGTAAATGGTTTTTGTAAAGAAGTATTTAAGGAATTACCGATGGAATTTGCAGTTGAAGCGCAGAAGCTGCTGGCAATTAGTTTAGAAGGTTCAGTTGGTTAGAAGTAACGTAGCACAGATTCATAATCTGTGCTTACATAATTTACGCAGAATACGATTCTGCGTTACGGAGTAATTTTAACAAAAGGGAGAAAAATGTTATCAATAAAAAATCTGCATGCTAATGTTGATGGAAAAGAAATTCTTAAAGGAATTAATCTTGAAATAAAAACCGGTGAAGTACATGCTATAATGGGTCCGAACGGTTCCGGAAAAAGTACTCTTGCAAATGTTTTAACCGGAAATAAAAATTATGAAGTAACAAACGGAAATGTATTGTTTGAAGAAAAAGATTTATTTGATATGGATCCCGAAACACGCGCACGCGAAGGAATGTTTCTTGCATTTCAGTATCCGATTGAAATACCTGGAATTAGTAACGCAACGTTTTTAAAAACTGCTTTGAATGAAATAAGAAAGTATAATAAATTGCCCGAGCTAACGCCTACTGAATTTCTTGATCGTATAAAAGACAAAGCAAAAGTTTTAGGATTAGATGATACACTTATAAGCCGTGCTGTTAATGTTGGATTTTCCGGCGGTGAAAAGAAACGAAACGAAATATTTCAAATGCTGATATTAGAACCGAAATTTGTTCTACTAGATGAAACAGATTCCGGGCTTGATATTGACGCATTGCGAATCGTTTCGAACGGTGTAAACATTTATAGAAATCCAAATAATGCATTCTTAGTTGTAACTCATTATCAAAGACTACTTAATTACATTCAACCGGATTTTGTCCATGTGCTTTATAAAGGAAAAATTATTAAATCCGGCGGAAAAGAATTAGCTCTTGAACTTGAAGAAAAAGGTTATGATTGGATCAAGACGGAAGAATTTGAAACTGAAAATGCGTGGCCGGAGAGCGAATAGATAATATGGAACATAAAAATGTTAACGAGTGGTATGTTGCAAAGTTCAAATCATTTGAAGATAAATTGAATGGGCAGTCAAAATCGTTTCTGCATGAAATACGTAAGAATGCATTGAATAGTTTAGCTGAACTTAGTTTTCCAACAAATCGAAATGAAGAATGGAAATGCACAAACGTAGCACCGATACTTAAACATAATTTTATTCCGGCAATGATTTCCACTGTTCCGAAATTTCAGCAGGATGAAATCAAACCATTCCTGTTTAAGGATTTTGATTATCACTTAATGGTTTTTGTAAATGGATTATTTGCAGAAGAACTTAGTGAGATCGGTAATTTGCCAAAAGGTGTTGTTGTTGATGGATTGAATAGAATCATAAAAAATAATCCCGACTCGATTAGTAAGTACATAAATAATCTTTCGAAGATAGATAATGCTTTCAATGCTTTGAATACCGCTTACTCGTATGATGGACTTGTTGTTATTGTTCCGGATGGAACGATCTTAGAAAAACCAATTCAAGTTCTGTATTTGAATTCAAGCAAGGATGATCTCGTACTTTCATTACCAAGAAATTTAATTATTGCCGGAAAGAATTCGCAAGTAAGTGTGATTACAAATTATCGTGGTTACGGCGACAAAACTTATTTCAGTAATATCATTACGGAAATTTATATTGGAGAAAATGCAATTGTAAATTTTTACAAAATTCAAAACGAAAACGATGGTTCATATCATATTGAAAAAGTACAAGCAATTCAAAAGAAGAACAGTGTCTTCAATCATTATAATATAAATTTCGGCGGAGCTATTGTCCGCAACGATATCAATACTTTGCATGACGATCAAAACATAGAAACACATTATTACGGATTATATCTTGCACACGGCAAACAGCATGTTGATAATCATACTTTTATAGATCATGCAAAACCGAACTGCATGAGCAACGAACTTTACAAAGGAATTCTTGACGACAATTCGCGCGGTGTTTTTAACGGAAAAATAATTGTCAGACGGGATGCTCAGAAGACAAATGCTTATCAACAAAACAAAACAATTTTACTTTCTAAAACAGCAACAATAGATACAAAACCTCAGCTTGAAATTTTTGCCGATGATGTAAAATGTTCACACGGTGCAACAGTAGGGCATCTTGATGATACTTCCGAATTTTATATTAGATCGCGCGGAGTTCCGCAAGAATTGGCAAAATCAATGTTAATCCGGGCATTTGCTAATGATGTAATTGATACAGTAAAGATTGAACCACTTAAGGAACAGATCAATCACATGATATTTGAACATTTGCACAGAGTTGAAATAGAAAACGAACAATAGAACACAGATTAATCTGCGGAAATCCGCTCAACCTGCCTACCGTCAGGCAGGTCAGATTTTATCCGCGTTCTATTTATTTTGAGAGTAGAAATGATAAACACAATTACGGAAATAAAAAGAAAATTTGAAGTAGAAGAGATTCGAAACGATTTCCCAATTCTCAAACGATTGGTTAATGGGAAACTACTTGTCTATCTCGATAATGCAGCTACATCACAGAAACCTCAATCAGTTATTGATGCACTTACTCAATACTATACTTTTGATAATGCTAATATTCATCGCGGTTTATATTTCTTAAGTGAATTAGCAACTGAACAATATGAAACAGCGCGTCTTAAAGTAAAAGAATTAATTAATGCATTAAGCGCTTCGGAAATAATTTTTGTCCGCGGAACTACCGAAGCAATTAATCTTGTTGCCTCTTCGCTTTGCAGAGCAAAGCATTTTAAGGATGGTGATGAAGTAATTGTTTCGAACATGGAACATCATGCGAACATAGTTCCCTGGCAATTAATGGGCGATAGGAAAAAAATTAATTTGAAAGTAATTCCGATCAGCGATTCCGGTGAACTTGATTTAGAAGCTTATGAAAAACTGATCACTGAAAAAACAAAACTTGTTTCAGTTGTACATATTTCAAATTCATTAGGAACTATCAATCCCGTAAAAAAAATAATTGAGATAGCTCATTCACACGATGTTCCGGTTCTTCTCGATGGTGCGCAAGCTGTTCCGCATTTCAAAGTTGATGTGCAGGATCTCAACGCAGATTTTTATGCTTTCTCAGGGCATAAAGTTTTTGGGCCAACTGGCATTGGCGTGCTTTACGGTAAAACAGAATGGTTGGAAATGATGCCTCCGTATCAAGGCGGCGGTGATATGATTAGAACTGTAACATTTGAAAAAACTACATTCGACGATCTGCCGAGAAAGTTTGAAGCCGGAACACCCAACATTGCCGGCGGCATCGGACTTGGTGCAGCAATTGATTACATAAATCAATTTGACAGAAATGATTTAGCAGCTCATGAAAATGAATTATTGGATTATGCTACAGAAAAACTTTCTCAAGTGGAAGGATTAAAAATAATCGGAACTGCTAAAGAGAAAGCATCAGTAGTTTCTTTCGTGATAGACGGAATACATCCTTATGATATCGGAACTATTATAGATACGGACGGCATTGCAATTCGTACCGGGCATCATTGTACTCAGCCACTGATGGCAAGATTCAACGTACCTGCAACGGCAAGAGCTTCATTTGCTTTTTATAACACAAAAGAAGAAGTAGATAAACTTATACTTGGAATTCAAAAAGTAAAAAAAATGTTTATATGATAGATAAAGGAAAATTAGAACAAACAGTAGTTGCTGTTCTCAAGACTTGTTTCGATCCGGAAATTCCGGTTGATATTTGGGAATTAGGATTGATCTACGGAATCAAAATTGATGACGAAGGGAATACATACATTAAAATGACATTGACTTCTCCCGCTTGCCCTGTTGCAGGAAGTTTACCCGGAGAGGTAAAAGAAAAAGTAAAGGGTGTTAACGGTGTTAAAGATGTTTATGTTGATTTGGTATGGGAACCGGCATGGAGTATGGGAAAAATGACGGAAGAAGCAAAGTTGGAATTGGGATTTTTATAATTAATTCTGAGCGAAGCGCCTGCCTACCGGCAGGCAGGAAGAATCTCAATTTTATTATTATGAGATATTTCGTCACTTCGTTCCTCAATATTAAATGAAAGGAATCATTCATGTTCACTATAAATCAAAAAGCACCAATTTATGATCCGGAAGCAGTTCAGCCAATGAGAGATGAATTGCTTTATGTTGGTTTTGAAGAAGCAACAACTCCCGAAAAAGTTGATGAATATCTTTCAGGACAAAAAGATAAAACTGTTTTTGTAATGATAAATTCTGTTTGCGGCTGTGCTGCAGGAAGCGCTCGTCCGGGTGCAACTTTAGCATTGCAGAATAATATTATACCGGATAAAATTATTACTGTGTTTGCCGGACAGGATCGTGATGCAGTTGATCATTTCCGGAATAATTACTTAAAAAGTTTACCGCCTTCATCACCGTTTATGGCACTTTATAAAAATGGTGAATTGGTTTATACTATGCCCCGTCATCAAATTGAAGGAAGATATTCCGAAGAGATTGCAGAAGAACTACAAAAGGTATTTATTCAATATTGTTCTGCACAAGGTCCTTCAATTTCAAAAGAGAAGTATGAAAAATTAGTTCATGCAAAAATGTGCGGATCGAAAATACCAGCCCATCCCCCAACCCCTTCCCAAACCTTGCCTGCCGGCAGGCAGGGGGAAGGGGCTTAATAAAAATGGAAATTAATAAAATCTCTTTCCAAGTGAAGGGGCTTTTAGATTATATGAGAAGAGAAATAAAATATTTGAAACAGTTTCGATTCCTCCCCTTAGGGGAGGTTAGGAGGGGCTTCTGAAATTCAGTGCACAAGAAGAATATGGTTTAAGATGTTTACTTCGTATAGCAAAATTCTATGCGGTTAGTAAATCCTTAACTATTCCCGAAATAAGCAGGGCAGAAGGAATTACCGAACACAACGTCGGAAAAATTTTACGTGTACTTCGTCTTGGCGGATTATTGGAAAGTTCACGCGGACAAATCGGCGGTTATACTTTAACCCGTCCTCCGGAACAGATATCAGTCGGCAATGTTCTTAAAATATTAGGGGGAAGATTATTTGATGAAGAGTTTTGTAATACACATACCGGCGCTATGGATATTTGCACTAACTCAATTGATTGTTCAGTCCGTTCATTATGGAAATTGATCCAGGACTCTGTTGATTCTGTGGTGGATAAAATAACGTTGAAAGATTTAATGGGAAACGAAAAATTTTTATTTGATTTTTCAAATAGCAGAAGTAATTAAGGACTTATATAGAGGCGATTGGTATTTACTAGTTATAAGTTATCAGAACTCATTTGCAGGTAACAGATCACAGATAACCGATAACCCATCATATCTGCTTTGCGTGATTCCAACCATTTATTTATCTTAATATCAAATCAATTTGGATTTCAAATGAAATCTTCAAAAATGATGTTAATCTTTCCTTTACTATTATTTATGATTTCTTTTTCCGCTTGTTGTAATTGCGGAAAAAATTTAGATGAAGGTAACACACTGAAAGGTTTCATAACTGTCATTGGAAATGAACCGTTTACAAAACTTGCTATTAGAACGGACGATAATAAAACTTATGTGCTTCAAGTAAGCAAGGAGTTGAAAGATGAGTTATGGAAAAAACAAGGAAACTATTACTATATAAAATATGGGGATCTTAGAGAAGAAGAAGGTGTTTCAACTATAGTAGTAGAAAAAGTAATTCCGATTAATAAAAAAGAAAAATAGGAAACAAAATTATGATTACGAAAATGATTAATAAATCTATCCTAATACTTATTGTATTTAGTGTAGCAGCATTTGCCCAGCAGAAAGTTTTTGTTCAACAAGCAGCACAAGAAAAAATTTCAGGCGAAGAAAGTTATCCTGTTGATGCACGATCTTTTCTTGAACGGTTCAACAAAGCAAATGGAATTGATGAAGCTCAGCTTGCTAAAGAAAAAGTTTTAAATAAAATCAACAAAACAACCTGGAATTTTGTTGTAGGTTCACAAAAAAATTGGTGGACCTCTGATTTGGTATCTAATACATTTTATACAACACCATCCACATGCCGTGCAGTTGGAAACACTTGTTATATTTTTGTTGAAGATTCATTGTGGACAAATGGAAGAGTAACTCAAGCTGCAGTAGATAGTGTCCGTATTGCTTTTGATTCCAAAACCCCTGCTAACAGCAGTAAGGGAATTTATCAAACAAACGTTGAAACATTCGGTAATCCGCCAGATGTTGACGGAGATCCCAAAATAATTATTTTCATTCTGAACATTAAAGATGGTTATACCGGTACCGGCGGATATGTTGCCGGGTATTTTTACAGTGTAAACCAATCATTGACACATCCCAACAGCAACAAAGCGGAGATTTATTATTTAGATGCTAACCCGCTTAATTTAAAATCTGCAAATGGAATAACAACCGGAATGAAAACTACAGCTCACGAATTTCAACATATGATCCATTGGAATTACATTTCTAATGCAGAAACTTTTTTCAATGAAGGCTGGTCATTAATAGCTGAAGTTGTAAATGGCTATTCACTCAATAATCAATCTTATTTTGTTGGTGAATCAAATCATTATTTACTCGATTGGAGAAGCGGCGATAACACGGCAGTGCTAAAAGATTATTCCCGTGCCGCAAGGTTTACTCTTTACTTAAAAGAACAATTTGGAACAGCTATCTTAAAAAATTATTTAAGCCGTA
>JACRFC010000204.1 GCA_016234355.1 Ignavibacteriales bacterium
AAAGGTGAGGTTGAAGAACACCCGATAGTTAAGCGAGCCTATGGAAGTTACCTTGTTGATGGCGACACACTTCTTGACGACCTCCTTGAAATAGTTTCTATTACTATTCCGGCTGATGATGAAAATTATATCACTCTTGCTGGATTAGTTATTCATACAATAAAGAAAATTCCTATAACCGGCGATAAATTTACAATCGGTAATTACAGCTTTGAAATTGTAGATATGGATGGACAGAGAATTGATAATGTTCTTTAACTACAATTTCCATTTACACAAAATATTTTACAGAAGACACTACATTCTGCATTCTGCATTCTGCATTCTACATTCTGCATTCTGCATTCTACATTCTGCATTCTGCATTCTGCATTCAACATTCACTTAAGAATTTCTGCCAACTGCTCGGTAACCGTATCCAAATCTTCATAACTAATTACCAAAGGCGGAAGCATACGCAAGACGGTCGTTCCGGCAGGTAAAGAAAGTATTTTATGATTAAGTAATTCAAGAATAATGGGCTGTGATTTATCTTTTAATTCGAAGCCGATCATCAATCCGATGATTCTAATTTCACGAACTTTTGAGAGCTGGTGTTTTTCCAATTTCTCTTTGAAATATTTTCCTTTAGCTTCAGCTTGTTTCCACAATTCATTTTCAAGCATGAAATCAATTGAAGCTATTCCTGCGGCACAAGCAAGCGGGTTGCCGCCAAATGTTGAGCCGTGTTTACTTTTTTCAACTGTAATTTTATCAGAACAAAGTAACGCACCCATCGGAAATCCTCCGGCAATTGATTTTGCAAGCGTCATCATATCTGCTTCGATTCCAAGATACTCAATAGCAAACATTTTTCCGGTTCGGCAGAATCCGGTTTGTATCTCATCAATTATCAGAAGTATATTTTTTTCATCGCAAAGCTGTTTTACTTTTTGAAAATATTCTTTCTGCCCGATATTAATTCCGCCTTCGCCCTGGATCGGTTCGAAAATAATTCCTGCTGTATCGTTATCAACCGCTTCTGCAAGTTTTTCAAAATTGTTGAAAGGAACGAAAGAGAAACCCGGCACAAGCGGTTCAAATCCTTCGCGGTACTCTTTTTTATAAGTAGCGCTTAAAGCACCCATTGTTCTGCCGTGAAAACCTTTCATTGCTGCAATGAATTTTGTTTTCTTGGTATTCAAGCGTGCAAACTTTATTGCCGCTTCAATTGCTTCGGTTCCGCTGTTCGTTAGGAATGCTTTAGTTAAATTCTTAGGTACAATGCTGAAAAGTTTTTCCAAAAAAATTGCTTTTGTATCATTGTAAAAAGTATTTGGACAAGTAATAAGAGTTGCCGCTTGTTTAGAAATCGCTTCAACAACTTTAGCGTTAGCGTGCCCAACATTCGCAACGCTGATACCCGCCGCCATGTCAATATATTCATTTCCTTGATCGTCCCATACGTGCGCGCCTTTTCCTCTAACTAAAACAACATCACGGCGCGGATAAACATCAATTTCATATTGCTGGGTGATTGCTTTGTAATCTTTCATTGTATTGTAGTTCCTTTTCCATTTAATGCATCTTTAATTGGATTTTCAGCTCTGCCGTCCGAGAGAATAACAGTTGTATCTCCCGACTCGAACAATTTTCTTAGAGCAAGAATTTTTCTTTTCATTCTTCCTTCCACCTTTTGTTCCATTGCTTCAAGTTCAGCTTTTGAAATATTAGAGACAAGTGATGACGGATCGTTTTTATCTAATAAAAATCCCGGAGCTTCAATCAGTGATATTATTTTATCAGCTTTAAATTCGTTTTGAAGCAGAGCAATGATATCGTCATTTTCGGAATTGATCGCAAAATTATTTTCATCAATCAACGGAACACTAAGAACAGGTATGTAACCATTACCTAATAACAAATCCAAGAGTTGTTTATTTATTGCCTTTGGTTTACCGGAATAATCTCTTAGCAATAATGTTTTTCCCCCTTCTCTAACTTTAATTCCGCTGTTTCTTTTACCTTGTATAACTTTGCCATCTAAACCGGAAAGACCAACTGCATTAACTCCATTCTGCTGAAATAGTTCTACTATTCTTTTATTCTTCAAACCGGCATAAGCCATCATAGCAAGATCAATAGTATTTTCATCACTAAAAACAGAATCATAACCTGAAAGCGATGTAACAATTCTCTTTTGAATATTCAATTTCTGTGCAAGCTCGTCTCTTAATGCATTTGCACCGTGAACAATAATAAATTTTTCGTTAAGAGAAGCTAAATCTTTTACGATCCCGACAAGATTTAAATCCTTCCCTCCGCCGATCTTAATTAAAAGCATGGAATCTCCGTTAATGAATTATTTTGAATCGGTATCCAATCATTTTCATTCGTTAATTTTTCCGAACATACAATTAACATATCATCGTTTTTTTTTAGCTTCATAGCAAAGTAATCTTCATCTTCATTGAAATGGGAATAGACATAAGCTGATCTCTTGTCTGCCATAATAATATTCATAGCACGAATATAATTTGATTTATTTTTTATGATCTCTGTCCCTTTTCTTAAAGCATCTTTGATGCGGTCTTTATCAAACCTTTTTATATAATTAAAAATTTTTTCCGCACCGATCTTCCCTTCTTCTTTGATCTTTACACCTTTAAGTTCACCGTTAAAAATAAAAATGTACTTATCATCATAGAACGGCATATTATTCTCTACAACAATCCCTTCATCCTTAAATGCACTTCTGGCATGTGCAATCAAGCGGTCTGAATCACCAAATTTCGAAAGATCATCTTCCCAAATTGGTTTTACATTTTTATAATAATTCCATTTCCCGTTTTGAAAATATGCACATCCCCAGCCGTGTCCTTGAAACTCTTTACTGTTCTTGGAAATCTCTGCAAATTTTCTGAGATATTCTGCGCAAGAAAATTTATTTTTTGAATTAACGTAAAGTAATCTGCACATTTTATATTGGATGAAGTCCCGGAAATTCTAATCCGGTTCGTTCATCAAAACCATTCATTAAATTAAATGCTTGAAGCGCTTGACCTGCGGCACCTTTCATCAAATTGTCAATTGCACTTATAACAACAAGGCGGTTTGAAAATTCATCTTTCTTAAATCCAATATCGCAATAATTTGTACCGATCAATAATTTCGGTTCAGGATAACGGTAAATGCCTTCACTCTCTTTAACTATTCTAATGAACGGCTCATTACCGTATGCATCACGGTAGATTTTCCAAATATCTTTTTCTTGAAGATCATTTTTCAAAAAAACATGACAAGTAGCGAGCAACCCGCGAACCATATCTATTGCAGTTGCAGAAAAATGAATTGTAAGTTTTTGTCCGAATGAAAGTTCTTGAAGCATCTCAGCAGTATGGCGGTGCTGAGTTGGCTGATAAGAACGTACTACATTTGCCCTTTCAGGATGATGCGATCCCTCGTTTCCTTTATTACCACCTTCGCTTGATCCTACTTTAACTTCAATTACTGTTCTATCTAACTCAACTAAATTATTTTTGTAAAGCGGATACAAACCAAGTATACTTGCAGTTGCATTACATCCCGCACTCGAAATGTAATTTGCTTTCTTCATCTCTTCGCGGTGAAGTTCAGGAATTCCATAAATAAAATCGTTCAGCAAATCCGGACGCACATGTTTATGTCCGTACCATTTTTCATATTCGACAGCATCTTTTAAGCGGAAGTCAGCGCTGAGATCAATAATTTTTGGCGCCAGCTTTTTAAATTCATCAATTTTATTTTGGGATCTGTTATGTGGCAGACATAAAAATATTAGATCGCACGGCTGCAGCTCGTTTGCCGAACTGAATTTGAGCATTGTAGATTTACGTAAATTCGGATGGATCTTGTAAACAAATTTTCCGGTATAGCTTTCGGATGTAACTTGATTTACTTCAACATTAGGATGAAATAGTAAAAGTCTAAGTAACTCTCCTCCTGTATAACCTGAAGCACCAATGATCGAAACTTTTAATTTCATTTTCTACCTTCAGCAACTTGCAAAATAAAATCAACCATTTTCTGTGGAATGTTTACTCCGGTTGTTGTGATACTGTTTTTATATTCCATTGTATAGTTCACTTCGTTAACCATCAATCCTTGTGCGGTTTCAAAAACATCTATTGCAACAATTCCTCCGCCGACAGCTTTTGCTGCGCGTACCGAGATATCATTTAATTCATCTGTAACGGGACAATTAGTTGCAACACCGCCGCGCGCAGTATTGGTAATCCAGTGAGCAGAAGTTCTGTAAATCGCTGCTATACATTTATCATCAACAACAAATGAACGGATATCTTTTCCTTTTTTCTCAACATACTTTTGAATATAGAAAATAGAATGATGATATGAACCTAGAACTGCTTTATGTTCTAAGATTGCTTCTGCGGCATCACGGTCATTTACTTTTGAAAGCAATCTTCCCCAGGAACCTACAGCAGGTTTTAGAACTACAGGGTAACCCATCTCTTCAATTGTTTTAAGAGCAGATTCTTCTGTGAATGCTACGCGTACTTCCGGTTGTGGAATGTTATGATCAGCTAATGCACATGATGTTAAAAGCTTATCGCCGCAAATTGTTGCAACACTATAATTATTTACACATTTAATTCCGGCTGATTCAAATAATTTCAAACCATGTAATGCTCTTGAGTGGTTGATGCAACGTTCTACAACAACATCAAGATCAAATTTATCTTTTCCGATATTAAATTTAATTTCACGATCATCTATCATTATTAATTCAAGTCCTTTTACTTTATTGAATTCATCAATAAGAAATTTTTCATCTTTTCTAATCAACGAATGAAGCAGCCCGATTTTCATTTTTACTCTCCTAGTTCAAATAAATTTAAAAAGGTAGAGCTAAGAAATTTATCTCAGCTATTGAATGTCTTGTGATGTTTAACTGCATCAACGATATGTTTAAGTTCGGCAAGATCAACAGTACGACCGCGTTGACCGACTGATTTTACTTCTTTAAGAACATCCATTTGATGCGGTTCATCTAATGAGTTTTCATCAATCATTTTTAATGCATATCTCAATGATGCTATACCTGACATATGATCAAGCGAAAAATTTCTTGTCCGACCAAGGATTTCCGGATTCAAACTTTCATAGTGCATTGGATTAATTGAAGCCGCATGTGTATGAACGCCTGCACAATGTGTGAAAGCATTTTTACCTGTGACCGGAAAGTTTGCCGGAATTGGAATCCCGGAATGTTTACTTACTAAATCGTAAAGTTCAACTAGTTTTGAAAGATTCCATCTAGTTTCATTATAATCTACCGTTAACACAACCAGTAGCGAAGCAAGATCAACTATACCAGCTCTTTCACCCAAACCTAAAGCTGCAGCATCAATTATACTTGCACCGGCTCGATAAGCATCTAATGCAT
>JACRFC010000206.1 GCA_016234355.1 Ignavibacteriales bacterium
AAATCTTTTTAGAGCATAAATAGTGGTTCTATGTTTCAGCCTACAAAAAATTTTTTTTTGAGGTTGTCTCAAAAGCGAAAAATAACTTAGTGTTTCTTAGTGATCTTTGTGCCTTTGTGGTAAGAATTTTTCATTTATTAGGGAAAAAAACACCAACCACTAAGACACTAAGAGCACAAAGGTTCACAAAGACTTTTGAGATCGTCCATTACTTTTTTGCCATCTAATTTTTCAGAAGTTACGATTCATGAATTAAGCCGTATGCTGAATACTGAAAGCTCTTTTCATTGCCCTACCTTCTTAAATCATCCATTGCTATATTGCAACTAAATTTTTTAGAACAATTTTTATGAATGAACCTTTAGTAAGCATCGGTATACTGAGCGAAAAAGAGATCCGTTTTGATCTCTACGGCGAATTTACTTTGAAAGGATCGGATAAAAAGTTCAGCGGAAGATTCAAAGCTAAATTGAGCGGAGATAAGATTTCAATCTGCCAGGAGAAAAATGAAATTATTTCTGCAGATGAATTACTTTTCAATCCTAATGATCTTGAGACAGAATCATTTCTTCTAAGGGATGTAGTAATCGGAAAAGGTTTTCACTGGCAGAGCAAAGAGAATCAAAGATTTCGCGGGAGATTAAAATTTATAAAAGAGAAAGATCAAATTACCGCGGTTAATATTCTTCCTCTTGAAGAATATCTTACAAGTGTTATCTCATCCGAAATGAGCGCTAACAGCTCAATCGAACTTTTAAAAGCGCATTCAATAGTTTCCCGAGGATGGCTGCTTGCACAGCAGGAAAAAAAGAACAAGCAAGCAGTAAATGAACAGATCAGCGACGAAGAAATAATCCGTTGGTACGACAGAGAAGATCACACCAATTACGATTTTTGCGCCGATGATCATTGCCAGCGTTATCAAGGTGTAACAAAAATTATTAGTGATAATGCTCTGAACGCAATTGCTTCCACACGCGGACTTGTGTTGAAATATAAAGATACGATCTGCGATACACGTTACTCAAAATGCTGCGGCGGAATGACAGAATCATTTGAAAATGTCTGGGAACCTGAGCTTCACCCTTATTTACCATCGATAGTTGATTACAAGTTTGAACTCGATGGGAAGGAAACGGATTTGACTGAAGAAAAATTTGCCGAACGATGGATTAGAAGTAATCCAAACTCCTTTTGTAATACTTCGGACAAAAAAATTCTTTCGCAGATTCTTTTAGATTTCGACCGTCCGACAAATGATTTCTTCCGATGGAATGTTGAATACACACAGGATGAAATAGCCGAACTAATTAGAATAAAAAGCGGAATTGATTTTGGAAATATTATTGATCTTATACCAATTGAGCGGGGTTATTCCACACGTATTATAAAATTAAAAATCATTGGTACTAAAAAAACAATTACTATCGGAAAAGAACTTGAGATAAGAAAGATTCTTTCAAAAACACATTTATACAGTTCTGCATTTGTTGTTATAAAAGAAAATATCGTTAAAGGTGTTCCTCAAAAAATTATTTTGCATGGCGCCGGATGGGGACATGGTGTTGGACTTTGTCAGATCGGTGCAGCGGTAATGGGTGAGCTTGGTTATGGTTTTGATGAGATACTAACACACTATTTCAACGGCGCACAAATTCAAAAAATTTATTAAACAAATGTCATTCTGAACGGAACGAAGTGAAGAATCTCAAAATCATCTAAAATCAAATTTTTAGATTCTTCGTCCGGCTGTGCCAGACTCAGAATGACAGGGACTCATCACTTTGTATAGCTTCACATAAATTGTTAAAAAATAATTAAATGACATTTCTTAACCCCGCTATATTATTTGGTTTGATCGCTGCATCAATTCCGATAGTTCTTCACTTTCTTAATCTGCGTAAGTTAAAGAGAGTTGAGTTCAGCACTCTCGCCTTTTTGAAAGAACTGCAAAAGACAAAGATCAAACGGATAAAATTAAAACAGTGGCTGCTTCTGTTACTGCGCATAGCAATAATTATTTTTCTTGTAATGGCTTTTGCCCGTCCAACTGTAAAAAATTTCTCTATCGGGAATTCTTCTGCAGCTAAAACAACAGCTGTAATTATAATAGATAACACATTCAGCATGTCCGTAGTAACGGGGAACGGATCTTACTTAAACCGCGCCAAGAAAATTGTAAAAAATCTTCTTACCAGCTTTCAAGATGGCGATGAGATCATTCTGCTCGGTGTAGGTAATCTATCTAATGAATCGGCTCAACCAACAACTAACAACAAACAATTAACAAGACAAATTGATGAATTGGAAATCTCCGCAGTAAGCAGAACTCTTAACGAATCAGTTGTAAAAGCAGCGCAAGTTTTATATCAATCAAATAATTATAATAAAGAAATTTATTTGCTGACTGATCTGCAGAAAGGAAGAATTTATAATTCATCAAATGAGCTCTCAAATCTTTCCAGTATTTTCAATAGCAATGTCCGGCTTTATTTAATTGATTTATCCGAAAGGGAGCCGATAAATCTCGGCATTGAAGAAATCAAACCCAACAATCAAATATTTGAAAAAGGTAAAACAGTCAGCTTTGATATTAAAGTAAAAAATTATTCTAAGCAGCCGGTTAATAATTCTGTTGCATCCCTTTTTGTTAACGGGAAAAGAAGCACTCAGCAAAGTGTGAATCTTGCTGCCGGTGAATCTAAAACAATTCCATTCGAGACAACTCTTTTGGATACAGGTTTGGTTGAGATCTATGCCGAGCTTGAAGATGATGATATTCTTCAAGACAACAAAAGATTTTTCAGTGTTTATGTGCCTGATAAAATTTCTGTTCTTTTTCTTACGGACAACCGGGATGATGCAAAGTTTGTAAGATATGCTATAGATGATCCTACAAAACAAAAAGTGCGGATTGCGGAGAATAGTTTATCGCAAGTTTCATCTCTGAACTTAAAAAACTATGATGCGGTTATCGTTATCGGCTCGGAAAGAAATTCTGATTGGAAAAATTTGATCAGCTTTATGGAGAGCGGCGGAGGTTTAATATTAATGCCCGGTTCTCAAAGCACTTTATCAAATTTTCAGAAGTTGTGTAATTCATTAAATATTTCTTCTCCTGTAAGTGCCGTAGGGAAAATAAATTCCCAGGACTCACCTGCTCTGTTTGATAAAATCAATTATCAAGATCCTCTCTTTGCAGATCTATTTGAAAATAAAAAGCAGCAGCAAGTTGAATCGCCGGAGATTTACTATTATTTCAAAGTTGTTCCGGGTGGTAACAGCAAAAATATTATTTCTATGTTTGACGGCTCTTCATTCTTGAGTGAATATAAAGCCGGTGCGGGAAAAGTATTTCTGTTTAATTCATCATTAAATCTTAGCTGGAATAATTTTCCGCTCAAAGGTTTTTTTGCACCTTTAATTAATAGTCTGCTTTTATATTCTTCTTCAAAGGTTAAAGAACAAAACACAATTACTACCGGGCAGGAAATAACTGCCGATATCTCTAATCATTCCATATCTCAAATTAAAGTTGAAAAACCCGGTGGAGAAAATGAATATGTAAATTCGGATTCGTTAACAAATCAAAATTATTTTACTTATACCAAAACGGATGAAGCCGGGACTTACAAATTCTTCTCATCGAACAAATTGTCAGATTATATTTCCGTTAATTGCGATCCTAAAGAATCGGTTACCGATAAAGCAGATTTTTCAGAGTTTGAAGATTATTTGAAGCAAATTAGTTTCGAAGGAAAAGCTTATTCGCTTTCTCCAAATGATGATTTTACAAAAGCAATCTACCAGTCGCGTTTTGGTACTGAACTGTGGAAATATTTTTTAATCGCAGTTTTGATTTTAGCAATTGCAGAATCACTTCTTGCAAGAAACACTAAAAAAGATTTATCAAGCATCCAGAATCCAGAATCCAGGATCAAGAATGATTGAACTTAAACCGGTTCCCAAAGAACGCGCAATTCTAATTGCACTCGTAACCGAGGATTACTCAAAAGATCAAGTTGAAGAACATCTTGAGGAATTAGAATTACTTACGAACACTGCAGGTGCGATAACTGTTTTCAAAATTATGCAGGAGCGTTACAGACCCGATCCGGCATTTTTTATTGGAAAAGGAAAAGCCGAAGAAGTTGCTCAGCTAATCGAGTTAAATGATATTCAGCTTGTAATATTTGATGATGATTTGAATCCAACGCAAGCCCGTAATCTTGAAAAACTTTTTGAGCGTAAAGTTTTGGATAGAAGCGGATTGATCTTTGATATATTTGCTTCTCACGCAAAAACCCGCGAGGCAAAAACTCAAGTAGAACTTGCACAGCTTCAATATATGCTTCCCAGATTAACCCGTGCATGGACACACTTATCAAAACAGTACGGAGGTATCGGTACAAAAGGTCCTGGTGAAACGCAGATCGAAACCGACAGAAGAATTATCCGCACGAAAATCGGTAAACTGAAAGAAAATCTAAAAAAAATTACGGCACAGCAAGTAACAAAAAGCGCGGGAAGAAAAGATCAGATCACAGCTTGTCTTGTTGGATACACTAATGCCGGAAAATCTACTTTACTAAATCGTTTAACTGACGCCGGGGTTCTTACCGAAGATAAATTGTTCGCAACACTCGATTCCACAACACGCTCTTTTGAAATTGAAAAGAATAAAAAAATTCTGATGAGCGATACGGTCGGATTCATACGCAAACTGCCGCATCATCTTGTCGCTTCCTTCAAGAGCACATTGAACGTTGTAAAGGATGCAGATCTTATTCTTCATGTAATTGATATCTCACATGATTTTTTTGAAGACCAAATAAATGTGGTTGATTCAACACTTGAAGAATTAAACAGTCACAAGAAAGTTCAAATAAAAATCTTCAACAAAGTTGATGCATTAAAAGATAAGAACAGAATGGATTATGTTTCCAAGCAATACAAGAACAGCATTATGATTTCGGCTGAACGCGGGATAAACATAGGTAATTTAAGAAAGATGTTGCTTACTATTTACGAACAGAACTTTACCGCCTATAAAATAAAACTGAACCACACCGATTCAAAAATAATATCGAAGATTTATGAACTCGCCGAAGTTATTAATGTAGATTATAATAATGAATATGTCTCTCTCAATTATCGAACCAGCGCAGCGAATCATAATTTAATTAATAAGCTGATAAAGAATAATTAACTGAAAGGAATTGGAGTAATCAATTACTGATTAGAATTTCAATTCTGTTATTCTTTCTTCTTCCTTCAAAATTATTATTGTCGGCAACCGGACTGATTTCACCGTATCCGGCAGAAGTCATTTTGCTTAGTAAATAATTTGAATGCTCTTTTAAATAATCAAGAATTGTTTTCGCTCTCGATTCTGAAATTTCAATATTCATTCTTTGCGCACCAACTGCATCGGTATAAGAAGAAATTTGGTATTGAGAACCTTTAAGATCTTCCAATGCAATTACTAACTGGTTTAAAACGCTTTTTGCTTCATCATTAAGCCGCCAACCGACCGGTTTGAAATTAATATTATACACGCGCAATAATATCTTATCTCCTTCTTCAAAAATTTCCATATTAATTTCTG
>JACRFC010000208.1 GCA_016234355.1 Ignavibacteriales bacterium
AGGACCAAACTTTACGATGATATCGCCGGCTTTCATTCCAGCTTTAGCTGCAGGACTTCCTTCAGTTACTCCTGATAGTTTATAACCATTGCCGTTGTATCCAAATTCCGGAACTGTACCGACTGTAACACGGGTTCTTCCGCTGCCGACACCTCTTTGTGCAGGTTCTTCAACCTTAACATACTCCGGTCGTTTTTCTAAATTATCAACAGCAAGAGCAATATCGAAAACGTAATTAGCAACTTTAGCTTCGCCTTCAGTGTTTATCTTTTCAGAATCGTCAGAAGGTTTGTGATAATCCGAATGTGTACCGGTAAAGAAGAAAAGAACCGGAACGTTTTTGTTTGAGAATGCCTGGTGATCACTTCCGCCCGAGCCGCCATCGCTCATTCCTAATTTAAGGTTGTAAATATTTTCTTGATTTAATAATTCCTTCCACTTAGAAGAAGTACCGGAACCTATAATAGTCAAACTGTTTTCTTCATTCAATCGTCCGATCATATCCATGTTTAACATAGCGGCAACATTTTTAATATCAACAGGAAAATTGTTTGTTATGTAAGTTGAGCCGAGAATCCCAAGTTCTTCGCCCGAAAAAGCTGCGAAGATAATACTACGTTTCAATAGTCCCTGCATCGCTCCAAATTTCTCAGCTACCTCTAACAATCCTGTTGTACCGGATGCATTGTCATCAGCTCCATTGTGAATTTGCTTATCGCTTCCTTTGTACATTGAAGATTCTTTTAGCTGATCAATTCCAAGGTGATCGTAATGTGCACCGATAACAATAAATTCATTTTTCAAAACCGGATCGCTTCCTTCGATCATTCCTGCAACATTTCTTCCTTTCTTCTCAATTTCTTTTACTTCAGTAGAAAGAGAAACTTTGGCATTCTTAAATGCGAATGAAGATGGTTTTTTTGAAGTATCAATTTGTTTCTGGGCTTCGACGAAGCTCAGCCCATCGGTATTAAAAAGATCTTCTACAAAACTTCTTTTTACATGTTGAACGGAAATATCTTTCATAGCAGGTGCACCATCGTATCGGAGTTCCATCAATGGATCATCATCATTCTTTGGAGCGTATCCATTGACTAAGATAATTGCACGAGCACCTTTCTCCTTTGCAACTGTTGCCTTGTTTCTAAAAGAAGCATATTTATCGAACTCTGATTTTGAACTATCATGTTCAGGATGATATCTCATAACAACTACAGTTTTCCCTTTAACATCAATACCTTCATAATCATCATAATTTAATTTAGGAGCGGAAATACCATACCCGGCAAAAACTAAATCGCCACTAACTTTTCCTTTTCCGGAATAGGCAACGGTTGTATAATCATTTCCGGTTTTAAGATTTTGTTTTTTACCCTTTACATCAAAAGTAAGGGAATTAGCTTTTGTCATTTCAACCCTTTCAATAAAAGGAAATTCTTGAAACCAATCTCCATTGAAAGCGGGTTTTAATCCGTAAAGTTGAAATTCACTTTTGATATAATCACCGGCTATTCGTTCTTCCGGGCTTCCAGTAAATCTTCCTTTCATAGCATCAGAAGCAAGAAAGAAGACATTTGCTTTAATCTCTTCTGCAGTTATTTCAGGTCGGTGAATTTTATTTTGCGCTTGAATAGAAACGACAAATAGAATTATCAATAGAATTGAAATTCTCTTCATAATTTTCCTCTGTAGTTTAATATTGTGGTTGCCAAAATAATGTTATTCAGGCACATGAACCAAAAAATATTCCTTGGCGGTTTTTCCAATTTGTGTCGCTTGTTTGATAGTCATGTGAAGATCAGAACTGGTATTATCTTTTGCACCGGCTTCAATAATAGCCAGATTTGAATCCTTCGCATTCTTAACTAGTGCATTACAAAAAGCAGTATCGCCGCCATAACAAATTGATTTACCATCATATATAAATTTAAATCCAAGAGATGGAATTAATTCTGATGAATTACCGTCTTCAGATGGTTCTCTATGATTAACTTTGAAAGGTTTGATCGTAACTGAATCGCGCTTAAAACTTTTTACCGAATCAATTGGTCTTAAATTTATTTGGTAAGATACTTCTTTACTATAAACTTTAATAAAAGCACGAAAAATACTTTCGATCTCTTTGCATCCTTTCGGATAGTAAATATTTAGCGGACTTTTCTTCCTCAAAACAGATAAATAAGTAAGTAATGACCAAACGCCCCCGATATGATCGTGATGACCATGGCTGATGAAAATATCTGAAACTTTTAGAATTGTAACAGCGCCAACATCTTTATTAAGATCCCGTAATATTCCATCACCCGGGTCTACGATAAATGTTGCTCTGTCGGTTGTAATTAGTATTCCCGTTGCTATGTTCGGAATAGAACAGTAAATCTTTATGAAGAAATCTTCTTTACGCCAAATGATAGGATATTTTTGATACTCGTCTTTTTTCATATCAAATTACTATTTGTGCAACAATTCCACCGACTAAAAAGGCGGCAATCCAAGTTCCAAACCAGATCATCATTCCTTCTTTCCATCCTCTTTCTTTGAGCATAACAACAAACGAAGCAATACACGGAACGAAAAGAGTTATTGTAATAATTGAAACTGTCTTTTGCATTATTGATAAGTTCATATGGAAAAGTCCTGCTGCACCAAAATCTCTACGAACCATTCCCATTACAAAAGCATTTGCAGCTTCTTTAGGAAGTTTTAACCAGGTTGTTGTAAATGGTGCTAAAACATCCTGCCAGACTTTTAACATTCCGCTTATTTCCAAAATACCAACTGCAAGTGCACCGATAAAAAACCAAACGCTGGCTTCTTTCATGAAACCAAAACTTCTAAAAAAAGTTTTTTTGAATACATTACTTATTCTTGGAAAACGAATCATCGGAAGATCTAATAATAGAGGAGAACTTTCACCGGGAAGCATTTTATTTAAGACAGTTGAAAGAACGACTAGAACAGTTGTAATAACTGAGATATAAAGCATCATTGGTGCAAATCCGGCACCGCTTAGAAGGGCTGCAATTACAGCTAATTGTGCTGAGCACGGAATTACAAACTGAAGAATTGCTGTAACAATTGATTTTTCTCTTTCTGTTCCGAGCATACGGGTAGTAATATTCGCCATTGTTATGCACCCGAAACCAAGCATGATTGGAATTACTGCTTTACCATTTAAGCCGATCTTATTAAACGAACGGTCAAGCATGGTTGCAAGACGCGGAAGGTAACCGCTGTCTTCAAGCAAAGCCATAACAAAATAAAAAGCGATCACAAGTGGAAGAAGTAAGAAGAGTAAATATGTTACAGTCATTGTAATTACGCCGAACTCGCCAAATAATAGTTTGACAAAAAGATTTTGAAAATAAAAATCTGTTCGGGCGCCTTTTTGTTTTGATAATTCGGAAAATTCTTTTTGAAGTGTCGGATTATCACTTATACCGGAAGGGAAGCTGAAAGTTTTTTTGCTTATATAGCTATTTTTCTCATCATGAAGAGTAACGTCAACATTTACCGGAGTATAATGACCTGTAAACGATTTAACATTATATTCAAGAAAATCTTTACCAATTTTGTTCTCTGTAAAATTAACAATCCTTTGAGAAACCAAATCACCAATGAAAAAGTACATAAGAACAAGCATAACTAGTAAGATTGGTATTCCGGTTATAGGGTTTAATGATAATCTGCCAAGATGATTAAAAAGCTCACCTTTTTTTGAATCCTCATATTCAACAATATCAACAATTTCATTTACACGGTTTCTTCTGCCGATGTAAATTCTCTCGCGTTCATCCGGAGTTCCACAAGCTACATTATGTTTTTGTGCAATCGCTTCGTCGCCTTCTAATATTAAAAGGGAATCAGATTGAGAGACAGATTTTGTTATTACCTGATTTAGTAAAAAATGTAGATCGAGTTCTTGTTTACCAATTCTAGCAGCATTTACGGCTTCACCAAGCTTATCAAATCCTAATTTATCAACAGCAGTCGTCTCGTAAACTTCAACGCCAAGAAGGTCGGAGAGTTTTTTAGTATCAATTTTAATTTTTCTTTTCTTGAGCTCATCGCTGAAATTTAAAAGTACGGAAACTTTTTTCCCCATATCAATTAATTGAAGAGTGAGAAAAAGATCACGATCGAGATTAAGAGCATTGATGACATTAAGAATTACATCAGCGGATAGGATTATATTGCGCGCTACTTTTTCTTCATCATTAAACGAACCGACACCATATATACCCGGTGTATCAAAAACATCATTACCTTGAAAATGACTTTTTGTAATTGATACTGTTGTACCGGGAAAGTTGGAAACATCAACATACATACCGCTCATGAAATTAAAGAAACAAGATTTACCCACATTTGGATTACCAACAAGAACAACTTTCTGAGATTTTTCAGGCTCAATGAGAGTTTTAAGCGGTGAGATTATTTTATCATTTTCAAGATTGACTACATTATCTGTTTTCATAAACATTTCTTACTGAATAATTACATGAATTTTTTTTGCTAGATCGAATCCTACTGCAATTTCTTGCCTATTTTTTTGAACAACGATTGTTCCTCCCGGAAGGCGTTGTACGCATTTAAGTCTATCACCTTCAGAAATTCCAAGTCGTATCAATTGAGATTTAATATTTCCGGATGGTAATTTAACAACTGTAATAGGATTTCCTCTTTTAGCTTTATCTAATGTACTATTTGGCATTTTTATTTTGACCGCAATTAGGATTCGTGCATTTTCCAAAAATATTAAAAGAATAACCTGTAGAATCAAAACCAATCTCTGTGGAAATTTCTTTTACTATTTTTTGAATTTTTGGTTCTGAAAATTCTTTGATAGCACCGCAATTAGTACAAATTAAATGATCATGGCTTGTCTTTCCGACATTTGATTCATAACGAGTTTTGTTCTCACCAAAATTTCTTTTTGAGAGAAGTTCACATTGTGCTAAAAGTTCAAGTGTATTATAAACAGTTGCCCTGGAAATATTAGAGTTACTGCTTTTCATTTTTATATATAGTTCATCAGCCCCAAAATGACCTTCATATTCCATTACAAAGTCAAGAACTTCAAAGCGTTCCGGTGTAATCCGATTGTCACCTCGTTTTAGAAATCGTCTGAATTGTTCGTGTGCTAGTTCTCTATCCACTTATTTGGACCATTATTTAGATTTAGTCTATATAAAAATAGAAACTGCTACCATAAAAAGCAAAAAAAAATCATGATTCATAAATAGGCGAGCGTTATAGCGGATCCCATTCTTTAATCTTACTTCTTAATAAGCTATTTTAATTTCAATAATTATTCACTAATTCATTGAATTGAACTTTTTAATCAAATAATGAGGTTAATATGTCAAAGACGTTCGAAGTAATAGAAAGAGTTGGAATTTCAACGGAAGGAGTTAATGAAGCAATTAAAGAAGTTATCCTTGAAGCCAACAATGAAAAAAAAGTTGGTTGGTTCGAAGTTATTGAGCAGAGAGGCAGAGTAACTTCAGATGGAAAAGTAGAATTCCAAGTTAAAGTTCGAATTGGAAGAAAACTTAAAGAATAATCTCACGAAAGGAGAATTATATGTCGTTGAAAGTAGGAGATGTTGCACCAAATTTTAGTTTAAAGAATACAAATAACGAATCCGTTTCTTTATCTGATTTTAAAGGCAAGAAAAATGTTGTAATTCTTTTTTTCCCGGCTGTAGGAACCTCAGTTTGCGAAAAGGAGCTATGCTCGACTAGAGATGGAATGAAAGATTATGAAAATCTCGATGCACAAGTTTTAGCAATTAGTGTTGATGGTCCATTTGCACAAAAACTTTGGGCGGATAAACATCAATTTAATTTTCCGGTTCTCAGCGATTTCAATAAAGAAATATCACCTGCTTACGGTTCATTTTATGATGTTTGGCTCCCTGGTAAATGGGATTTAAAAGGTGTCTCAAAGAGATCAGCATTCGTTGTTGATAAAAACGGATTGATACAATTCGCTGAAGTCTTGGAAGTTGCCGGTAATGAACCGAACTATGCAGCGATTCAAGAAACACTTAAAAAAATATCATAATTTTATTTTGATTCAATTGAAGGACCGGAATTAATTCGTCCCTTTCTTTTTAGAAGAGAACTAAAAACTTATTGTTAAGTAATTTTATTTATGAAGATTTTGAAATGTTAGAAGTCGGCAAAAAAGCACCTTCGTTTTCGTTAATGGATACAAATGAAGTAATGGTATCTCTCAATGATTTCAAGGGATGGAAAGTAGTTCTCTATTTTTATCCAAAAGATATGACGTCAGGCTGCACTAAAGAAGCTTGTGATTTTAGAGATATTTTTCCAAACTTTAAGAAAGTAAAAACAGTTGTAATTGGAATTAGTGCTGATTCTGCAAAATCACATAAAAAATTTGAAAGTAAGTACAATCTTCCATTTACACTTTTAAGTGATGAAAAGAAGGAGGTTGTCTCTAAATATGGAGTGTGGAAAGAAAAAAGTATGTACGGTAAAAAGTATATGGGGATCGAACGAACAACATTTATTATTGATGAAAATGGTTTGATTAAAAAAATATTCCCCAAAGTTAAAGTTGCAGGACATGTTGAAGAAGTTTTGAAAGCACTCAAAGGATAGTGAAATGATATATGTTACAAGGCGTGAAGTTTTTAGTGCGTCGCACCGTTTATTTAATCCAAATTTTTCTGATGAAGAAAATGATCGGCTTTTTGGGAAGTGCAATAATCTAAACGGTCATGGACATAATTACATCCTCGAAGTAATAGTAGTTGGTGAAGTTGATTCTCAAACCGGTTATGTAATAGATCTTAAAGTTCTAAAAGAAATAATCAAAAAAAATGTGATAAGTAAAGTAGATCATACAAATTTGAACTTAGATGTTGATTTCCTAAAAGGTAAGATACCAACTGCCGAGAATATAGCTATCGGCATATGGAATCAATTAGTTGATAAACTGCCGTCAGGTAAACTTTACTCTATTAAACTTTATGAAACAGAAAATAATTATGTAGAATATAAAGGGAAGGCGATCAATTGAATTACGAGATAATTGAAAAATATGTCAAGAATCTTCTTGATGAAATCGGAGAAAATTCGGAGAGAGAAGGATTAAAAAAAACTCCGCATCGAGTTGCTAAAGCATTTGAGTTCTTAACGCAAGGTTATAAAAAAGACATTAAAAAAATTCTTAACGGAGCTATCTTTGAAGAAAAATATGATGAGATGGTAATTGTTAAAGACATTGATTTTTACAGTATGTGCGAACATCATTTGCTGCCATTCTTCGGGAAGATACATATTGCCTATATACCGAATGGAAAGATTCTTGGGCTAAGTAAAATTCCAAGGATAGTTGATGTGTTTGCACAACGGTTACAGGTACAAGAAAGAATGACACAAGAAATTGCGGATACAATTGAACAATTCTTAAATCCGCGCGGCGTTGCTGTTGTTGCTGAAGGTTATCATATGTGCATGATGATGCGCGGGGTTCAGAAACAAAATTCTATTACTACTACAAGTGCTATGCATGGTATCTTTACTGAAGATGCCCGAACGCGCAGTGAATTTTTAAATCTTATTTCCAAAAAGATTTGATGGTTAACAATAAAAACACAGTTTGGATAACGGGTGCAAGTTCGGGAATCGGCAAAGCGCTTACATTGGAGTTTGCCAGAAATAATATTTTTGTTATCGGTACTGCCAGACGGTTAGAATTACTTAACAAGATAAAAAAAGAATTAGCTGATTACGGAAATAATTTTGAACCGCATCAGTTGGATGTAACTGATTATGCTGCTATAGATAAATTCCACAAAAAGGTTCTATCAAATTATCGAATTGATTGTTTGATTAATAATGCCGGTACTACTTCATTCAAAAAAGCTATAGATGATTCAATCGCTGATATTGAAAATATTTTACGTGTAAATTTATTTGGCGGCATTTACACAATTAAAACAGTTCTGCCTGAAATGATAGAAAGACAATCAGGAACAATTATTAATATTTTATCTGTAGTTACACAAAAAGTATTTACTTCCAGTAGTGCTTATACAGCCTCAAAATCCGGATTACTGGGATACACAAAAGTTTTACGTGAAGAAGTCCGCGATAAGAATATTAGAATAATAAATGTTTTACCCGGTGCAACTGTAACAGAGATGTGGCCTAATAAAGTTGTTCAAAAGTTCGGTGACTCTATGATGGACGCCGAAAGAATAGCGAACTTAGTATTTAAACTTTACTCTGAGAAAAGTAATATGATAACAGAAGAAATTATTTTGCGCCCGCTTAAAGGTGATTTGTAAAATGCAGTAGTATTTATTCAAAAAAAACCCGCTGTGTGCGGGTTTTTTATTTTTAGAAATCGCGATTCATTCGCATTGGTCTTCGATTCATTATGAAATTTTTAATCCCACTTTGAATTCTTTCTTTCACTCTTTCCCTTATTGCTTGAGGATTAGCCATTTGTAAAATATGTTTTGACCAAATAGCTTTCTGTTCATCATTAAGTATTTTATAAATTTCAAACCAACTCCTAACTGCAGAATTTTTCAAATTACCTTGAAGTTTGCTGTTTTCGTCTGTTAATTGGAAAAGTTTTTTCTCATCAATATTATTGTCATCAACCATTTTTTCCAACTCAAGACGATTTTTTTGTATCTTAGCATGAATATCAACAGCATCTTGTTTATGCTGATATGCAAGATCATCGAATTTTTTTTCTTGTTCTGTGGTTAATTTTAAAAGTTTTTTAATGCCGCCTTCTCTTGGTCCCATTGGTGGCTCGTCTTGTGCTGGTTGAGAAAAGAGAGAAAAATTTGTTAGAAGAATTAAACTGAATATTGACAACCATAGCTTTTTCATTGTAACCTCTATTTTTTGTTGTGAATTATTTCTTTTGCAATTTTGACAGTAGTTTTAATCATTAGGTTTAATAAATTCTTATTAAACCTAACGTAAGTAATAGATGTCTATTATAAGAAACATGTGTGGGAACTGTGCAGGATAACGACTTTGAATTAATTAACAGATTTCTGTCTGGAGAAGAAGTCGCTTTTAATCTGATAGTTAAAAAGTATCAGAAAAAGATTTATTGGCATGCACGGCAAATGATGGGAAACCATCTTGATGCTGACGAGGTAACTCAGGAAGTGCTGATTGTTATTTATAATAAGCTGAAGAATTTTAATTTCAATAGTTCTTTATATACCTGGATCTATAAAATTGTAACGACAAGAAGCTTAAATCAAATAAGAAGAAAACAGATTAAAAGATTTTTTTCTATTGACGACAAAGACGAAGTTGAATTACAAGACAAACATGATATTGTTGAAGAATTAGATTCAAAAGAGAAGTTGGAAAAGGTAAAAAAGATGTTGCAGAAAATTCCGCCAAAGCAAAGACAAATATTTATTATGAGAAATTTCGAAGATCTATCTTATGAGGAAATATCGGAAATAACCGGTAAAAGTATCGGCGGTTTGAAAGCAAATTATTTTCATGCTTTGAAAAAAGTTTTGGAGCTAACAAATGAAAACAAATGAAGAGAGAATTCTAAAATATATTTCCGGTAAACTTACTCTGGAAGAGTTGAGCATATTTGAAGAAGAGCTGAAAAAATCTGATCAACTGAAGACAGATTATGATAATATAAAATTACAGCTTGATGATCTTTTAAAAAGAAAAGAGTTCGAGACAAATGAAATTTATTTTGGAAATTTACTTCCAAGAGTTTATCAAAGAATGGATAAGAAAAAGAAATTCCGGAAGTTCAGAGGTATATATTATTTAGTTCCAACAGTTTCGGCAGTTATAGTTTTATTTTTATTCTTACTTAATACTAAGACTAATTATGATACCGGATACAAGGATTTAGCTAATGAAGTAGTGAATAATTTATCTGATCAGGAAGTATCTGATAAGTATTTAACTGAATTGGAAATAGATCCGACAGAATATGTATTAAATCAGAATAACGATGAGCTTAACGTTCAAATACCATCTGATTTAGAATTGAATAGTGATTCTTATACAAGATTAATCGGGAATCCTTTAGCAAATGAATATTCACCGCTAAGAAATCTTTCTGATAATGATTTAGAAACTGTTTATGAAAAATTAAATTCAACAACCTCTCAAAAGGTACAGAAATGAAAAAAATATTTTTACTCTTTATTTTATTCTCAATTTTATTGTCAACATCATATTCTCAAGAAAGAATGAGGCAGGGGAATGATCAGAGACCTCTTCAAAGAATTGAGCAGTGGGAAAGGATTAAATTAATTGATGTATTAAACCTCAATGAAGAAACAGCAATAAGGTTCTTTGCAAGAAGAAATGAGAATCAAAAAAAGATGAAAGAGATCCTTGATCAAAGAGATGATGCAATAAGAGATTTAGAGAATGAGATCCGTAATGGAAACCAAAACGATGCTTTATATAAAGAAAAAGTTAATGCCTTGCTCTCATTGGAAAACAACATTGGCAAAGAAAGAGAAAATTTTCTCAGATCATTGAGCGATCTTCTTTCTCCCCTGCAAATTGCAAAAATGGTGGTATTTGAAAGTAGATTTAGAAAAGAAGTCCGCGAAACATTGATGGGAAAGGGCAGACCGCCTGGACAATAGCCCATTGAATATTCCGTAACGCCGATTCAAAATCGGCGAAGGGAAATAAAACATTATGCGCCGAGTACGACTCGGCGTTACGAAATATCTCCTTATGTCCCTATCAATAGGAAAAAAGCCGTGGTTATAGTAACAGATTTCTATTAACATGACAGCATTGACCCCATCCCTACCTTTCTCACATAATGGTGCCGAAGGAAGGGCTTTGTAAAAACTCTGTCTAGGAATTCTTTCGATTGAACGAATCTTCCGTAAATGTTGTTGCGTTTTGTTTTGTTCTCTAATATTTTTCGCTCGGTTTTTTGCGGAAGTGGTGAAATTGGCAGACACGCTACTTTGAGGGGGTAGTGCCCGTAAGGGCGTAGGGGTTCAAGTCCCCTCTTCCGCACTAAGTTTTTCATATAAGGATTTTATCTTTTCTTTCCGCCGATTTGTTTGATGACAAAGTGATTTTTAATATCGGGGGCAACAAATTCAGGTTAATTGCAAGTATTCAGTTTAAAATAAAAACATTATTTATCAAAGGTGTTTTTACGCACCAAGAATATGATAGAGGGAAATGGAAGAAATGAAAAACGGAAAGAAAAAAATAACTTATTTGGAAATGATTACTCAGTTCCTTTTAAGGAAAATAAAAACTAATAAGGATTACCAAAATGCTGTCAACCGGTATGAATATTTAACCGACAATTATCAGGATACGAAAGAACTTAATGACTACCTTGACGTTTTAGCAATGCTTATTGATGAGTATGAAAATGAAAAATTTCCAATTGCCGATGCTGATCCTATTGAAGTCCTAAAATATCTTATGAAAGAAAAAAATATTAAGCAGACTCAATTAGCAAAGGTATTTGGTTCTCAATCTATTGTGTCTGAGGTGCTGAGTAAGAAGAGAGGATTAACGCTAAAATATATTTACAATATGGCGGTTATGTTTAATGTTAAACCGCAAGTTTTTGTTTGATGAAA
>JACRFC010000207.1 GCA_016234355.1 Ignavibacteriales bacterium
GTAACTAATAGAAGTACTTCTGTTCCTCTCTATTTTGAAATTTACTCCGACAAAACACGTGATATCAATATTGAATACTCATTGGATGATCTTAAAAAGAATACATCATTCAAACAGATGGAACATATAACTGTAAATCCCGGAACAAATTTGGTAAAACATACAATTAACAATGTAAGTTTTTCCGTCGGCGGGTATCTTCTTAATGCAGTAGTAAAAGACAATGATTGGAAAATCATTACTTCAGTGGAGAAAAAAATATTTTCAAAAATTCACGGCGTTCCATTAGCTATTACAGACCTTGATAAAGCGGTTAATCAAATAGTTTACATAGCATCTCCCGAAGAATTAGATTTCATAAAGGAAGCAAAAAGTTACGAAGAAAAACTGGAACGGTTCTTAAGTTTTTGGGATAAGAAAAAACCGAATCCCAAAACAGATGATAACCCGATACTTTATGAATACTTCCGCCGTGTTGATTATGCAAACAAACATTTTAAGGGATTGGGAGAAGGATGGCGTTCAGATATGGGAATGATCTTCATTACATTCGGTCCGCCAAGCAGTGTCGAAAGACATCCGCTGGATTCAAATACTAAACCTTATGAAATTTGGGATTATTATGATCTGAACAGAAGTTTTGTTTTTACTGATCAAACAGGATTTGGCGATTACCGATTATTAGATCCAGATTACAGCAGATGGCCGGGATATCGTCCGTAATTTTGAACGCGGAACGTAGAGTGTAGAATATTTATTTTTCATTCTGCATTCTGCGCTCTACACTCTACACTAGAAAAATGATTCTCACTGTAACATTAAATCCTTTATTGGAACGAAGATTGTTTTTTGATTCCGTTGAACTTGGAAGATCCAACCGTTCCGAAAAAGTATTTTTCACATCCGGGGGTAAGGGAATTAATGTAAGCGGACAATTAAATTTTTTAGATGAAAAAAATTGCGCACTAACATTTCTTGGCGGAAACAACGGAAAGATTTTACGCCACTGCCTCACTCAGGATAAAATTGATTTTACCGTTGTCTCTACAAAATCCGAAACCCGTTCTGCCGATATTATAATAGAAGAAAAAAATAATCGAGTAACTACTTACTTAGGATTAAATAGCAATATCACTGTCGAAGAAGCAGCGGACTTCAAACACAAACTTGATAAGATGATACAGAACTGTTCGATTGTTGTTTTTGGCGGAAGTTCACCTTGCAAAACAACCGATGATATTTTTCCATACGGGATTGAACTTGCAAACCGTTACGATAAAATTTCCATCCTTGACACCTATGGTTCCCATTTGATGAATTGCCTTGATGCAGGACCGACAGTAATTCATAACAATGTTGATGAGGTTGAAAGATCTCTCGGGATTTCTCTGCATGATGAAAAAGAAAAGCTGGAATATTTACATCAGCTTTATGCCAAGAATATTAAGTTGATGTTTCTGAGCGACGGCGCAAATTCTCTGTATGCAGAAAAATTTGATTTCAATTATAAAGTTGATCCGCCAAAAGTAAATGTAATTGATGCAACCGGAAGCGGCGATGCTTTTGTTGCCGGCATTGCTTACGGCTTGGAAAACTCTCTCGTGTTCAATGAATTCTTAAAGATCGGCATTGCACTCGGCGCTGCAAATGCATTAAAGCTTACAACGTGCGATGTTACATTTGATGAAATGAATTCATACCTTGAACTTATTAAAGTATCTGCAATTGGTAAAAAGATGAAGATAATTGATGACTCGCCGAATTATTAGCCCCACCCTTCTCTCCCCAAAGGGGAGGATTATAATCAAAAAAAATTTTTTTGATTTTATTAAAATCAGTTTTAATCCGTTTGATCTGTTAAACCTGCCCGTCCGGCAGGCGGGTCTGCGTGCTATTTACAGCAAAGAATATACTGTAAGCCGGTTGTTTCCAAAACTCTTACTTATTTTATTTCTCATAACAATAACATATTCTGCTCAAACAATTTCTAAAGTCGAGATATACGGAAACAAAACCTTTTCGGAGAGCGATTATTTCAATTGGACAAATATTTCATCCACACAGAAATATTTTCAAGGCATGGAAGATTCAGTAAGAACGCGAATTGCTTCCGCACTGAATGAGCGCGGATATTATAACTTTTCCTTCAACAATATTTCTACAGAAAAAATTGATTCGGTAAAATCACTATTAAGAATAAACATAACAGAAGGAACAACGACTTTTATAAACAAGATTCAAATTAACAATACGGTTAAAGATTCCGTTATTGTAAATAACATTCTCTCACAACTAGAAAAAGAAATTTTTATTAGAACAACCATTGAATCCGTTTTCTCGGAAATTATAGATCACTACGAGAACAAAGGATTCCCTTTTGCGTCTGTCAAAATTGAATCTGTAGAATTTATAAACGATTCGACAAGTGATAATCATTTTGCAAATCTTTATTTAAGTATGGACGAAGGAACAAAAAGTACAATAGATAAAATAGAAATTGCCGGCAATGATAAAACAAAAGATTATGTAATAACACGCGCATTTCAAATCCGCACAGGAGAAGAATATTCTCAAAAATATATTGATGCAGTTCCGGAAAAATTAAATCGTCTCCGTTTCTTTGGACCCGTTGAACAGCCGGCTTTTTATTTTAACTCTAAAAAAGAAGGTGTCTTAAAAATTTCTGTAAAAGAAAAAGAAACAAATTTCTTTGACGGTATTGCCGGGTATGTTCCGGCAGCGAGCGACAAAGAGAGCGGTTACTTAACCGGATTTGTAAATGTGAACTTGAGAAATCTTTTTGGTACGGGACGTGCTGCTTCTTTCCGATGGCAACAGGAAAACCGTTACTCGCAGGAGTTAGAGCTGCGTTATCTTGAGCCGTGGCTTCTCGGATTTCCATTTAACTTAGAGGGCGGATTGTTCCAGCGAAAGCAAGACTCAACTTATGTTCAAAGAAATTTTGAAGGACGATTGGAATTTCTTGCAGCAAGCGAAATATCGGCATCGGTTCTTGTTGCTGTTCAATCGACAATCCCTTCAGAACAAAATTCGAAATTATTTACTGTGTTTAATTCTTCCGCAGTTACAAGCGGAGTTAATTTGAGAATTGATACCCGGGACGATTTCTATTCGCCGACCGAAGGAATATTTTTCAACAACTCGTACAAGTACACTTCAAAAAAAATAAACGGACCGGGTGAGTTTATAACTTCGAATTTAAATACGAAGGTTTCGTTACAGCGGCTTGAATTTGATTTTACATTTTTCAAACAGTTCTTCAACAGACAAGTTGCAGCATTCGGTATTCACGGAAGAGAATTGCGGGGCGATAATGTTGAACTGAGCGATCTCTATTTTCTCGGCGGAACAAATTCATTACGAGGTTACCGCGAAAAA
>JACRFC010000210.1 GCA_016234355.1 Ignavibacteriales bacterium
GGGAAAATGCAATCAATACCATAATAATGAATGAATAAAATGGAAGAACCCAAAAACAAAATAATAGTTTTCGATGCTGCATCAATTCAAAGAAAAATTTACACGATTCGTGATTCTCAAGTAATGCTAGATAGTGATTTAGCTGAGTTTTATGGGATAGAAACACGAGCATTTAATCAAGCTGTTAAAAGAAATATTTTAAGATTTCCAGCTGATTTTATGTTCCAATTAACTAATGAAGAGTTCCAAAATTGGAAGTCGCAAATTGTGACAACTAATGACAAGGCTTTGATATCACAAATTGTGATATCAAAAGAAAAGAGGGGCGGAAGACAAAAATTACCTTACGTTTTCACAGAGCAAGGCGTTGCAATGCTGTCCGGTGTTTTAAGAAGTAAGACCGCAGTAAAGATGAGCATACAAATTATAAGCGCGTTTGTTGCAATGCGCCGGTTTATAATTAATAATGCACAGATGTTCCAAAGAATTGATACTGTTGAAAAGAGGCAGTTAAAACACGAAATGGAGACAGACGAAAAGTTTGAAAATTTACTTAACGGTTTACAAAATAAAGATTTAGTCCCAAAACAAGGAATCTTTTTTGAAGGACAAATATTTGACGCTTATAAATTTGTCTCCTCTCTAATCCGCAAAGCGGAAAGATCTATATTGCTTATTGATAATTACATTGATGAAACAGTTCTTGATTTGCTCACTAAAAAGAAAAAGAATGTAGTAGTAACTATCTTGACCGGTAAACCGAATAAATCTTTAATGCTTGATGAGAAGAAATTTAATGCACAGTATCCACATATAATTATAAAAGAATTTAACAAAGCTCACGATAGATTTTTAATTATAGACAACAAAGATGTTTACCACTTAGGTGCATCACTAAAGGATTTGGGTAGAAAATGGTTCGCTTTTTCGAAGTTGGATAAGTCGGCTCTTGAACTGCTGGAAAATATAAAAAGATTGTAACTGATGAGTAATACAACGAGCTTGCCCGCCGCTTGTCCGGCATCTTTTTGACGGATCTTTTTGGCGGTGGGAAAAATACTTCTTGACAACCTTCTTCTATAAATTTAAGTTGATGCAGGGATAATCTTCTTAAACTTCTTTTGACCCCGGGGAAAAGATGATGATTACTTATTTTGAGATAGATTATATTCGGTATCAATATAGTTATATGACATGAAAATATTAGATATTGATTTAGATTTTTTCTTAGACAAGGTAGCATATAATCGTAATTTATTTTCTGAAGAAAGATTACCAAGTCGATATTATAAACCTTGGAAAATCCAAAATGTAATTACATTTATGAATAATAATTGCTCTTTAAAAGGGAGAAAAATACAAGGTAAGTATTTCATTCATCATCACGAAGTATTCCATTTTTTGAAAAATTTGTGTATTAACAGTGGCAAAGTAGAAATTGATCATATTGATGCTCATGCTGATATTGGTCTTGGCGACACAAGTTATGAGTATATTTCTAATGAGCTATTGAGCTACTCAGTGAAGAAAAGGTTAGAAAGAATTGTATGCAATGGGAAGGGGAAAAACTTAACACCCGGCAATTATTTGGCTTACGCAATCTCATGTAGATGGATAAATAAATTGAATTATATTCATCCCGTTAACGAAGGTAACGATCTAGCTTGGTTTCATTTTAAGGATTTTACTCCTTCGAGTAACATTATTCAAATGAAACATTTAAGCGTGAGAGATATTAATACTGTTTTAACAAGCGACCTGTGTAATGCTATTCAATCTATTCAGCCATATTCATATGAACCAGAAATACCATTTCAAAAAATATCAGCTACTGATTTCAACTCTGATGGCAATTACAATTACGTTTTATTAACTAAATCACCTGGTTTTACACCAATTGAGTCAGATAAATTGATTCCGGTAATTAGTAAATTTATGAATTTATGAATATTGATTAACTCGATAATAATTTTTTAATACTTTCGAAATATGCAGTTTTGTAATTATGAATCTATTTTTTGTACATAAATAAGTATCTCTTACAAATTGTATTATTTGGGAAATATTTTCATCATAAATCAGCAGTAATATTTGATTTAACTGTTTGATCGCAGTTATAATACAAGGTTGTTAACTTAAGTTTGGATGGTAAAATGAAATTACTAGAGATAAGTCTTTTTAACCGCATTAAGGAATCAAAGTGGTGGCGCATAATTACATATTTCTTAATGTTGGGAGTAATTGTCTTAACAATTATTCTTCCATTCGATTATAGTGATTGGAGTTTCAAGAGATTTTTGGTCGAGACAGCCAGATTTATTTGGCCACTTACATTTTTAGTTTCATGCCTTTCCTTTATTGCAGCACACCATTTTCATAAAGAGAAATGCATATATACTGATGATCCTTATCAAATGATTATGTTGAAATGTAATAAGTTGGAAGAAGCTTATAGCTGGATGAGAGGTGCCGCAGTGATAGCATGATTGGTTTAATATTACTTTGGATATCAAGGTGATAGTATCATATTGCATGCTGTATTTGTTCATTTACATGATTTAGAATTTTTCCGGGTCGTCAAGAACCAGAGTCTGTTGGAATACTTTGTTCGTGTCATGCTGAACTTGATTCAGCATCTAAATTTTTTACTAAATCAAAGGTTAAGATTCCGGATCAAGTCCGGAATGACAGTTCTCGGACAGTCCCATGGACATTGACTGTAAAAGAAAGAAAGGATTCCATTAATTATTCCAGTAATATCTCATCAAAAGTTTTCAGAGCCAGCAAATTTATGTTAATAAAAAACCCGATTTCTAAATAAAGAAATCGGGTTTTTATATTCTTGAAAAATATTATTTGTTATTTAAGTAATATCTCGTCGAAAGCTTTCTGAACCGGTCAATATATTTTCACCAGTTATTAATAACAGTTCTCTGTTCAAAATAATGTGGGATAGTAGTGAACTAAAATTGATATAATTATTGTTATAACATATCCTCATTATATTATTGATTTAACAAACTATATTATATAAAACCAATTAAGGGGGTTTCAGATGTATAAAAATAGATTTGTTCATGTACTCGCATTGTTGTTAGCACTTGTTTTTATGTTTTCAGAATGTATCCTTAATTATATAAATAATATCTTTTAGAAAGTTTTCTGAACCAGTCAATATCTTTATTTAAGAATTTCTTTATATCATCAACACGGAATCTCTTAGAAAATTTTAATCTCACTTTGTCTGTTCCCATCACCTTGTCGAACATTTTTATTCTCCCGTTAGCTGCAAGTGTAAATGGGTTCATGTTGGGATAGAGTTCATTATGAACTTGCAAAAAATAAAATTGCAGCTCTAGTAAATTCACTTTATCTACATCTGTGATATGAATTTGTACACCGTTTAAAATCTTATCTTTCCAATCGCCGTTTAGAACTTTATATGAAATAGGTCTGAATTTAACTCCCTGCAATTTCAAATTATTCATTTTGGATGCAAGTGTGTCTGCATCAATCCATTCAGCCGCAAATGTTTGGAAGGGAAGTGTGTAAGTAATTCCAATTCCGAAAACGATAAGTTCACCCAACACTCCGCTTGCAACAAAATAAGAGGGAGTTTCCATATACGGAACGTTTGGAGATGTAGGAACCCATATTAATCCTGTATCCTTAAAAAGCATATTACGTTTCCATCCTTCCATCTTCACAACTTTGAGTTTGCATTTAACTTTGTTACCGAGTGCGGCTTTTGTGTTGATCAGATTTGCTAATTCGCCGCAAGTTAATCCGTACACATAAGGAATTGCATAGTTGCTGACGAACGATCTGAAATCATCTTCAACAACATTTCCTTCAATTCGCAAACCGCCTAAAGGATTAGGGCGATCTAAAACAATGAATTGAATTTTATTTTCAGCCGCCGCTTCCATTGCAAGTCCCAATGTGGAAATGTAAGTGTACGATCTTACACCGATATCTTGAATATCATAAACTAGTATATCAATTCCTTCCAACATTTCTTTAGTAGGTTTAGCTGTTTTACCGTAAAGAGAATAATATTTAATTCCTGTGAGAGAATCGGTGTAACTTTCGTAAGATTGTCCTGCCGCCACCAATCCTTTCAATCCATGTTCGGGAGAAAATGCAGCAACTAATTTAAAGTTGACAGCAGTCTTAAATATATCAAGCGTCGTTTCGAGGTTACTGTTCACACCTGTTTGGTTTGTAATTAAACCGACCCGCTTACCGTTTAGAATAGAAAAATTATCTTTTTGTAGAACGTCTGTTCCAAGAGAAACTTTTTGTGCGAAGCAAACATTAACAAATAAAACTGCAAACAAAAAAAATCTTTTCATTTAGATTCTACAGCTTTCACAACTTGTTCAAATATTCTGTCGCTCGTATGAATTACTTCCCCAACTAAAATGTCTGCGGTTTTTTTCAATTCGTTTGCAATAGTTTGATTGCTCAAAGAAGAACAATTGATCAATACATTCAAGTAAGCGCCTTTTGCTGCTGTTCCTACTAATGCAACAGCAACTCCGGCATCAGAAATTGAATTTTTATTTCCTTTATCAATTATAGTTTCCAAAATTGAAAGAAGTGCTTTCGATGTTTGTATAACTTCCATCGGAGCGGTTGTTGCGCCGATAGTTGCTTCCTCAATTGCTTTTGAGCGTGCATCTTTTTCTTGCTCGGTTTCTTTCGGCAGCTTAAATGCATCCATCACTTTTTCAAATGCAGCATTATCTTGCGCGCCTAATTCAAAAAATTTCTTTTGATAGTTTTCCAACTTTTCTTTCTGAGTAATCATTTCCGATTCTACATCTGCATATTTCTTTTTACCGATGGTTAGATTACAAACCATTGTTCCTAAACTTGCAGAAAGCGCGCCGCAAAGTGCCGCAACATTTCCTCCACCGGGTGTAGGTGAGTTTGATGACAATTCATTAAAATATTCTTGTAATGTTTTTGAGAGATTCATTGTTAATCCTTTTGTAATTCTGAGGAGTCCGGCAGCTGCCGGACGGCGAAGAATCACCTAAATATTCGTTTTCAGCAATCTCTGGTTTGCCTAATATTGAATCCATCCATGGAGTACTTAAGTCGTCCCAATTTGGATTAGTTGTTTCTATTAATTTTATTTTCTTTTTCCGTAGCCAGCCCTTTATTTGTTTTTCTCTTTTCATAGCTTTTATTTCATCTTCCGTTTCTTCAAAATAAACCAGTCTATTAACATTGTATTTCGCTGTGAACCCAATATTGATTTTATTCTTATGTTCATATACTCTTCTTGCTAAGTTATTCGTCATACCGACATAAAGCACTTTTGCTTTACTGCTCATAATGTAAACGAAATGCTGTCTCTTTGCTAAATTTTTTTCATTAATAGTTTGGAGATTCTTCGTCGCTGCGCTCCTCAGAATTAAATCATATACTCAATTATTTTTTTCCCCGGATTAAACGTATGAAGCGCGCTTAATCCTAATTTTTCAATCGCAAGGTTAACTAAACTCTTTTCATCTTTCTCTTTTCCGCCGGAATAAAATCTACCTGCTTGCAGCATTGCCTCAAGCGGAACCAATCCTACAATTTCACTTCCGTTTACTTCAACACCGAGCCGTGCGGCTTCTTTCTTTACTTCTTCAAATGCAATATGCATAGGTGTAACATTGTAGTTCGTTAAGTTCATCGAAATTTGTGTGATGTTATATTTTTCGAGAGCAACGCCCATTCCTTTTACTTCTTTCAATCGCCCCGGAACCTTTATTGTCTTTCCGTTAACTTTAATAACGTTTCCATTCTCATCATGTTTTGCGTAACCGCTTTCTCTTAATATCTCTCCGATCTCTTTTGAGTATTTAACATCATTTGATTTTATATTCACGTTGTATGCAATTAAGAAGAAACGAGAACCTGTAACTATTGCACCAAGTTTAGGATTAAAAACGGGTTCGCCGTAATCCGGGATCCAGTTTGAATCTTTTAACTTTTCTTCCAAACCTTCATACTCACCCTGACGTATACTTGACAAACTTTTTCTGTCAGCTTTGCGGGCGGCATTTTCATAAAGATAGACCGGAACTTTTAGATCATGTGAAATAATTTTTGCGAACTCTTCGGATATCTTTATACATTCTTCAGTAGTAACGTTGGCAACCGGAACAAATGGAACAACATCAATTGCACCGAGGCGCGGATGTTCCCCTTTGTGTGTACGCATATCAATTAATGGCGCAGCGGCTCTGCATGCATTTAATGTTCCGTTTAATATTCCTTCTTCATTTCCTGCTAATGTTACAACAACACGATTGTAATCTCCGTCGGGTTCAAGACTTAATAATTTTACATCTTTAGTTTTATCTACTGCTTCTTTTATCGCTTCAAATGTTTTTTGGTTTTTCCCTTCACTGAAATTCGGTACGCACTCAATAATTTTCATAAAGTTTCCGCTTTCTCAAAAATGATTTGACCTTTTTTAATTGTGTATTTGTTCAAATTGATTCCAATGTTATAAATTATTTCTTGATAATCTTTAGTATCGAAAACTGCAAAATCCGCCTGCTTGCCGGTTTCAATACTTCCAAGCTTTTCATTTAATCCAAGCGCAGCTGCAGAGTTTATTGTAACTGCAGAGATAATTTCTTCGGCACTCATTTTCATTTTCAATGCAGCAAGCTGCATAATAAAATAAAGATTAGGAATATGTGATGAACCGGGATTATAATCTGTTGCCAAAGCAACAATTGCATTGTGTTCGATCAGCTTTCTTGCGGGCGCATAATCATAATCTAAAAAGAATGAAACACCTGGTAAAAGTACTCCGACAGTTTCACTCTTTGCTAATTTCGGGATATCATCTTCATTCATAACTTCAAGATGATCTACAGAAAGAGCTTTATGCTTTAATGCAACTTCTAAACCGCCGATATTATTAAACTGTTCTGTATGAAGCCGTAGTTTGTAACCAAGTTTTTTAGCTTTGGAAAATATCTTATCAACCTCTTCGGAAGAGAATGCCGATTTTTCACAAAATGCATCAACAGAATCTGAAAGTTTATTCTTAATGATGTAGGGGAGAAGTTCCTTTATGATAAGATCTAAATATTGTTTGTGGTCGTTCTTATATTCGGGAGGATAAGTATGCGCACCTAAAAAAGTTGGAATTATTTCGACAGGCGAATGAGTTTTAAAATAATTAATAACTTGAAGAAGTTTTATCTCATCATAAAAACTTAATCCGTATCCGCTCTTGATCTCTAAAGTAGTAATTCCCTGTGTAATGAAATAATCAATTCTTGGTTTAAGTATTCGAACCAATTCTTCAAATGATGAATTACGGACAGCTTTAACAGTAGAAATTATTCCGCCACCGGATTTTGCTATCTCTTCATAAGTTGCACCGTTAAGTCTCATCAAAAATTCGTTTGCACGCGAACCGGCAAAAGCGGCATGAGTATGGCATTCAACTAATCCGGGAAGTAGAATTAAGTCTTTTAGATCAATAGTTTTATCGGTTAATGTTTTAGAGACAGTTGAATTTGGGATTAAATCTTTAATTATACCATTCTCAACTAATATAGAATGATCAGAAATCGGATTAATATCACATAATTCAGAACCTCGCTTTAAATTCTTTCCATTAGTATCAACTGTAATAATCTGAGATGGGTTCTTAAAGAGTGTTTTCATGCTTTTTTAGTTATTAATAAAGGTAAACTACTATTAATCAAAGATGAACGGTTCAAAAATAGAGAAATCGAATCTTTATTTGCTAATAATTTTGTCAATGCAACCGTATTTTCGTAATTTTGCATGTTAAAAATTGAAGGACTTAAAAAACATGTCTTCAGGCAAAAAATTAAAGATCCTTTTCGCAACTTCAGAAGTAGTTCCTTTCATCAAAACAGGCGGTTTAGCAGACGTTTCATCTGCATTACCTCAAAAATTACAAGAGATGGGGCATATTGTAAGAATTATAGTTCCTAAATACGGCGCAATAGATGAAAGAAAATTTAAAATTCACGAAGTTGTTCGCCTGAAGGACTTAAAGATCAACATTGGTAATAAAGAAGTTATCTTTTCTTTGCGGTCTTCTTTCTTAATTGGACCCAAAACAAGAGTGCAGATTTATTTTTTGGATAATCCAGAGTATTACGGCAGCCGACATAGTCTTTATGCGGATCCGATTACGGGTGAAGATTATCCCGATAACGATGAAAGATTTATTCTTCTTTCACGTGCTGTTTTTGAATTGATTACTAAGTTAGGATGGACGCCTGATATCATTCACTGCAATGATTGGCAAACCGGATTGATACCGGCTTACTTAAAATCCACTTACAAGAACGATCCTACATTTAGAGCTATAAAAACCATTTTCACAATTCATAATCTTTCGTTCCAGGGTATTTTTCCGAAAGTTAATTTTGCTAAGACAGCTTTGCCGAAAGAGTTGGAAAGTGAAAAAGGAATTCTTCATAAAGGAAAGATCAATTTCTTAAAGAGCGGATTGCTTTATTCCGATATGATAAATACAGTTAGCGAAACTTATGCAAAAGAGATTTGTCAGCATAAAGATTACGGTTTGGGCTTAGAAGCAATTCTGAATAAAAGGAAAAAAGACCTTTACGGAATTATAAATGGAATTGATGATACGATTTGGAATCCGGAAGTAGATTCTAAAATACCGCACAAATTTTCGATGAAGAATATCGAAATGAAAAAAGAGAGTAAAAAAGCTCTTGCAAATAATTTTCACTTCACTGCAAAAGATAATGTACCGGTTATTGGAATGATCTCTAGACTTTATGATAATAAAGGTATGGATCTTATTGAAAAAGCATTTTCAAGTTTAATGAAAATGAATATTCACTTTATTCTACTTGGAACAGGTGATAAGAAATATCATAAATTTTTTACAAGCATGGCTTCAAAATATCATAATAAATTTTCATGCTATATCGGATTCGATGATGAACTGGCACATTTGATCGAAGCCGGTTCGGATATTTTCTTAATGCCTTCTAAATATGAACCATGCGGTCTGAATCAAATGTATAGTCTAATGTATGGAACCGTACCAATCGTTCGTCATACAGGAGGACTTGCAGATACAGTTCAGGCATACAATCCAAAAAATAAAACCGGTAATGGATTTGTTTTCAAAAAATATTCTGCCTCAGATATGTTAACAGAGATCAAAAATGCCGTAAAGATTTTTACCAAAGATAAGGATAAATGGCAGAACATTATGCGTAACGGAATGAAATCCAATTTTACCTGGATGAATTCTTCCAAGAAATATGTTGATCTGTATAAAAAGCTTGCCGACTAATTGATGAAACACCATGCAATTTTTTTGGATCGTGACGGAACGATAAATCACGATTCCGGTTATGTAAAAGACCCGTCTCAAATTATTTTGCTGCCAGGAGTATCAAAAGGAATTAAGAAACTAAAAGACGAATTTGGTTTTAAGGCAATAGTAATTTCTAACCAGGCAGGTGTTTCCAAAGGAATTATGACGAGCGGAGATGTTGAATCTGTAAATGATCGCATCAATGAACTTTTGAATAATGAAGGAACCGGTATTGATGCATTTTATTATTGCCCTTTTCATCCCGATTTAGATCCGCCTGAAAAATCAAATTGTAGGAAACCTTCTCCGTTTATGATTGTTCAAGCTGCAGAAGAACATGGAATAGATCTTTCTAAATCGTATATGATCGGTGATAAGGCAAGTGATGTTGAAAGCGGTATTAATGCAGGAGTAAAGACAGTACTTATAAATAGTGAAGACAATCGTAAGGAAATTTCTATCTTGCATAATCTTGGAAAAAAGCCCAATTTTACAGCCGCTAATTTCAAAGAAGTATGCGATTTTATTGTCAATGATTTTTCCGGAGGAATTTAATTGATCAGATTTTTGAGACTTGCCTTTTATCTGTTTGCAGTTACAATACTAATTATTTCATGTAGTCAAGATCCTACTTCAGTCGGTTCAGAGTTAATTTCCCAAAATGAAAAGATTGTATTTCAGGAATTAGACAGTTATCAAGCAAACATTTTTCAGAAGTCGGTAAACTATCAAGATAAAATTAAGTTTGGTTTATCTAACGTTGTTTTAATTGGAAAGAATTCTTACGCAGAATCTTCTATACTAATGCGCTATCGTATTTATATGCCGGATACGCTATTAGCTTTAGTTAAAAGCGGGCAATACATTGTTAAATCGGCAACGATGCAGATGATTCCTCGTTATTTGTTGGGGGATAAAACTGCAGCATTAGATTTTTCTGTATACCAGGTTCGAAGTGATTGGAGTCCGGTTGGATTTGATAGAGACAGTATTCCAAGTTTAAGTTATGATCCCGTTGATGTTTCATCCGGATTTACTGTAAATGATACTCTAATAAAATTTAATTTAAAAAATGAAGTAGTTACTCAATGGTTAAAATATTCGGCTGATAGTAATTCAGCTCCGAAGAATTTTGGTTTGCTTCTAAAACCTAAACCATCAACTAAAAAAATAGTTGGATTTTATACTGCAGAACCCAGTTCTTCAAAAAATGAAACAGTTCTTTCGGTCGTATTAGAAAGACCTTCAATAAGAAAGGACACGGTAGGAGTGTCTCCATTTTTTCATATTTATTATTTGACTGGACAAGTACCTCAACAAAATAGTAATTTAACTTTTCAAGGCGGTATAGGATTAAAAGGAAATTTATTTTTTGATTTAAGTACGTTGCCTAAAAATATAATTGTTAATAAAGCATTTCTTGAATTGAATGTTGATACAACTTCTACTCTAGATGGAAATCCTTCTTCCGATTCTCTTTATGCGCAATTTCTTGCCGATAGTACAACAAAAAAATTAACTAGAAAAGATAGTACGGTTGTTACAGTACTTAGTAAAAAAGATAAAATTTATACCGGTGATGTCGCATGGATGGTTCAGAAATGGCAAAACGGTGTATCAAACCAAGGAATTTTGCTTTCTCTATGGGATGAATATTCTTCAGCCGCTCGTATAGCTTTTTACGGAAGCAAAGATCAGAACAAAGCAATCAGACCAAAATTGAAAATTATTTACATGCAAAAAAAGTAGTCTAAATGAAAAAAATTAAAATCTTATTGTTGTTACTTCTTGTCTCAATTCCAGTTATGGCGCAAGGAGGTTCTGTTTATTCCGGTTTTGGTATCGGTGATTTAAGAACATCATTCTCAGCACGTAGATCTGCTATGGGCGAAATGGGAATCGCTTTAAGTGATGTGGATTATTTGAATTCACTTAATCCTGCCGGATGGAACTCTATTCGATTAACACGTTTTGAATTAAGTATGAATTACGCCGGAAGTAATATACAAAGTTCTTCTTCATCAGCGTTTTACAGCAAAACAAATTTAGATGGAATGATGATCGCATTTCCGCTTGAACATGATTTGGGCTTATCACTTACATTAGGACAAGTACCATATTCGCAAGTCGGTTATGAAATCAAGAATAATGTTAGCGATCCTATAGTAGGGAAATATAATTTCAGTGATAAAGGCGAAGGCGGAATTTCAAAATTGTTTATCGGTACTTCATACCGTTTACCTTTTGATTTCTCAATAGGTCTTTCTTATGATTATTATATCGGCAGAGTAACCCATAATCTTGTTGCGGATTTTGATCCAACATCTACATTTAAGGATGCAACATTTGAAAAAGAAACCAGTTATCACGGAATGAGTTTAACAACGGGAGTTATTTCAAGCGATCTTTCAAAGTTATTTGGATCTACCGAGTTTAAGGATTTTAGAATCGGATTTGTTTATACTCCATCTGTTACATTAAGTGCAGACTCGGTAGATAATTCTACAACGTCTATTGGAACTCTTACAACCTCAACAGGTTCAATAAAAAATAATCTTCCTTATAAATTGGGAATTGGTACATCATTTAAGTTTACGAACAATTATACATTTACACTTGATTATTTATACCAACCTTTCAGCGAGTATTCTTCTAACGGTAAGAAAGATATCAATTTGCAAAATTATTATAAGATGGGTTTAGGATTTGAATATAGAAATGCAGATACAAGATCAAATGCATTTTGGGATAATGTAATGTTACGTGCCGGATTAAGTTTTGAACAGACTCCATATAAAATAAAAGGAACAGGAGTAAATCAATATTCAATTTATTGCGGAATGTCTCTTCCAATAAGGTCTATGCCAATAAATTTTGATAATACAATTGATCTTGCTTTTCAGTATTCAAAAAGAGGAACTACCGATAATAATTTATTACTTGAGAATATCTATAAATTTACTGTAACAATAAGTATAGGCGATTTTTGGTTTATCCGCACTGATAGATAAGATTATTACTTACTGACACACATTACGCAAAAACCCGATTTCTTTTTTATGGAAATCTTCCTTGAGAGAAATTTTTTCAGAAATCGGGTTTTTATGTTTATCAATGCGTAACATAAATTACTGATCTTTTATGATATCAATTTTTGATTGTTCTTCAATCCCTTTTTACCATTACATCTTTTCAACCGATCATATTTCTTTTAGTAAACTTTATTTTGAATTGAATTTTCAGAACAGCATATTTGAAAGAGAAATTTCTATTCACTAATGCAAATTAATTTTTTCAAATAAATATGAAGTACCATGTACAATCAATTACAAAACGACAAAGAAGCTTTTAAGATTTCTCAATTAGAACTTAATCGTCAAGAAACTCATCTTGAACTTATTGCGTCTGAAAATTTTGTTTCTCTTGCAGTCTTGAATGCTGCCGGTTCAGTTCTAACAAACAAATATGCAGAAGGTTATCCTGGCAAAAGATATTACGGCGGATGTGAATTTGTTGATATGGCTGAAGACCTTGCCCGCGACCGCTTAAAAAAATTATTCGGAGCAGAATATGTTAATGTGCAGCCGCATAGCGGTTCTCAAGCTAATATGGCTGTCTATATGGCATTGTTGAAACCAGGTGATACAATTCTTGGATTAAGTTTAGACCACGGCGGACATTTAACTCACGGTTCACACGTTAATTTTTCCGGACAAATTTATCATTCAGTTGGTTATAGCTTAAATAAAGAAACAAAACTTTTAGATTATAACTTAATTGAAGATCTTGCTAAAAAAGAAAAACCAAAATTAATTGTTATGGGCGCGAGTGCATATTCACGTGATTGGGATTATGCAAAGTTCAGAGAGATCGCCGATAAAGTAGGTGCATTATTAATGATGGACATGGCACATCCCGCAGGGTTAATTGCAAAAGGTTTGCTGAATGATCCTCTTCCATATTGCGATGTTGTAACATCAACCACTCACAAAACTTTGCGCGGTCCAAGAGGCGGAATTATTTTAATGGGTAAGGACAGAGATAATCCTTTCGGAATAAAAACTTTGAAAGGAGACCGCTTAAAATTAATGTCGGAAATTTTAGATGGAATGGTTATGCCTGGAATTCAGGGCGGGCCGCTTATGCATGTAATTCTTGCAAAAGCAGTTGCATTCGAAGAAGCACTTGAAGATTCATTTACAGATTATGCAAAACAAATCATTAAAAATGCAAAGACGTTATCTAACGAATTAACAACATTAGGTTATAACATTGTTTCCGGTGGAACAGATAATCACTTGATGTTAGTTGATCTAACAAATAAGGAACTAAGCGGTAAAAAAGTTGAGAACGCACTTGGATCTGCCGGAATCACAGTAAACAAAAATATGATTCCATTCGATACTAAAAGTCCTTTTGTAACAAGCGGCGTAAGAATCGGAACACCTGCAGTTACAACTCGGGGTATGAAAGAAAATGAAATGAAAAGTATTGCATCGTTCATAGATAAAGTAATTAAAAATAATGAGAACGAATCAGCATTGTCTCAAATAAAAAATGAAGTTGCAGAACTATGTTCCAAATTCCCGTTATATCCTGAATTAAAATAAAATTATATGGCAGAACTCGAAGAAAATATTATTGACGGCGAGAGTCCGAAAGAAGAAGTGGAGATGACCTTTCTCGATCATCTTGAAGAATTAAGATGGAGAATCATCTATTCTGTACTTGGAATTCTTATCGGAACAGTAATTGCTTGGATATTTATTGATTTCTTCGTTGATAAAATTCTTCTTCTTCCGGCTCGTACAGCAAATTTTAAATTACAAAACCTTCGACCGTTCGGTCAGCTTTTTCTGTACTTCCAAGTAGCTATTATGCTCGGATTGATTCTTAGTTTTCCCAACGTAGTTTATCAATTATGGAGGTTTATCTCACCGGCATTAAAATCTAAAGAAAAAAAGTACATAAAATGGATTGTAATGTTCACAACTTTTTGTTTTATGTGCGGAGTAGTTTTTGCTTATTACATCATGCTTCCGCTTACATTAAAATTTGCTGCCGGATTCGGGTCTGCAGCTATACAAAATAATTTTTCAGTAGATGAATATCTCTCGATAGTTCTTAATATCATTCTAGGTGCAGGTTTAATTTTTGAACTTCCAATGCTTTCATTTTTTCTTTCCAAGATTGGTCTGCTTACGCCAAAACTGATGAGAAAATATAGAAGGCATGCTATTGTTGTTATAATGATATTAGCCGCATTTCTATCTCCCGGAACAGATCCGGTCTCACAAGTGCTTCTTGCTGTTCCATTGGTTTTGTTATATGAAATAAGTATTTTTGTTTCAAAAATATTCCAAAAGAAATCTTGATAAATAAATCCTTCGCAGAAATTACACACCCGATTGAAGATGAACTTTCGAAATTTAATGAGCTCTTCAAACATTCCTTAAAATCGAAAGTTACACTCTTAGAATTAGTAACAAAATATATTTTGAAGCAAAAAGGGAAAAAGATTAGACCTATCTTAGTTCTACTTTCAAGTGATTTATGCGGCGGTATATCTGAACGCAGTTATCGAGGCGCTACTTTAGTAGAATTACTTCATACAGCAACTTTAGTTCATGATGATGTTGTTGATAATGCAGAAACAAGAAGAAACTTCCCTTCGATCAATGCAGTTTGGAAGAATAAGATTGCAGTATTAATGGGTGATTATTTATTAGCTCGCGGTTTAATGCTTGCAGTAGATGGAAACGATTTTGATTTTCTAAGAGTAATAACAAATACAGTTAAGAGAATGTCGGAAGGGGAACTGCTGCAGATTAGTAAAACAAGAAAATTAGATATAGATGAAGAAACATATTTTAGAATTATTTCCGATAAGACTGCATCGCTTCTATCAACATGTTGTGAAATAGGGGCGCGTGCATCAACTGATGATGGGGAAAAAATAACTGCCTTGAAGGAATTTGGTGAAAATCTTGGAATAGCTTTTCAAATCCGTGATGACATTCTAGATTTTATTGGAACTAAAAATATATTTGGCAAATCGCCCGGTGCTGATATAAAAGAAAAGAAAATAACACTTCCGTTAATTTATGCATTGAAAAACGCACCTCAAGAAGAATCCAAAAAAATCATTAATTTATTGAAGAGTAAAGAAAGAAAAACAAAGGTTGATGTTGTAATAAAGTTTGTTAAGATGTATGAAGGTATAGAATACTCTGAAAAAGTTGCTCTTGAATATTCTAAAGCAGCTTTATCTAAATTAGAACAGTTTCAGATATCCGAGTCACGATTATCATTAGAATCATTAGTAAGTTTTGTTGTTGAAAGAAAAAATTAGATAGAATTATTTTTCGAAGTTAAAAATTTTTGATTTTAATTTTCGTTTCTTATCTTTGGCAGTAATTTTTAGCTAATTATATATCTTATCTCTTTAATAATTTCTAGCGAAAGCTAAGCTAAATAACTCAAGAAAGATTCCCATAAAACGATCTGTTAATTATACTATTACAGGTATTAAATGAAGAGAACGGTACTGGATTATGCACTCAAGATTCGCCTCCCGTTAACATTATTTGTTGTAGCAATATCTTTCGTATTAACTTTTTATTTCTCCCGTGCGGAAAGAGATAGTGTAGGATACAAACCGGAACAACCAATAAAATTCTCTCATAAACTGCATGCAGGACAAATGGCGATAGATTGCCAGTATTGCCATATAGGAGTTACGAAAGAGAGACAAGCAATAATTCCTTCTGTAAATATTTGCATGAACTGCCATACTATATCACGCAAAGATAAACCTGAAATAATCAAGCTGACAAAATATTATAATGATGGAAACATAATTCCTTGGAAGAGAATCCATAAAATCCCGGAGTATGCATACTTTAATCACAGTGTTCATATTAATAAGGGAATAGATTGTGAAAGCTGCCACGGCGATGTAAAGGAAATGGAAGTTGTTGAACAAGTGAAACCATTTACAATGACTGCTTGTTTAGATTGTCACAGACAACCGGAGAAAAATTTACCTTATTTGAAAAAAGTTAAACTTGGTCCTGAATATTGCTCGGCATGTCATAGATAATTAGGAGATTTACTTTGATAACATTAAGCAAGATAAATAGAAAGAATTTTTTTGAAAAAATTGGTAAGGGTGCACTTGCTGCTGCTGTTGCATCAGTAATACCATTTAAGTTCTTTTCATCAATTGCAAAAGCATCATCAAATAAAAATATAAAAATTAAAATTCATCCTTTTGCAGTTAAAAGAAATGATAAGGTCTAAGATGAACGATTCCTCTCCCAAAGGGATGGGTTCCCAAAAATCATCCGATAAAAAAGAATTGTGGAAAAGTCTGAATGACTATAACAGCGATCCGGACGTTTTAAAATTCAAACATGATGAATTTGTTGAAGGCGTAACTGAAGATTTTGATCCTTCAAAGCTTTCGGGAATTTCAAGAAGAAAATTTTTAGCACTTCTTTCTGCGTCTGCCGCTTTAACTGCAACTGCATGTACCAACTATCGTGATAAAGGTGAAATAATTCCTTATAACAAAAGACCGGAAGAAATATTCCCCGGCGTTGCAAATTATTATGCGTCAACTTGTAATGGCTGCGGACAAGCTTGCGGTATTTTAATTAAGACAAGAGAAGGAAGACCAATCAAAGTTGATGGAAATCCCGATCATCCGATTAATAAAGGAAAGATCTGTGCAAAAGGACAAGCAAGCATTTTAGATCTATATGATCCGGAAAGATTAAAAGCACCGCGCTTTAACAGAAATGATATTAGCTGGAAAAGTGTGGACGAAAATATTATTACTGCATTGAATGAAGCTCAAAGGGACAGAAAAGAAATCGCAATTGTTACAGATCGGATTACTTCACCTACAACAAAAAAAATTTTAGATGATTTCGTTTCCAAATATCCAAATACAAAAATTTATTCTCATTCACTTGTAAATGATGAACAGAGAAGACAAGCATGTTTGGAAAGTTACGGTACTACAGAATATCCATCCATAAAATTTGAAGAGGCAAATGTAATCCTTGCTCTTGATGCTGATTTCCTTGGTAACGAAGGTAATTATATTGAGAACATGAGAAAGTTTACCGCTAAAAGGGAAGTTGTTGGCAAGACTGATTTCAACCGGCTTTATGTTGCAGAAGGAAGAATGAGTGCAACCGGTATGATGGCAGATTACCGTGTTAGTATTTCTCCTTCAATGCAGTATGAATTCGTAATGGCTCTGATCAATGAATTAACAAAGAGCGGTTCTACTATTTCTTTAGATTCAAATGTAAAATCGAAAATTGAAAAATATTCCAATTCATTCTTCAATAAAATTGATAAGGAAAAAATTTCTCATCTGGTTGATGATCTAAATACCAATCGCGGAAAAGCTATTGTTTATGCCGGTGATACTTTACCTAAAGAAGTTCACATCGCTGTAAATCTGTTAAATGAAATTTTAGGTAATACTGTTCTTTATGATTATACATCATTATCAAAATCTTTAATCAATCAATCAACGAAAGAGGAAATTTCTATATTAATTGATTCGATGAAAAATGGAAAAGTTGGGACAGTAATTCATTTTGATTCTAATCCTGTTTACATTCTACCTGGAGATTATGGTTATACCTCAGCATTAAAGAATGTTAATGCAGTTGTTACGTTAACGGAAGCAGAGAATGAAACATCTACAGTTAGCAATTACACGCTGCCAATTAATCATGCTTTTGAAAGTTGGGGAGATGCCAATACTTGCAGCAAAGTTTATAGTTTGCAACAACCTGTAATCTCACCGATATTCAACACTAGACAAAAAGAAACTGTGCTGCTCACCTGGATTTCGGGTGATGCAAACTCTTACAAAGAAGATTTATATCACCAATACTTAATGAATAATTTCAATGCAACAGTTTTTGTTAAGAAGAACACATTTGCAGATGCAAAAACTTTCTGGTATTCAGCTCTTCATGATGGAGTTGTTTTACTCAATGAACCTTCTCAGCAAAATAAATTTAATCTCACTGCATTTAATAGTATTAAAGAATTAGCAGATGGAAATGGTTTTACTCTTCATCTAACAGAAAGTTATTATGTTGGCGATGGAAAATTTTCAAACAACGGCTGGCTGCAAGAAACTCCGCATCCTGTAACAAAAATAACATGGGATAATTACGCTGCAATCTCGCCAAAGCTCGCAAAGCAGCTTAATGTTGAAATGAACGATTTAGTTTCTATCGGAGTTGGTAAAACAAATTTAGAATTGCCGGTTTTGGTTCAGCCGGGGATGGACAATAAAACGATCAATATTGAATTAGGTTATGGAAGAACTGTTATAGGTGACATCGGAAAAGAAGTAGGATTCAATTCTGTTTTGTTAATGTCGAAAGAATTTTCATTATCACCTTACATTTATAAAAATGCAACGATCAAAAAATTTGATGGAACACATAAATTAGTATCAACTCAAGAACATCATTCACTTGATGATACCTTCGTAAAAGATTTTCACCGCACAAGAAAGATCATTCAAGAGGGAACAGTTGAGAAGTACAAAAAAGAGCCGAACTTTTTACATGAAGAAAAAGAAAAATTAGTTGGTATCACAAGAGAGCATCAATACACCGGCTTAAAATGGGCGATGGCAATTGATCTCAACAAATGTACAAGCTGCTCTGCATGCATAACATCGTGTAATGTTGAAAATAATGTTCCTGTTGTTGGAAAAGACCAAGTTGAGCGCGGACGAGAAATGCAATGGATGAGAATTGACCGTTATTATTCCGGAACTCCTGATGAACCGATTGTGAGTAACCAACCGATGCTTTGCCAGCATTGCGATAACGCTCCGTGCGAAAATGTTTGTCCTGTGAATGCAACAAATCATAGTCCGGATGGATTGAACCAGATGGCTTATAATCGCTGCGTTGGTACTCGTTACTGTTCTAATAACTGTCCTTATAAAGTTAGAAGATTTAACTTCTTTAACTTCCGTGATCATTTTGCCGATGCTTATTATGAAAATGATTTAACATCACTTGTTCACAATCCGGAAGTTACAGTACGTTCACGCGGTGTTATGGAAAAATGTACATTCTGTGTTCAGCGAATTATGGAAGCGCGCTCGAATGCTGCACGTGACGGAAAAACTTTGAAGGGCAGTGATGTTGTTACAGCTTGTCAGCAAGCTTGCCCTACAAATGCAATTACTTTTGGCGATGCAAACGATCCGAATTCTGATGTAGCTAAATTGAGAGAGCATAATTTGTCATATCATGTTTTAGAAGAATTATATATTAAACCGAACGTTACATACATTGCCAAACTTCGAAATACTCATTCGGAGGAAATTTAGTGAGTACTATTGATTATACACGGGAATTATCTGTCTTAGAAGGTAAACATGCTTTAAGAGAACTTGATGATTTAATTGCAAAGCCTCTTGAGACGAAACCTGATAAAAAGTTTTATATCGCACTTGCAATTACTCTTTCTATGACCGGCTTATTTGTACTTGGTCTTGCTTTAACTTTTTATTACGGTATCGGAATGTGGGGAAATAATATTCCGGTTGCTTGGGCTTTTGATATTGTAAACTTTGTTTTCTGGGTTGGTATCGGTCATGCAGGAACATTGATCTCAGCAATTTTATTTTTATTTCGACAAAAGTGGCGTACAGGTATTGCACGATTCGCAGAAGGTATGACGGTCTTCGCTGTTATGACAGCCGGATTATTTCCGTTAATACATGTTGGTCGTCCGTGGCTGGCTGGATATTTATTCCCTTATCCAAATCAACATTCGGTTTGGGTTAACTTTACATCTCCATTGTTGTGGGATGTTTTTGCTGTTTCGACTTATTTAACTGTCTCGCTGATTTTCTGGTATGTTGGATTAATTCCTGACCTTGCAACACTTCGCGAAAGAACAAATCATAAAATTAAAAAAGTTGTTTATTCTATTTTCAGTTTGGGTTGGAGATTTTCGAATCGTCATTGGCATCATTATGAAATGGTTTATTTAATTCTTGCCGGATTTGCTACTCCGCTTGTTCTTTCCGTTCATACAATAGTAAGTTTTGATTTTGCAGTTTCAGTTATTCCAGGTTGGCATACAACAATCTTTCCTCCTTACTTTGTAGCCGGTGCAGTATTCTCCGGATTTGCAATGGTTCAAAATGTTTTGATCATGATTCGGAAGATTTTCAACTATGAACATATTATTACAGTTGATACGCTTGAAAAGATGAACAAGATAATGCTTCTCACCGGTTCTATGGTTGGTTACGCATATGCAATGGAATTTTTTATTGCATGGTACAGCGGAGTGGAAGCAGAACGATTTGCTTTCTTGAACAGAGCAATGGGACCTTATGCATGGGCATACTGGATAATGGTAACATGCAATGTTGTTTCACCGCAGCTTTTCTGGTTTAAAAAAATTAGAAGAACAATTCCGGTAATGTTTGTAATTGCAATTTTTGTAAACATTGGAATGTGGTTAGAAAGGTTTGTTATTATCGTTACATCGCTTTCAAGAGATTTCTTGCCTTCAAGCTGGGCATATTATAAACCAACATTAGTTGATGGAATGATTTTGATCGGAAGTTTTGGATTTTTCTTTACATGGATTTTGCTCTTCACAAAAGCTTTGCCGGTTGTTTCTATGGCTGAAGTAAAAGCTGTTGTGGACGGCGCTCAACCTTCTCACAAGGAACATTAATGATGAGCGAAAAAATCTTATATAGTTACACCGGAATTTTTGATACACCGGATGAAGTAACGCATGCGGCGGAAGAAGCTGTAAAGCAAGGTTACACTAAGTATGATGTTAACACACCTTATCCATTGCATGGAATGAATAAGGCGATGAAACTTCCGGCTTCCAAACTTGGGTATGTTGCGTTGATCTTCGGACTATCGGGAACACTTGGAGCTTTACTAAGTTTATGGTGGGTTTCTGCAATTGATTATCCATTAGTGATTGGCGGTAAACCGTTTTTTTCATTCCCGGCTTATATACCTGTAATATTTGAAGTGACCGTTCTTTCAGCGGCAATAGCTACTGTGCTTGCTATGTTGTTTTTCTTTTTCAAACTTCCCAATAATGCTCATCCGCTTCATGCAACCGATTACATGAAAAAAGTTTCTAATGATAAATATGGAATTGTAATTCAAGCAGAAGATCCAATATTTGATGAAGCATCAGTTAGAAAATTTTTAGAAAGTGTTCATGCAAAAGATATAAATGCAGTTTATTGGGCTGAAGAAGAAATTACTCATAAACATAAAATCTTCGAACCGAAGTTTTTAACATTCTTATTGGTTGTTGTAATTTTAACTTCTGGTACAACTTATTTTACTTTGAATAAACTGATGTTTATGCTTCCGTTTAATTGGATGATGGAACAGCAGAAACAAAATCCTCAACAAAAAAGTCTTGTCTTTGCTGATGGATTTGGAATGCGTAAACCGGTTGAAGGAACAATTGCCCGCGGTTTTCTTCCATACGCATTTAAAGGTCAACCCGATCTTGCAGGAGAAAAATTAATTAATCCAATTCCTATTTCTAAAGAATCGTTACAGCTTGGTCAAACTAAATTTGATATCTACTGCAGTCCTTGTCACGGATATCAAGGAGAAGGAAATAGCAGATTACGAGGACAATATCCCAATCCGCCGAGTTTACATTCGGAAAAAGTTAGAACATGGAGCGATGGAAGAATTTTTGCTGTTCTAACTGACGGACAAAATGTTATGCCGTCTTATTCAACTCAGCTTTCTGTTGATGAAAGATGGGCAGTTATAAATTATGTAAGAGCATTACAAAGAGCGCTTAACGCTAAGGAGTCTGATCTGCAATGATTTCTTCTTCAGTTGAATATCGGAAAAAAGAATTACCGTCAAAAGTTCAAACGATTGGTTTGGGTTTACTATTAGTAGGATTGCTAATTGTTGTTCTTGGTTATCTTGTAAATCCCGAAAGAAGCGCTTACAATAATATTATCGGATTAACATTCCTTATTAGTATTGCAGTGGGCTCACTCTTTTTTGTTACGATTGAATTTTTATCCGGTGCAGTTTGGAGTACTCCGTTTAGAAGAGTCGGCGAGTTTTTATCATCTACGGTTTGGGTCCTTCCATTATTGTTTATTCCGCTTTTGTTAAATGTGAATACAATATTTCATTGGACACATCCTGCACCGGCAGATAAAACTTTGATTGATAAAGCTCCATACCTCAATGTTAATTTTTTCATTGTAAGAGTTATTGTTTTTTGGTTGATCTGGTTGCTGTTCTATTATTTAATTATAAAAAACTCCCGTAAGCAGGATCAAACCAGAGATCAATACTTAACAAAGAAGAATATTAAACTCTCCGCCATCTTTATGCCGTTATTTGCATTAACAATTTCTTTTACAGCTATAGATTGGTTAATGAGTATTGAACCACATTGGTTCTCAACAATTTTTGGCGTTTATTATTTTTCCGGTACTATCCTTGCTGCATTGGCAGTCGGAGCTATCTTTATTGTTTTGTTGAATGAACGAGGATTTTTTGTTAAAGGAATTCACACGGACAGCTATTATAGTCTTGGAGCGTTGATTTTTGCATTCACAAATTTCTGGGCATACATTGCATTTAGTCAGTTCTTATTGATTTGGTATGCAAATCTTCCGGAAGAAACTTTCTGGTTTCTTGCAAGATGGGAAGGTAACTGGAAATTTTTCTCAGTAGGATTAATTGTAGTTCATTTTTTAGTTCCGTACATCGGTTTACTTTCACAGCCATCAAAGATGAATCCTAAGCGGTTGATTTTTATGTCCGGCTGGATTCTGTTTGCACATTATTATGATTTGTACTGGCTCGTAATGCCGAATTTCTTTAAGGACGGAATCCCACTCAGTTGGATTGAATTAGGTTTTCCATTATTGATTGCCGGTTTGATGATTCTTGTATTCTATTATCAAGCAAAGAAAAATAATTTAGTGCCGATAGGCGACCCAAAACTAAAACGCGGAATTGATTTCAGATTATAACAGAATATATCTATGAGCTTATATAAAAAACCGGAAGATGAATTGAAGTTTAGAGAATTATTGAAAAGCCCAATACGATTATTCGGCTGGGTTTTCCCGTTGTTCTTTGTAATTATTCTTTTATTCGGAATCTATTTTGTTACGAACCTCAATCAGATTTCTTTTAATGAACAGGCTGTCGGGTTTACAGATACAACTAACGTCAAAAAAGAGATTGAACTGAAAAAAGGAAGCATAAGTGTTGCTGTAGATCTTAAGCTGATCAAAAATCCAACTCCGGATTATATAGCAAACGGTAAAAAATTATATGAAGCAACATGTATGGCTTGTCACGGTTCAAAAGGTTTAGGCGATGGAACAGCAGGTGCTATGCTAAATCCAAAACCAAGAAATTTAATATCAACAGAAGGTTGGACTAACGGACGAAATATTGATCAGATGTACAAGACTTTACACGAGGGAATAATAAAGAATGGAATGGCTGCATATGAATATTTACCGGCGGCTGATAGATTAGCAATTATTTCTTACATAAGAAATTTCACTCAATTTCCATTAGTAACAGATGAACAAGTAACATCATTAGATCAAACATACAAGCTTTCAAAAGGAACTGTTCTGCCAAATCAAGTTCCGGTTAGGATTGCGGAAATTAAATTGATCAATGATAGTTCAACATCAAACGAACAACTTTTAAAGTTTGAAAATAAAATATATCAGTCACAAGGAAATGCCGGAGCTGATATTCTAAAGAAAAATTCTCTGAATTATAAAAAAGTTTTTACTTCTTTCTCGCGTTTAGGTACTAATCAAAGTCTTGATAAATACATATCGGTTGTAATAGCTAATCCGATTAATTCCGGTTTTAGTCCGGCAGTTGTTCAGTTATCTAAAGAAGAATGGAAAATGCTTTACGATTATTTGAAAACAGCAACGATGTAAGACAATAAATGAAAAACGCAAAATTATATCTGATATTTTTTCTTCTGATTTCTTTTTCTTTGTTTGCTCAAAAGAAAATTGAAGTTGGGATTGATGAAAAGCTTGGTAATACTTTACCGATGGATTTAACTTTCCAGACATCTGAAGGTAAAACTGTTGCACTGAAAGATATAATCAATAAACCGACTTTAATTGCTTTAGTTTATTATGAATGCCCGGGAGTTTGTAACCCGATGCAGAATGAATTAGCATGGACAATTGATAAACTACAGCTTGAACCCGGAAAAGATTTTCAAGTGGTAAGCATTAGTTTTGATCATAAAGAAACTCCTTCTGTAGCAGCTAAGTGGAAGAAAAATTATTTACTGACGATCAAAAGAAAATTTGACCCTAGCAATTGGCTCTTCTTAACCGGCGATAGTTTGAATGTTCATAAACTTACCGATGCTTGCGGATTTTATTTTAAGCCCGCTGATAAACAATTTGTTCATGCGGCAACATTAGTAACAGTTTCACCTCAAGGAAAAATTTCCCGTTATATTTTTGGAACTGATTTTAATCCGTTTGATGTTAAGATGGCTTTGCTTGAAGCTGAGAGCGGAAAAACCAATCCGACCATTTCTAAAGTACTGCAATTTTGTTTCAGTTATGATCCTAATGGAAGACAATACACCTTAAACATTACGCGAATAGTTGGGATAGTAATGCTTCTCGGAGTAGGAATATTCTTGATTGTTTTATTAATGAAGAAGAAAAATATAAGAACGAAGGAGTTGACATAAATGGCTAATGAAATAGCCGCCTTGCCCGTCCGAGAGGCGGGAAATAATTTTTACCATCAAAGTACAAACAAGCATACCGGAATTCTTTCCTGGTTGTTGACTAAAGACCACAAGAGAATAGGCCTGATGTACATGATAGCGATTATGACATTCTTTGTTGTTGGAATGATCATCGGGTTGCTGATGCGATTGGAATTGATCGCACCGGGCCGCACGATTATGAATGCACAAACTTACAATACATTATTCACTCTGCACGGAGTGATAATGATTTTCTTATTTATCATTCCGGGTCTTCCGGCTATTTTCGGAAATTTCTTTTTACCAATTCAAATCGGTGCGGCTGATGTTGCATTCCCAAGATTGAATTTACTTTCATGGTATATTTATATCATCGGTGCAATATTGGTTCTTGTTTCACTTTTTCTTCCGGGCGGACCGATTGATACAGGCTGGACATTTTACATTCCGTATAGTGTTAGAAGCACAACAAATGTTTCGATGGCTTTATTTGCTGCATTTGTACTTGGTTTCTCTTCAATCCTAACCGGAATAAATTTTGTAACAACAGTTCATAGATTGCGCGCTCCCGGAATGGGATTTTTTAAGATGCCGTTGTTTGTTTGGGCAACTTATGCAACTGCATGGATTCAAATTATAGCTACACCGGTTGTTGCAATAACAATTTTACTTGTAATAATCGAGCGGGCTTTTGGTGTTGGAATTTTTGATCCTGCTCTTGGCGGCGATCCAATTTTATTTCAGCACATGTTTTGGATCTATTCACATCCGGCTGTGTACATAATGATCTTGCCTGCCATGGGAGTGGTCTCGGAAATTATTCCTACATTTTCGAGAAGAACAATTTTTGGATATAAACAAATTGCATATTCATCATTAGCAATTGCATTTATCGGATACCTTGTTTGGGCACATCATATGTTCACAAGCGGAATGAGCGATACTGCACGTTGGATCTTTTCACTGCTCACATTTATCGTTGCTCTTCCAAGCGGTGTAAAAATTTTCAATTGGGTTGCAACAATGTATAAAGGTTCTATTGATCCTCAAGCGCCTTTTCTTTGGGTGATGAATTTTATCTTTTTGTTTTCAATTGGAGGATTAACCGGCCTTGTACTTGGTTCACTTGCGACTGATATTCATGTTCATGATACATATTTCGTAGTTGCACATTTCCATTATGTAATGTTCGGCGGGACAGGAACGATTTTCTTTGCTGCGCTTCATTACTGGTTCCCAAAAATGTTTGGCAAAATGTATAACAAGAAATTTGCCAATGCGGCAGTTGCATTATTCTTTATTGGTTTTAATATGCTTTTTTTTTCCAAAATTTATTATGGGCTATATGGGAATGCCGAGAAGATATTATGATTATCTTCCGCAGTTCACACCTTATCAAAGAATTTCTACAATAGGTTCATGGATTTTAGTTGGAACAATATTTTTCATTTTTGGATACTTAATTCATGCATTATTCAAAGGGAAGAAAGCAACATCAAATCCTTGGGGTGGTGTTACATTAGAGTGGCACATTCCATCACCGCCGCCGATGGAAAATTTTCATACAATACCAACCGTAACACATGAGCCATACGATTTCAGCCAACTTAAGGAGATGAAGAATGAGTGATCATCAAGAAGCTGCTGTTCATCATGTTCATCGCGATGATCTTGGCGCGAAGATGGGAATGTGGCTTTTCCTTTTTACTGAAGTTTTATTATTCGGCGGAATGTTTTTAGTTTATGCGGTCTATCGTTATCAATATCCGGATCAATTTCATTTTGCTGCAATGGAATTAAATACAACTGTCGGTACTCTGAACACAATAATTCTACTAACAAGCAGTTTAACCGTTGCACTTTCAATTACCGCATTGCAGAAGGGGAATAAATTCCTTTCTATGATGATGATTGTTATTACTCTTCTGTTCGCTGTGATGTTTATGGTGAATAAATATTTTGAATGGTCTACTAAATTTTCACACGGAATTTATCCCGGTTCGCCCGAATTATTGAACAGACCGAACGGACAAATACTTTTCTTCGGTTTGTATTATGTAATGACCGGACTGCACGGCTTACACGTATTAGCCGGAATGATTTTGTTATCTCTTATGCTGCTGTTTATTAAAAGAAATAAAATTACATCAGATGATTATGTTAAACTTGAGAACTCCGGTTTATACTGGCACCTGGTAGATCTAATTTGGATTTTTTTATTCCCACTCTTCTACTTAATTCAATAAAGGAAGATTAATGAGCGGAAACGAAAAACATCATTCGACTGGTTACGGTATATATATAGTAGTTTGGCTTGCGCTTCTTGCGTTTACTTCAATTACAGTTACAATTGCCGGTGTAAGTTTAGGTAGATATACTTTATTCATTGCATTGTTAATTGCCGCAATAAAATCAGCATTGGTAATAAATATTTTTATGCACATAAAGTTTGAAGAAAAAATTTTCAAAGTATTTCTTGCTTTAAGCGGTTTTACTTTAGTAATAATATTTCTCTTAACATTTTTTGATTTTATTTATCGCTAAGGAATTATAAATGGGTCCGGCACCAACAACTCATGTTGAATCTGTTGACTTTGTAATGCTCTATATCATCGGTATTTCAGTGGTACTGCTGTTGGGAATTACTGCAACCATGATCTACTTTGTATTTAAATACAATCGTAAGAAAGGTCATCAGCCTGTTGATATACACGGTAATATGTGGCTAGAAGTCATTTGGATTGTTATTCCTACACTTCTGGTTTTATCAATGTTTTATTTTGGTTACACTAGTTTCAGAGAAATCAGAGAGATCCCATCAAATCCTTATATAGTAAAAGTTACTGCACGTATGTGGCAATTTTCTTTTGAATATAAGAACGGTAAGAAGGCAGATACGCTTTATGTACCTGTTAATACTGCAATTGGTTTGGAAATGCAATCTATGGATGTGAACCATGCCTTTTATATTCCTGCATTTAGAATTAAAGAAGATATTATTCACGGTAAAACTACTCATTTATATTTCACACCTAAACAGGTCGGCGATTATGATGTAGCATGTGCTGAGTATTGCGGATTGAATCATTCGGCAATGTACACAAAAGTAAAAGTTTTACATGATAATGATTTTTACAAATGGTTGGAACGTCCCGGTGTTCCTTTAACAAAGATTCAAACGAATAATTGAGCGATAATTGTTTCAGCAATTGAAAAAACATATCGGAATAATTTTAGAACTCGGCAAAGTTAGAATAACTTTCTTTGTAGCTATTTCTACTTCTGTAGGTTACATATTAAATTCCGGAAAATTTGAATGGACTATGCTGTTCATTGTGATCGGTGTATTCATATTAGCTTGCGGTTCATCAGCATTGAATCATTATCAAGAAAGAATCCTTGATGCTCAAATGGAACGAACAAAGGGCAGGCCAATACCTTCAGGCAGAGTTACACCATTCTATGCAATTGTTGTTTCATTCTTGTTGATAGTTTTTGGTTTAACCGTAATTAATTTCTCATCAAACTTAACATCGTTGATACTTGGTTTTATTGCGTTGATCTGGTACAATATAATTTATACTCCGTTGAAAAAAAGATTTGCGCTTGCTGTTGTTCCAGGTTCAGTCATAGGCGCACTTCCGCCAATGATCGGTTGGACTGCTTCCGGCGGGGACGTGTTTGATATGAAAATATTATCACTCGCATTATTCTTTTTCATCTGGCAGATACCGCATTTTTGGCTCTTGCTTTTACTTCACGGAAAAGATTATGAGAAAGCCGGATTCCCGACACTCACAAAAATATTTAATGATCTTCAGCTTGGAAGAATAACTTTTATTTGGATTGCAGCGCTCGTTACAAGTTGTTTGTTGATTCCTTTCTTTAACGTATCATCAAATTTCTATGTTCTAATAATATTATTTCTGCTGGGTGTTTGGCTGATGTGGAAAACGAAAGGAATATTATCAAATTATCTTGAAAGAATAATTTTCAGAAAAGCTTTCTTGAGTATAAATTTATATGTGTTAGCTGTTGTTCTGATTATCTCGATTGATAAATTATTTCTTAAAGAATTATAACCCGCCAAAGGCGGATAAACCGGATGTACAATGGAATTTTTAGATAAAGCAATATTACCTCAATCAGCTCATCATATGGTCTTGATCAAATATTTGATCGTGGTTGCATTTGTTCTTCTGATCCCTTATTTGAGTTTACTGCTTGGTAGTCTGTCATACTCACTTTATTTCAGAAAGAGAGCTATAAGAGAGAATAATGAAAATTTCTATAAACTCTCCGAAGACTTGATTGAAATGATCACGTTTAACAAAAGTGTGGCTTTTGCTTTAGGAATTGTTCCGATGTTGAGTTCAATGTTTGGGTTTGCTCAATTGCTCAGTCAAACTAATGCAAGTGTGCATGGGTATCTTTTCATTTCTCTTTTATTTTTGTTCAATGCTTTACTCTTGATCTACTCTTATAAAAATGGATTTCTATTTAAAATTAATTCAAATGAAGAAACCAATGCAGATATAACAGATCATAATGAAACTGAAAAGATCAGAAAAGCAAAACAACAGAGAGCGGTAAAAATTTTTGGTAAGTCGGGTAAATATGGTATTACATTACTTCTAATCTCTATCTATATATTCTGCGGTGCTATGCAATTATCATTCGATACGGAAAGATGGGAGAGCGTAGGCAACATTGGTGAAATGGCATTTTCTTTTAACGCATTAATTGGTTTCGCACAATTTATTATTTCTGCTTTCTTAATTACTTCAGCAATGTTCTTATACCGTTACTTTAGAACTAATTCGGAAGATTCTAATTATGGTGATGAATTTAAGAGTTACATCAGAGATTTTGTTCTATTGAGAGGATTGCTGGCATCCATACTTCTTCTGTTGTTCGTTGTCTTATCGGTAATGA
>JACRFC010000209.1 GCA_016234355.1 Ignavibacteriales bacterium
AATTTGCATCCATTTTTTCAAAGCACTATTTTTGTTCCGCATTAAATTTTAGGAATATTTGGGCTCTTAGCTCAGTTGGTTAGAGCAGCTGACTCATAATCAGCGGGTCGGAGGTTCAAGTCCTTCAGGGCCCACTTAAATTGAGAGGCTGTATCAAAAGTACCAATAATGAATGAGTTGGATTTAATTTAGTTTTAAAATCGCAACTTTTCATCGGTAAAAATTACTTTTGAGACAGCCTCTTTAGTTTTATATGAAGGTTAGTGTATTTTTAGTAAAGAAATGATTTAATTAATACTCTGAAGCCAAATTATTGCAACGAATTGTGAAAAAAGTTTATATTTGCACCGCGTTTTCGCCGGGGTGGCGGAATTGGTAGACGCACAGGACTTAAAATCCTGTGGGTGTTTGCACCCGTGCCGGTTCGAGTCCGGCCCTCGGTACTATATTGATGAACTGGGTTTTATAACGATGACGAAGTAATTCTGCGGGTTCTTAGCTCAGTTGGTTAGAGCGTCTGCTTGACGTGCAGAAGGTCATAGGTTCGAATCCTATAGAACCCACAATCTATCGGAGGATTCTCCGTTTTTTTTTAATGTAGGATGATGGAAAAAATAAAAATTACATTTCCTGATGGATCAGTTAAAGAATTTGATAAAGGCATAACTGCTTTTGAAGTTGCAAAATCAATTTCTAATCGTTTGGCTGATGAAGCTCTTGTTACTAAGATCAATGGTGTTGTACGAGATTTATCTACACAGATAAACAATGATGCTACTTTTCAAATTTTTACTTTCGATAATCCTGAAGGGAAACACACATACTGGCATTCAACTTCACACTTAATGGCTCATGCAGTTCAATCAATCTATCCTGAAGCAAAATTTGGTGTTGGTCCGGCAATAGACGCAGGGTTCTATTATGATATAGAAATCAACTCAAACTTGACAGATGAAGATTTAGTGAAGATTGAGAAGAAGATGATGGAAATTGCATCGCAAAAAAATCCATTTAAGAGAACAGAACTTAGTAAAAACGATGCTATAAACTTTTTCAAGAAAAAAGGTGATAACTATAAATTAGAAATTTTAAGTGAACTTGATGATAAAGCAGAAGTAATCAGCATTTATGATGAGGGTGATTTTACCGATCTATGTATCGGCCCCCATGTTCCTGATACTAGTAAAATTAAATTTGTAAAACTTCTTACTGTTTCCGGATCATATTGGAGAGGTGACGAAAAAAATAAACAGATGCAAAGAATCTACGGCATTTCTTTTCCAAAAAAGAAAATGCTTGATGATTATCTTCTGTTCTTAGAAGAAGCAAAAAAACGCGATCATAGAAAAGTTGGTAAACATCTGGATCTATTCAGCATACACGAAGAAGCAGGAGCCGGACTGATCTATTGGCATCCGAAAGGATCAAGAATTAGAAATACTGTTGAAACATTTTGGCGGAAAGAACATCTCAAAAGCGGATATGATCTTTTATACTCACCTCATATGGGTAAAAGCTGGCTTTGGGAAACTAGCGGACATTTGGATTTCTACAAAGATAGTATGTACTCACCAATGAGTATTGATGATCAGAATTATTACGTCAAACCTATGAATTGTCCTTTCCATATAATGATCTATAAAACAAAACTTCGTTCATACAGAGATTTACCTTTACGTTGGGCAGAATTAGGAACAGTTTATCGTTATGAAAAGAGCGGAGTGTTGCACGGATTACTTCGTGTGCGGGGATTTACTCAAGATGATGCACATATTTTCTGTACCAAAGATCAAATTGAAGATGAAGTTATTGAAGTTCTACGTTTTTCTAAGTTCATTTTATATTCGTTTGGATTTTCTGATCTTAAATTTTTTATTGCTACAAAGCCTGAAGATGCTGTTGGTGAAGATAGTCTTTGGGAAAAAGCTACAAGTTCTTTGAAAAATGCTCTTGCCCGTGAAAATGTAGAATATGAAATTGACGAAGGAGGCGGAGCTTTTTATGGACCTAAGATTGATATTAAAATCAAAGATGCTTTAAATCGTGAATGGCAGTTAAGTACAATTCAATTTGATTTCAATTTGCCACAACGATTTGATATGAAATACATTGGCGAGGATGGGAAAGAACATCAGCCATATATGGTTCACAGGGCACTGCTCGGGTCTATAGAACGTTTTATGGGTATCTTGATCGAACATTACGGTGGTGCATTCCCTACATGGTTAGCTCCGGTTCAAGTTGCTGTTCTTGCTGTCTCTCAAAATTTTATGGAATATGCCGAACAAGTAAGAGATGTTCTTGCTAAGAATGATATTATTGCCGAACTTGATAAACGAAATGAAAAGATTGGTTATAAAATACGCGATTGGGAGATGCAGAAAGTTCCTTACATGTTAATCGTAGGTGAAAAAGAAAAAGAATCTGGTACAGTTTCTGTAAGACAACATAAGCTTGGCGATAAAGGCAGTTTATCATTAGAAGAATTTATTTCTAAAATAAAAATCGAAATAGATAACAAATTAAATCACAATTAAGAGAGGTTTTTTATCACTCAAATTAAATACCGAGTTAATCAGGAAATAAGAATTCCTGAAGTTAGACTCATTGGACCAAACGGAGAAGTATTAGGTGTTGTATCATCAAAAGAGGCAATTAAAAAAGCAGAAGAAGCTCAGATGGATTTGGTAGAAATTGCACCGCAAGCTACTCCTCCGGTTTGTAAGATTATTGATTACGGTAAGTTTGTTTATGAAATTCAAAAAAGAGAGAAGCTTCAAAAGAAAAAACAAGTTGTTAGTGTTCTAAAAGAAATTCGTTTACATCCAAATACAGATACCCATGATTTTGATTTCAAAGCACGGCATGCAGTTAATTTTATTGAGAATGGTGACAAGGTTAAAGTGTCGGTAATATTTAAGGGAAGAGAATTAGCTTATACGGAAATCGGCGAAACATTGCTTAGAAAATTTCTTGAAAGGTTGGCTGATGTTGCTAAAGTTGAACAGGAACCAAAATTTGAAGGACGGGCGATGCACGCAATATTAGCGCCTCAAAAAGGTAAAAAGAAAAAATAGATAGGTGGAATAATGCCAAAGATGAAAAGTAATCGTGGAGCGGCAAAAACTTTTAGAAAAACCGCATCCGGAAAAATTAAAAGAAACAAAGCATTC
>JACRFC010000211.1 GCA_016234355.1 Ignavibacteriales bacterium
AATTTGAAACTGCAGATAAATACCTTTGGTGCTGTCATTTTTTTAAATCTATTTTTGGTCTAGCCATACTCCATAGATGTCCTTCGGATCTTCGGGGCATTTCGCAAAATAATATTTGGTTGATAAAACATCGCAAAAAAATATTTTGCCTGCCTGCCATAGACAAGCTCATAAAATCCCTGTCCTGAGCAAAGAGAAGGATCTGCGCAAATTATTCGTTATCCCTTTAACTGCTACCAGGTCTCTTTCTCGGTTAGATAGTACCTTTTTAAAAAGCATTGCGATCATGATGAAAAGAACTGCAGCATTAGTGAATTTAGAAAAAGAGTCCGCGCAGAAAATATTTAGTAATTCACCTTACGCAAAAAGGTGAAAAAAGGAAAGGATAAGCATAAGTTTGTAATGAAAAAATAAGAGGGCAAGATGAATAAGCAACTCTTAGAAACATATACAGATTATCTGATAAGTTCATTTTCATATACAACAGCCACAGGGTTATCGATATTAGTAGAAGGAGAAATAAGTCACGATAAAGTGACGCGATTTTTAAGTTCAGAAGATTTCACATCAGCCGGGCTATGGAAAATAATAAAACCAAAAGTCAGAGAAATCGAGAGCGAAGAAGGAGTAATAATAGTAGATGATACAATAGAAGAAAAGCCAAGCACAGATGAAAACGAAATAGTCAGTTGGCATTATGATCACAGTAAAGGCAGAAGTGTAAAAGGAATAAATATTATATCAGCGCTCTATTTAAGCAAAGGGGTTCGAGTACCGATAGTATTCGATTTAGTGAGAAAAACAAGAACAGTAATTGATGAAAAGACGAATAAAGAAAAAAGAGTAAGCGAGAAGACAAAGAACGAACAGTATCGTGAAATGCTAAGAGTTTGTGTAAAAAACAATATCAAATTCAAATACGTATTAAATGATGTCTGGTACGGCTCAAGTGAGAATATGATGTATGTGAAAACAGAGCTCAGAAAAGATTTTATTATGCCTATTAAAACAAATCGGAAAATAGCGTTGAGCAAAAAAGATAAACTTAATGGTAAGTATGTTACAGTAAGTGAGTTCGAACTCAAAGAGAACACCAAACAAGAAATATATTTAGAAGGAGTAAGTTTTCCTCTGATGCTAATAAGACAAGTCTTCAAAAACGAAGACGGAAGTCAGGGTGTTCTTCATTTAGTTAGCAGCGATCTAACATTAACATACGATAAGATAACAGCAATCTATCATAAACGATGGAAAGTAGAAGAGTATCATAAATCATTAAAGCAGCATGTTGCATTATGCAAATCTCCAACAAAAAGAGTCAGAACTCAGAGCAATCATATTTTTGCATCGATATATGCTTTTTTCAAGTTGGAGTATTTAAGTATAAGAGCAAAGCTAAATCAGACTGCTCTTAGGTCTAAACTTTATATCTCTGCTAACCGTACTGCTCTTAATGAATTAGAAAATATGAAAGCTTGCTTTGCTATGAAGTTCTAATGCCAAGCTTAAATAAATATTTTTGCGTAAGGTGAGT
>JACRFC010000001.1 GCA_016234355.1 Ignavibacteriales bacterium
ATCAGAGCAAAAATGAAATACAAAAAGCGTTTATCTTTTAGAGGAAAGTTCTTTAAGTAGAATTTCAGTTTCTCTTTTGCTGTCATCTTGGAAAGTTCATCTTCATCCTCAACTTGATTTGCATTTTTTTCTTTTGAAGCAGTCTCAATCGCTTTAGCTACTGCTTTCTTTGTCATAATAAAATAGACGACTGCAATTCCGGTTACAGTAAGAGCAACGTAAACCCAGAACACACCGAGTATACTTGTAGCTCTTCTTATCGGCGGAGAAATTAATCCTGGTAAGAATCCGCCAAGGTTCATCAGCGCGTACAACATTGCATAACCCATTGCAGCAGTTTTTTCCGTTGTAAATTTTTTAACTGCAGTATAAGCAGCTGGTTGATAAATTCCGTAGCCGAGTACAATTCCTAATATTCCAAGCATAGAGTAGATATGAGCCGATCCCCATAGTCCAGTACCTCCAAGATGCGGCGCCGTTGATAAAAGAATTCTTCCGGCAAACATAAACGATAACGAATAGAGCAAAGCTTTTCGCACACCAACAAGATCAACTGTAGCTCCGAGAAACAACATGCTCAACGTAATTCCAGCAGTAAGTACTCCTACCATGTTTCCAGCTCGGATGTCATCGAGTTTTATGTAATCGTTAAAATAAATTGCAAGAAGACCAACAACACCAAAGTAAGTTAGTCCCTCAAGAATGTAAGATATATTTAGACCGATCAACGCTCGCGATGTGTGAACGAGGTCTATAAACGGCTGCGTAACTTCCCAAATGATATTAGTGAAAGTATTTTTTTCATCACGTTCAACTTCTTTCCTACCATAAATAAAAAGAACGAGTACGACAGCAACAGGTGGAATAAGAAGTGCGGATAAAAACATTACAACAGCGTTAAATCCTTTTTTAATTGCTAGACGTGTCGCTCCAAGCAGAATAACAAAGTAAGTTATCAATGCAAGACCGATTACGGAAACAAGTAGATCCATAATTCACCTTTAGTAATTGGTTAGATAATATTGACTTCGGGAGTTAATTCAATTCCGAATTTATCAAACACAGCTTTTTGAATTTCTTGAGAGAAATTTTTTATCTGCTCGCCGGTAGCTCTGCCCATATTTATTATAACTAATGCCTGCCGATTATATGTTGCTACATCTCCGATTCTCTTCCCTTTGTAACCGCATTTTTCAATTAGAAATCCGGCGGGTATTTTGTATTTTTTTCCATCCAATTTGAAAAATACGATCTCTTCAAAATTTTTTTTCAGTTCTATAAATCTTTCTTCACTTACCTCCGGATTCTTAAAGAAACTTCCCGCATTACCGAAACGCTGAGGATCGGGAAGCTTACTCATTCTAATTTTGTTAACTGTCTCACGTACTCTTCTGATAGTCAACTTTTCTTTGTTCGCTTTTCCTAAATAATCATTTAAGGAACGGTAATTAAGATTGAACTGTTTTTCTTTCTTTAATTTCAATTTTACTTTAGTGATTATGAACTTCCCTTTCAATTCCTTTTTGAAGATACTGTCGCGGTAATCGAACTTGCATTCATTTTTTTTATAAATCTTTTTTTCTCCCGACTCTAAGTTAATACCTTCAAGAGATTCAAATACGTCCTTAATTTCCACACCATAAGCGCCGATGTTTTGAATCGGTGCAGCTCCGACCCTGCCGGGAATGAGTGAAAGATTTTCGATTCCGTAATATTTATTCTCGACACAATAGGAAACCACATCATTCCAAATCTCTCCGGCTGAAGATTCTATGATTACATACTTCTCATTTTCTTCTACTAAACGTATTCCCTTCTCAACATAATGGATTACTAAACCATCATAATTTTTAGTGAATAGAATATTACTTCCACCGCCAAGAATAAGTTTATTCATACTACCGAAACGTTTGGATTGTAATATTTCCAATATCTCTTTTTCCAATACAACTGAAGTGAAATATTTTGCTTTTACATTAACACCGAATGTGTTGTATGGTTTTAAGGATATGTTTTCTTGAATTTTAATCATGGTTATAGATTAAACGTTGATTCCATTTTCTTCCAATTAATCTCTTCTATTTTATACCCGTCCGATCTAAACATAATAGCACCGGATTTATCAGTCCTTACAATATTAATTTTATTTTGATTGAACCGTTCAATAATATCTTTATGCGGATGATTAAACTTGTTCATAACTCCAGCGCTTATGATAGCGTAATTAGGTTTAACAAATTCCAGAAATTCTTCGCTTGTACTTGTTCTACTTCCGTGATGCCCGGCTTTTAAAACATCAGATTGTAAAAATGTTTTGTATTTACTCACGTAGTCGCTTTCAACTTTAGTGCTTGCATCACCCGTAAACAAAAAAGAATTATTTCCATACACCAACTTAAGCATTCCGCTCTGATCGTTTGAACTTAATGATTCAAAATAATGGTTTGCTGTATCATTCAAAACATAAATGCGGCTGTTGCCGATCGGAATTATTTGTTTTGAATAATATTTGAATGGAACTCCGTTCGCTCTTAAATAATATTCAAGATCAATATCTTTTTGAAATTTCGGATCAAGCTTTGGTTTATAAATAAATTTAACTCTGTGTTTTTTGATTATTGATAAGAATCCCTTATAATGGTCGGAATCAACGTGAGAAATAAATCCGTAGTCAATCGTATCAATACCTAACTTATCCATTAAAGGTAAGATCACACGTTCGCCGTTATCAAAATATTCAGTCGCTTCGCCCGCATCTATCAATGCGGTTTTACCATTTGGAAATTTTACTAATAACCCGTCACCTTGCCCGATGTCTACCGCCATAACTGATAAAACATTCTTCGGCATTAATTCATAATTATCTAAACGGATGAACAAAATCCACAATGCTACAGATAAAGTTGCACCAACTATCTTTGCAGTTCTGTTTGTAAATTTTTTGAAGATGAAAAATACCAGAGCTAAGATGAGATAAAATAATATTGCATCAAAAACACTGAACTGATTAATTAAAATGTAAGAGTATTTATCTCCACCCAATAAACGAACAAAGAAGTACATAACATAAGTTAGTAGTTCATTAGCAGAAGCAAAGATAGAACCGAACCAGCTGAAAAGAGTACTTACAAACAATGTGAATATTCCCAAAGCTACTATTGCACCGGAAACCGGAATAACAACTAAGTTGGCAAGCAAAGCAGAAACAGAAAGGCGATGGAAATAAGTTAGAGTAAACGGGAGCGTTCCTATTTGTGCCGACAAAGAAGTAACACAAAAAATTAAAAACCAATTCAGCCATTTTATTTTTATATGCATGTTATCAACTGCACGCTTCATTGGCGGGTAGATTAAGATCAGCGACAAGATCGCTGAAAAGGATAGTTGAAAACTTGGATTGAATAATTCATTCGGATTGATCAACAATATCACAAATGCTGAAAGAGACAATGCATTTAGACTGTTGTATTCTCTGCCCATAGCCGGTGCTGCTAATAAAGCAACTGCCATCACTGTTGATCTGAATACCGGCGCATCGGCACCAGTTATGATTAGATAGAACAACAAACCGATCAAGGTTAATGTGTAGCGGGTAAAAATATTAAACCTGTTGAACACAACTAAGAAGATCAAAACAATGTAACCGACATGTAAGCCGGATACAGACAAAACATGCACAACTCCAGAATTAACAAATTCATTTTTGATAGCGTAATCAATCGAGCCGCGATCAGCTAATAGTAATCCACGAAGTAAGCCGGCAGTAGTCTTGTTATGCAGCGATGTGATTTGTTTATCTAACATTTTTCTGATTTGATGAATTGTGTTTTTGTATACCGAAATTTCCTTCGAGATAAATTTTACGTCATCGGTTTTATAGATATTTGCTATTGCTACAATTCCCTTTCCGTTTAGATATTTTTCATAATCATATTCGCCCGGATTCCTTTCATTCCTAGGTATTAAAATATTTCCAACGATTTGTATCCTGTTCCCAATTTTCAATTGATCATATAGTTTTGATGTTTTTCTATCTTCATCATAAACAGAACAAAGTATTTTATATATGCCTTGATACTTCTTTTCTTTTGTAGTTACTGTATCGGCAGATAAATATAAAATTATTCTGCCTTCTTTTTTCAGTTCGATATTATCAATCGTACCGCTGATTAAAGTTTTAGTATATTTTTCTAACTGAAACGGATAGTTAACTTTCGGCGGTGATACTACTGAGTAATAAAGCAATCCGCATAAGATTATCGAAACAGTTATCGAAACTGTTTTGAATTGTTCAATATGAGTTGACTTTAGGAAATGAAATATTACCGAGATGAATAAAGCAGACGAAAAGAAAATTAAAAGTGAGATTAATGAAACGGATAAAATAGATTGGAAGATTATTCCAATCATAAAAA
>JACRFC010000212.1 GCA_016234355.1 Ignavibacteriales bacterium
ATCCACAGTCCACACATAATCTCTTCTGCCGGGCTGTGGTTCGGGTTCGGTTGGGTTTTCTCCGCAAGAGTTAGCAATAAACAATCCAATTATGATAACAAATGAGCCAAGCATTCCTTTTTTCATGTAATGTGCCTAATGTTTTTCAGTAAAAAAATTTTTACAAATGTAATCTTACAAATGTGGTTTGGCAAGGGAGTTTTATCCCAAATTTCTGGGGGTTTTGACACAATTTTCCTGGAGTTTCATCCCTGATATTATCCAAATGTTACTTAATGATTTTTTTTAAATTTTTTCTTAACCCGGCAACATTTTTAAAACCAAGTTTTGTTTTTATATTATTCAAGTGGTTCTGTACGGTTTTTTTCTCTATAAATAACTCACCTGCAATTTCACCGTTTGATAAATGTTGTAATAACAACTCAACTACTTTTATTTCCTGTCTAGTTAAGCTGTACTGTTTTATCAATTTTTGAGTAAGCACATTTTCTTGTATTTCGTTACCAGCTATAACGGGTTTTTTATTTTCAACACTTTCTGGAATATGTTTTAAGTTGTATTGTTTATTTGGACCAATAATAGTTATGAATAGATATGCAGATATTTCTATTATCAAAAAAGGATTGAAAAGTTTGACAAAAAGACCACTATCTTCGTACAATAAAAAAATCATAAACACGTGAATAATCTGGTTTATTGTTAATGCGGCTATAAAAAATTTAATACTCTTTTCTTCTTGGGCTTTATCATAAATTTCAAATACTAATAAAAGTATAGTGAATACAATAAATAATGCAGAGATCCATTTTTCTATCAAATCCTCCCCTCTTAAAAACGGCAATAACAAAAGAACTGGTGCGGATACTAGAAAGCGAACTTTGAATTTGAACAGGGGAATCACAAGAAATGCAATAACAAATGCATATGGATAATAATTAAACGTCCCCAATTTTAGTATCGTATGAACAACGTAATAAAGAGGATCTATTAAAGATAGAAATACAAAAAAATAGAAAAACTTATTTTTTCTAAATCTCCATACAGGTAAATAACCAACAACCATTGATACTGCGACAAGCAATCTCAAAACTGACATGTTATTAACTCCACATTCAAGTAAATACTGGGGGTGACCAAAAAGTAATTTTCAAATTAGAAATCTGTGAAAACCTGCCTGCCGGTAGGCAAGTTTGTTTACCCCGTGGAATAGCATTTGTGTTTTTGAAACAATTTGATTCTTAATTTATTCCACAGGGTGGATCTGCGTTATCCGCGCGCTATTTTCAAAAATATTATTACTTTTGGGACATCCTCAGAATGATAGAATTTCCATTGCCAATCTACAAAGAAGCAACGGCTCTCAAAAAGATATTGTTTTCAAAATTCATAGCGGTTAATCTTTTATAGAAATTTACTGTTAACAATGCTTATTAGCACGTCAATTCAACAACCCTTGTTTTTTGATAAAAAAAATCTTTTTAGTTAGTGAACAATTTTATTTTTAAATCTTTCCGCAAGCCACTCGTAGATATTGCCGGGCAGAAGACCAACTAATCTGGTTAGTAAAACCATCGGCCAAGGAAACTGAATTATTTTTTTCTCTTTCTTAATTCCTTCTATTATTATATGTGCGGCTTTATCCGGCTCCATTAACAGAGGCATCTTAAATTCGTTCTTATCTGTCATCGGAGTTTTTACAAATCCCGGTTTAACTGTAATTACTTTTATTCCGTAATGTTTTAATTCAATGCGCAATCCTTCAAGATAAATTGAAGCGGCGGCTTTGCTCGCGCAATAAAATCCGCTGCCCGAGTAACCGCGGTTATCTGCAAGAGATGAAACTCCTACAATTATTCCGTCCTTCCTTTTTACAAAATCGGGAAGTAATTGTTCAACCCAATAAACTATTCCAAAAATATTTGTGCCGAAAGTTTCTTCGGCAAAACGTGAATCATAATTTTTAACAGTAACATAATGTCCAATACCTGCATTTAATATTGCTGCATCAACTTTGCCGAATTTTTCTTTGATCTGTTTATATGAACTCACAACTTCTTCTTTATTAGATACATCACATTTCAAAATCAGTGGCCGGTTGGAGGCGATTTGTGATTTGTGTAAATATTCTTCGATCAACTCAGTTCTGCGCGAAAGCAAAACAAGTCTGCAGTTTTCATCCATTAAGTTTTGAGCGATTGCTTTTCCGATTCCGGTTGAAGCGCCGGTAATTAATACTACTTTGTTTGTAAAATTCATAATAGTCTCATATAAAAAAATATTTCAATTCCAAAATCGTAATTCCAAAATCCTAAATCCAAATTTTCGTTGGTTTTTTTAGATAGAACAAAATTTGTATCTTTTCGCAATTCTAATTTAAGATTTATGAATAGCGAATTCATCGAAATAGAAAACGTCTACATTAACACAGAGATTGTTGACACGAACTTTACGTGCGATCTTGCAAAATGCAAAGGTGCATGTTGTACTATGGAATGTGACTTCGGCGCGCCAATTTCTAAGAACGAAATTGAAGAGATAAATAAAATTCTTCCTGTTATATTAGAATATTTACCGAAGGAACACGTCGAAGAGATCAACAAGAACGGTTTTTGGATGAATGTGAATGATGAGCTAATGACGAGAAGTCTGAACAAGAGAGCCTGCGTTTTCGTAACTTGGGATGGTGATATTGCAAAGTGCGGGATAGAGAAAGCACATAACGACGGTAAGATTGATTTTATAAAACCTGTATCTTGTCATTTATTCCCAATTCGAATTTCAAGTTTTGGCGGACCTGTACTGCGTTATGAAAGATATTCCGAGTGCGGACCCGCATTGGAAAAAGGAAATATAACTCAAATAAAAATTTTAGATTTCTGCCGTACTGCTCTTGAAAGAGAATACGGCAAAGAATGGTTCGAGGAAACAAAAAAAGCGGTTGATAATTAACTATGTTGTCACTTCATCAAAGATTATCGTTACAGCAAAAACTTTCTCCGCAGCAGATCCAATATCAAAAGCTGCTGCAGTTGAATACTCTTGCGCTTGAACAGCGGATCAAAACGGAGCTTGAGTTAAATCCGATACTCGAAGAATCCCTTGATGAAGAATTTGAATTATCGCAGGAAGAGAATGAAGATTCTGATGAAGGTGAAGAATTAAAAACTGCGGACGAAGAAGAAAAATACAACAACAAAGATGATGAATTCGATCTTGAAGATTATATGAACGAAGCGGAATCAGAACATGAATTTGACCGAATGAATAGAAGCCGCGATGATGAAAAGATCTATCCGATCGCTCCTCAGAAAAAATCCCACCGTGAAAATTTGATAGACCAGCTTCATATGCTCGATCTTACCGAAGAAGAAATGATACTTGGCGAAAATATAATCGGTGGATTGGATAAGGACGGTTATTTCAAACAGGACTTAGAAAAGATTGTTCACGAATTAAATTTATTTGAACGTACAAAAGTAACCGTTGAAGATGCTGAAAAAATAATTAAACAGATCCAAACGCTTGAACCGGTCGGCATTGCTACAAGAAATTTACAGGAATGTCTGCTCGTTCAGATCAGAAATTCATCTTACGATCCATACTATTCTTATCTCGCAGAAAAAATTCTATCGGAACATTTTGATAATTTTGCGAATAAGCGGTTCGATGCCATTCAGAAAGATCTTGATCTTTCAAAAGAAACTTTGCGCACAACAATAGATCTTATTCAAAAACTAAATCCGCGTCCGGGTGAAGGCAACATTGATTCTGAAGAGATGAATCAGATCACACCCGATTTTCTTATAGAAAAAGTGGAAGAGAATTATATTGTTACCTTAAACGACAGAAGTGTTCCCTCGGTTACAATCAGCAAGACTTATCTTGAAATGATAGATACTAACAAACGGAAAAGAAAAATTTCCGATCGGGAAAAAGAAACTTATAAGTTCTTACGAGAAAAGTTCGATTCCGCAAAATGGTTTATCGCATCGCTTCAACAACGCCGGCATACATTAATAAAGATCATGCGTGCCATTCTTGAAAAGCAATATGAATTTTTCGAGATGGGTCCACGTTTTCTCAAACCGATGATCTATAAAGATATTGCCGAGGAAATCGGGATGGACATCTCCACCATCAGCCGCGTTGTAAACGGAAAATTTGTTCAGAGTCCCCAGGGCATTCATGAATTAAAATATTTTTTCAGCGAAGGACTTTCTACGGATAGCGGTGATGATATTTCGAACAAACATATTAAAGAACTGATAAAAGAAATTTGCGACAACGAACCGAAAGACAGTCCTTATAGTGACGATAGAATTGCAAGCATACTTCAAGAGAAAGGAATACACGTTGCCCGCCGAACGATCGCTAAATACCGCGAGGCGCTCAAAATACCGGTCGCGCGTTTGCGAAGGGAATTATGATTGCTGCAGATATATTTATCATCATTTTATTATTCACACTGTTTGCTTTTTCTCACACGCTGCTTGCCTCGAATAAAACAAAAATTGCGCTTGCAGAAAAACTTGGCGCAAAGATAGCTTTCTACCGGTTGTTTTATAATTTATCTTCTTTGTTATTCTTTATTTTTTTTTATGCAGTCGCTCCCAAACCTAATGTAATTGTTTACGACTTACTGTTTCCTTTCGATATTATTACATTTGCACTCCAAGTTATTTCGCTTATAGGATTAGTCTGGGCAACGCGGCCGATTGATCTTAAAGAATTTCTCGGAACGGCTCAGATAGAGCGTTATTTGCTTGGTGAATACAAAGTTGAAGATTTGGATGAGAGACAAACTTTGAAGATCGAAGGTGCGTTTAAAATGGTGCGTCACCCGATCTATTTTTTCAGCATCTTATTCTTAGGTTTTCGTCCAACGATGAGTTTGTTTTATCTGGTTATGTTTCTCTGCATAGTAATTTACTTCTGCGTGGGTTCTATTTTTGAAGAAAGAAAACTTATAGAAACTTTTGGTGATGAATATCGAGAATATCAATTACGTGTGCCGAGGATTTTTCCATTAAGCATTACAAGAACTAAATTAAAATAATAATCGGTTTTTCCGAAATAAATAGAGGAAAAAAAATGAAGAAAGATTTATCAACGGTTGCAATATTAGGCGGGGGAAATATCGGCTTAGCCATTGCAAACGGACTTTACAATTCCGGATTATTTTCTGCATCAAAAATTACGATCACAAGAAGACATGTTGATCAGTTAACAGCTTACCGCGAGAAAGGATTTTTGGTTACAGCAGATAACATTGCGGCTGTTAAAAATTCCGAAGTGATAATTTTAGCTGTACAACCGCAAAAATTGAATGATCTCCTTTCCGAGATTAAATCAAAACTAATTCCGGGAAAACATATTCTCATTTCTGTTGTCTCCGGTGCATGGATTAAAGCTATCAAAGAACAGGTCGGTAAAAATATTCCGGTAATACGCGCTATGCCTAATACGGCAATTGCAATTCAAGAATCTATTACTTGTCTTGCATCAGATACAAAGAAAGAGCAATCGTTGGAAATCGCCGAGAAAATTTTTAACTCCGTTGGCAAAACAATTATTATTGAAGAAGAGATGATGATTCCGGCTACAGCACTTGGCGCCTGCGGAATAGCATTTTTTATGCGGGCAATCCGTGCTGCATCTCAAGGCGGAATTGAAATTGGATTTCATTCTGAAGAAGCTCTATTCATTGCAGCACAAACTGCAAAAGGCGCTGCAACATTATTATTAGACAAAAAGAATCATCCTGAAGCCGAAGTGGATAAAGTTACAACACCACGCGGCTGTACCATTTCCGGTTTGAATCAAATGGAACATAATGGATTCAGTTCCGCTTTAATAAAAGGAATTGTAACTTCTGCAGAAAAAGCTGCAGTATTATATAAGATTGATAAGTAACCGCACTTTCTAAAAGTGTAATATGGAGGTTAATATGAAAATTCGATCAACAACAATTTTAGGAATAATTAAAGACGGGCAAGCCGCGCTTGGCGGAGACGGGCAAGTTACTCTCGGCAACACAGTAATGAAGCATAACTCGATGAAGATCCGAAAGCTTCTTAACGGAAAAGTTATTTGCGGATTTGCAGGTTCTACTGCAGATGCGTTCACACTCCTGGCAAGATTTGAAGAAAAACTTGAACAGTACAGCGGTAATTTAAGTCGTGCCGTTGTAGAGCTTGCTAAAGATTGGCGCACGGATAAATATTTACGGAAGCTTGAGGCAATGCTTGCAATTATCTCGGAAGAGAAAGCATTTATTGTTTCCGGTACCGGAGATGTTATCGAACCCGAAGATAATATAGTTGCAATTGGAAGCGGCGGAATGTTCGCTCTTGCCGCAGCAAAAATGTTAAAAAAATACAGCAACCTTTCTTCAAAAGAAATTGTAGAAGAAGCGTTGAAAGTTGCAGCAGATATCTGCATTTATACAAACGAAAAAATTACTGTCGAAGTGATCGGCAAATGAGGAAACGAAGAATGAATAACGATCTAATTAAAAATCTTACACCAACACAAATTGTTAAAGAGCTGGATAAATATATTATCGGACAGGATGATGCGAAGCGTGCAGTTGCAATTGCATTACGCAACAGATGGAGACGGCAGCAAGTTGCGGAAAGCATCAAAGAAGAAATTATGCCTAACAATATTATTCTGATCGGTCCCACCGGCGTTGGTAAAACCGAGATCGCACGCCGTCTTGCTAAACTTTCCGGAGCGCCGTTTATAAAAGTCGAAGCATCGAAATACACTGAAGTCGGCTATGTGGGGCGTGATGTTGAATCAATGATACGCGATCTTGCAGAACTTGCCGTCAGTATGGTTCGTTCAGAAAAAACAAACGAAGTACAGGAAAAAGCAGAACGAATAGCGGAAGAAAGAATTTTAGACCAGCTAATTCCTCCGCAGAAAAAATCTTCTGTTGTAGAAGATGAGAACGGTGAGAACGAAGAACTGCGTAATGAAAAGACGCGAGAGTGGATGAGAGAAAAACTCCGCAACGGAGAGATGGATGATAAGTTAATTGAGTTCGATACATCTGCGCCGGCGTTTGGTATGCAGGTACTTGGCCCAATGGGAATGGATGATATGACTATGAACTTGCAAGAGATGATGAGCAGTATGATTCCAAAAAAGAAAAAGAAACGCAAAACGCCGATACGCGAAGCAAGAAAAATAATTGCGCAGGAAGAAGCGGAAAAATTAATTGATATGGAAGCCGTTCAGCGCGAAGCAATTAAACGCGTTCAAGAAGCCGGAATTGTTTTTATTGATGAGATAGATAAAATTGCGGGAGCCAAAAGCCAGCAAGGTCCCGATGTTTCCCGTGAAGGTGTACAACGCGATCTTCTTCCAATCGTTGAAGGTTCAACAGTAAATACAAAATACGGTCCGGTAAAAACAGATCATGTTTTGTTCATCGCTTCCGGCGCTTTTCATGTTTCAAAACCTTCCGATCTGATTCCGGAACTTCAAGGAAGATTTCCAATTCGTGTTGAATTGAAAAGTCTGAGTGAAGACGATTTTGTAAAGATTCTTACTCTTCCGCAAAATGCGCTGCTCAAACAATATTCCGCTCTTCTGCAAACGGAGGGCGTTCAAATTTCATTTAAGGATAATGCAATAACAGAGATCGCCCGTACCGCTGCAACCGTGAATGATCAAGTAGAAAATATCGGTGCAAGAAGACTGCACACAATTCTTACAACTTTGCTCGAGGATATTCTTTTTGAAGTTCCGGATAAAATGCCCGAAGGAAAAGTTGAAATCACCGGTGAAATGGTAAATGAAAAGCTTGATAAGATCGTTAAGAACAGAGATTTGAGTAAATATATTTTATAGATTCTTTTTGTAAAGTTTGTGAATTAGAGATATAAAGAATGGCGATAAATATTATTTTTTTTGTTTCTGTAATTATTGTTGCGATTATTATTTCTAAAATTTATTCCGCCGTTCAACGATACCGCGCAATAAAAAAACTTCGTAATCAATGGGGAAAGTTTTCAGAGAATTCTACAGATCGGGAAATCTCAAAATTATTATTCCAATTCAAAGAGAAAAAAGAATCTGAAGATTATTACACACTAAATGATGATACGTGGAACGATCTTGATATGGATGAATTTTTTAAGACAGTAAATAGAGCCGTTACACCAATCGGCGCTCAATGTCTTTATGATCTTTTAAGAATGCCGCTCCTAACTCAAGAAGAATTAATTGCGCGGGAAAACATAATTAATGCTGTTTCAAAGAACCGCGCTTTAAGAGAAAAAATTCAAGTCGCTTTATTGCCACTTGCAGGACCTTATGTAAAATATTTAGTTTTTTCATTATGGACTCCTCTTCCGCAAAAGCCAAAATATGTTTTCGTATTTTATTGTCTATCTGCACTTGCAATCTGGTTATTGATTTTAGTCCTTTCGGGTTTTTTACACGTTGGTTTTATAATTATTCCCTTTGCGGTTAATTCAGTTGTTCTCTTTCTAAATCGGAATAAGTTGAAACAATTTCTTGCGTCATTCCAGTATCTTGCAGTTTTAATCAATGTGGCAGGAAAAATTCATGATCTAATAAAAAATGATTTTCCGGAAGTCTGTGAAGATATAAATAAAAACTTAAAGCCTGTCAGGTCGGTTGCATATAATATTTACTCGCTTCAGCTAAGTGAAAATAATCCGATTGCTGTTTATTTCAATATTTATTTCTTGTCTCAATTAACCGGATTTTATTCTGCTTTGAATAAAATAAAAATTAATCTTTCAGCTTTACAGAAACTTTTTGAAACGATCGGATATTTAGACGCTTTGATTTCAATTGCATCCTACAGGAAGCAGTTTCCAAATTTTACCACTCCTTTATTTGGCAACAATTCTAATCACTTTAATGTAAAGGAAATATTTCATCCTTTACTTGTTGATCCTATCTCAAACGATTTTAGATTCGAAGCTAAAAATATTCTCATTACCGGGTCCAACATGTCCGGCAAAAGTTATTATATGGCAGAAGTTGAATCTATTCTTAGAATTGTTAATGCCTCGCGTACAAATAATATTAATTTGTTTATCATTGATGAGATTTTTAGGGGAACAAATTCTGTAGAAAGAACTGCGGCGTCAATTGAAGTTCTTAAATATTTGATGAACGGAAAAGATTTTACAATTCTCGCAACCCATGATTTGCAGCTAACTGAGATTCTGAAGGAGAATTATCTAAACTATCACTTCCGGGAAGAAATGACAGAAGGCGGTCTTCACTTCGATTATAAACTTCATAAAGGAAGCGCAACAAGCAAAAACGCAATTGCTCTTTTAGAATATGTCGGCTATCCTAAATCAATCGTTAATGGGGCAAAAAAGTTAATAGAAAAATGAAAGGTGTAAGCATTTTCTTCCCAGTTAATTATATTTCCAATCGTTTATTAGATATTTATTTATTGTCTAACTTTTTCGAGAGAAATTGAAATCACCAAGAATTTATATAACAATTCTTCTTGCGTTTTTGACTATAAGCTGTACTTCAACAGATTCAACACTTAAAGTGATGAATCTCGGTGCAGCAAAGAATGCAGTTCAAGCATATTATGAGTCAGGTGCGTTCGACCGCGAGTGTGCAAAGATAATTGATGATGCTATTGATCAAATAGATGGAA
>JACRFC010000213.1 GCA_016234355.1 Ignavibacteriales bacterium
AGATAACCTCGTTTGCATTCATGTTCGTTTGAGTGCCGCTTCCGGTTTGCCAAACAACAAGAGGAAAATGATCATTCAATTTTCCTTCAATAACTTCATCAGCAGCTTTTACAATCAGATCAAGTTTGTCCTTAGGTAAAGCGCCTAATTCATTATTTGTGATTGCTGCAGCTTTTTTTACAATACCAAGCGCTCTAATCATCTCAGCAGGAAATCTTTCTCCGCCAATCTTAAAATTCATTAACGATCTTGCTGTCTGTGCGCCATAATACTTATCAACGGGGACTTTCATTTCACCCATAGTATCGGTTTCAATTCTGAAATCCATTGTTTACTCCAGATTATTTTATTTGCATGCACAAATTAGGTGAATGGGTTTTTATTTGCAATGTGGTTTGTGGATGCTGGATACTGGATGTTGGATGCTTGATTCTGGATGTTAGATCAAGAACGGATATTAGTTGATTTCAATTCCTTCTTTTTTAACAATTCCAATTAATGGCGAGTAGTCGTCTTCTAAAAAGCGCTTTAAGCCAATTGCCACAGGTTCAATTTTAAAACCAGAAATTTTTGTCATATGCCAGATCTTAGAAATATATTTCATCTTATCATCATCAAAAAGTTTCGATACAAGCATAACATCAATATCACTATCAGGGCGAGCGATTCCTTCTGCATGGCTTCCAAAAACAAACGCTTTGTCTATGGTAATACCATCTTTATTCAGTTCATTAATATAGTTTTTAACCAAATCTATAACTTCTGTAAGAGCCATTCCATTATTTCCTTTGACATTTTTATGTATTGATCCGCTGTTTCTTTGGAAGGTTGAGGAAAATCATAATCCGGATATCTTCCCTCAATGTTGTATACCATTACCTTTGGCAAAAAATCGTAATATAATTCTGGCAGACTAAGATTTGTTTTGGAATAGAGGTATTCAAGATTATGCACTTTAGGAGCGAAATCTTTTTGTGTTTTAACGAAATGTGCTTTCAACAATTTTTCAATAGTTAAGTGGCAGAAGAACAAACATTCGCGATATTTTCCTTTTTCAAAAAGAATTTCAGCAGTCTCCATATTATCGAGCGCAGTAGTTTTCCAGTACACTATTTGTTTCTTTTCATCAAACATATTTACTCTTCCATAAAACCTTCAATTCTTCGTGCACCAACATAACGCTTTTTATAATAAGCTGCTTCAAGCGATGATACAGTTACACCAAGCGAACGGCTTGCATGTGCAAATTGATTTTCGCCAAGATAAATACCTACATGCCCGGGAAAAGATTTTTTTGTAGTATTGAAAAAGACGAGGTCGCCGAATTTCAATTCATCGTTAGAAATTTTTTCTCCTGTAGAATATTGTTCACGAGCCGAGCGTGGAATTTCGACAGAAAGAGAATTCTGAAATACCTGCAAAGTAAAGGCAGAACAATCCATCCCTTTTTGTGTATTGCCGCCATACTTGTAAGGTGTTTCTAAAAATTTAATAACTTCAAATAACACTTTCTCTCGTGGTGTAAGAGCAATATTAAATGTTTTTAATTTTTCAAAATGAGATACAAAATTTGTTTTATCAACAGGATTTTCTTCAACGGGTGCTTCATCAAATTCATCCGTAGTATCTGCCGGTAGATCATTAAAAACAATTCTCTCGTTTTTAGGTGTTGTGCGTGAAGTTCTTTTTGTAGTGTCGGCAGATTCGAATCTCGGATTTGAATTACTGTTTCTATCACTTTTACTTTGCTTAAATCTTTGTGAACTTGATGAGGAGGAACAACCGCTGAAGATCATTAATACAAGAATTGCACAAATAATTTTTTTTAAATTTCTGTTGAGTATAATCATAAACAAACTCAACCCAGGTAAGATCTTAAATTCTTGCTGCGTGATGCGTGACGTAATCTTCTAATTGCTTTTTCTTTTATTTGACGAACGCGCTCGCGAGTAAGATTAAATTTTTCGCCGATCTCCTCAAGTGTAAGAGAATGTTCTTTATTAAGTCCGAAATAAAGTTTAATCACTTCTGCCTCACGTTCGGAAAGAGTTGAAAGTGCACGTTCAATCTCACTTCGGAGAGACTCTGACATAAGTGTATAATCCGGCGAGGGTTGTTCATCATTTTCCAAAATATCAAGCAGACGGTTTTCTTCTCCAGTTGTAAATGGCGCATCCATTGATACAGCACGTCCAGCAATTTTTAATGTATCTGAAACTTCACTAATATCCATATCAAGTTCTTGAGCGAGTTCTTGCGCATTCGGTTCACGTTCATATTCCTGTTCAAGATTGCTATAAGCTTTCCCGATCTTGTTCAATGCACCAACTCTATTTAATGGTAATCTAACAATCCTTGATTGTTCAGCCAACGCTTGAAGAATAGATTGACGAATCCACCAAACAGCATAAGAAATAAATTTGAAACCGCGCGTTTCATCAAATCTTTTTGCTGCTTTAATTAATCCTAAATTACCTTCATTAATCAAATCGCCAAGCGAGAGCCCTTGATTTTGATATTGTTTAGAAACCGAAACAACAAACCGTAAATTTGCTTTTACTAATTTTTCCAATGCTAACGAATCATTTTTTCTTATTCTAATAGCTAATTCTATTTCCTCATCCGGTGTTAATAGATCTACTTTACCAATTTCTTGAAGATATTTATCTAAAGATTGACTTTCTCTATTAGTAAACTGTTTTATGATTTTCAAGATTAGATCTCCCGCTAGGATTCAAGATTAATTGAATCAACAATTCCAACGATTGAAGCATCAACCGGAGCCATATCAACATCAAGAGGTATAACAGCTTCGCTTGCTGTTACGTAATAAATTATTTCTCCCGGACCGGCTCCAACCGTATCTAAAGCAATAATCGGCTCTCCAAGATTCTTACCCTCGGAATTAATTGGCTGGACAAATTGCATTTTATAGCCGGTAACAGCTTCATATTTTCTTGTTGCCCAAATAGTTCCAATGATTTTTCCAAGCTGCATTAGACCACAACAGTTTCTTTTTGTTTATCTTTTACCGAGATATCAAGTTTATCTACAATAGCCATAATTACTGCATCCACAGGTTTGTTTTTTGTAAATGTTGTTTGGCGGGCGGAACTGCCTTGTGCAACAATTACTATTTCACCAACTCCTGCACCAACTGAATCAACTGCGATCACAGTTGCTTCTTTTGGTTTATATTCCAGATCAATGTGACGAACTATTAAAAATTTAGCTCCGACAAGATTTTCATCTTTACGTGTTGACCATACAGTTCCAATAACCTTACCGAGTAACAAATCATCCTCTCAATTCTAATGATGAAATTATTTTTATACCGCTCTCTTTATATCTGTAACTATCGTTTGTAAAAATAGGAAGTTTATTGTTTTTTGCAACAGAACAAACAATTGCGTCACGTGTGGTCGCAACTTTATTAAAAAAATCTGAAATGTTCAAACTATATCTTGGATGAACACCTAAAACTTTCATGGCACGCATAACGGAATCAACACCTTGTTTCTCAACCGGATCGGAAGCATAAAAATATAATTCGGATGCTTGTATAACAGAAGTGAAACACATTCCTGTTGACATTGCTACTTCAAGATCAGATAAAGCAGAATCATCTTTTTGAGTAAGATGGTCTACAAATATATCGGTGTCAATCAAATATTCAATTTTATTTGGCATGCGGTGGAAATTTACTTTTATAATTCGTTGCACGGAGTACACTTTTGCAATTCAAGAAGTCATAAATGATTTCATCCGGCAAGGATTGTAGTATTTTAATTTTCTCGAAGAGCATTTTTCTCTTGTTATCATTGGGTAAAATGGTTGTAACAATTTTTTTGATTTCTTCTTCACTCATTTAAGAAACTTGTTCCTTTCAGATCATTATTGATCTTAAAATAATGAGCAACTGTTTGGGCAACATCAGAAAAAGTTTTACGTGTACCTAAATCTTTCCCTTGAATATTTTTTCTATAATAGAGAAGCGGTACATATTCCCGTGTATGATCTGTACTTATATCAGTCGGATCATTACCATGATCGGCAGTTATGATTAAACGGTCTGTTTCATCAAGATAATTTACGATCTCTGGTAATCGTGTATCAAATTCTTTAAGAGCGTTGTGAAGTCCTTCAGGATCGTTTCTATGACCGTAGTAAACATCAAAATCCACAAGATTAGTGAAAATGAAAGATTCTTTTACATTTTTTGCTGTCTCGATAATCTTTTCAATTCCCTCTTGATTTGATTTTGTTTTCAATTTGTGTTTAATCCCCTGGTAATTGAACAGATCATTCACTTTCCCGATTGCATAGGTTTCAATTCCTTCATTCAAACAATAATCTAAAATTGTCGGTGAGGGCGGATCAAGAGAAAAATCTTTTCGATTTGTTGTACGGATAAAATTTCCTTCTTTACCAATAAATGGTCTAGCGATAATTCTTCCCACAGCATCTTTACCAATTAGAACTTTTTCGCGTGCAATCGTACAAATTTCGTAAAGTTTATTTATTGGAATTACTTCTTCATGAACCGCGATCTGAAAAACTGAATCTGCAGAAGTGTAAACAATCGGATAGCCGGTTCTTACATGTTCTGCACCGAGGTCTTTAATAATTTCTGTCCCTGATGCGGCATAATTTCCAAGAACACCTTTCAAACCGGTAGCATTTAAAAATCTATTGATAAGTTCTTGCGGAAATCCATCCGGATAAAACGGAAATTCAATCTCAACTTTTAACCCGCCTAATTCCCAATGTCCCGTAGTAGAATCTTTTCCAGGAGATATCTCAGTTAATTTTCCATACGAAGCTAATGGTTGTTCTTGTGCTTTAATTCCAAGGATGGGAATAATATTTCCTAATCCAAATTGTTCAAGATTAGGTAAATTCAAACCGCCAAGACGATTTGCCATATTGCCAATTGTATTGCTTCCTTGATCTGAATAATTTTTAGCATCGGGCAGTTCACCAATCCCGATACCATCGAGAACTATAATAAAGAAATTGTTCACCGGATACTTTCGAATGTTAGCTGATACTTTTTACCGTGTTGCCGCCTTTTTCTAATGCTTTTTTAAGTGCAAGTTCCACATCAGTTAAGATCTCTTGAACATCGGTTTTGTTTGTTGTTGAAGCAACTCCGATCGAAACAGTAAATGTTGTCTGCTTAGAAACTATAGCAATCGGTTTGCGGGCAATTTTAATCCGTAATTTTTCCGCCCATAGAAAAACATCTTTAGGTGACATATTGAAAAAATATACTGCAAAAACTTTTTGGCTTAACCGCCCGATTAAATTTAACGGTGTCATTTCATCTTTAATGATCTGTGAAATTACACGTACAATTTTAGGGAACGGATCGCTTTCAAATAATGAATCTTGTTCTAAAAAATCATCAATTTTGATCATTGCAATTGCACCTTGAATTCCTAATTCTTTACTGCGAACAAGATCAACGGTAAACCGCTCGAGGAACGAATCATAATTCAAAGTTTTTGTTTCTGCATCAACTGAAAGCAAACTTTTTAGAACACTTATTGTGGAATACGAATGAAGTATGAAAGCAAATATCTTAGTCGCGTTCTTGATAAAAGTAACTTCATTGTTTGAATAAATATTTTTCTTCAAACTTTCGAAGCAGAGAACTCCAAAGTTTTGTTCATCATGAACAAGAGGAATTGCGAGGAAAGAGCCATCAAAGCTTACATCTTCATTTTTTGCGAAGCGGGGTATTTCCGAAATTGAAGTATCATCTATCTTAACCGGAGTTGCGCTTAATATAGCTCTACCGACCAAAGTTCCGGTAAGATCAATTTCTAAATTCTCACCTACATACTTTAACGAAGTTTTATTAATGATCTTCGAAGTTTTAAATTTATGTTCAGGCGGATAATAAGAAACAAAAGTAAAAGAATCCCAATCCATTAAACCCTGAACTGCATTTTCAATAGTTCTATGAAGATCTACTTCAGATTCAATTTTTTTATCGTGACTCAACATGTTGAGTAAAGTATTTAATCTAAGCTCTGCCTGTGATTCGGAAAATTTTTCTTCGAATAATGTTATTATTATTGAAATGACACGGACAATTCTGCCGAGTGCATAAATTTGTTCAATACCAAACGCATCATTTACTTTAGAATCGAGAACAAGAATACCGGTTAATGATTTACCATAAAATAATGGCACACCGACAAAACTCTTAACTCCTTGTGGGGCGCTGTAATATCTTATCACATCAATTTCAGCATTTGAAGAAATGTCGGTCAATAACTCGGGTTCTTCTTTTTGGACAATCTTGCCGAGGATATCATCTTCAAGATCAAATTTTTGTTGTGTAATTTGAGATGAACTTGTTACATAACGTTCAAGCGTTAATCGTTTTCTATTTTTATTGTACCAGAAAAAAGCAGCCGTGTGAGCCATGAAAGAATCTTTAACTACACTTAATATCTTTTCAAGAACAAAACCGAATTGTTCATCATGATTAACATCTTCCGGAAGCTGTTCGTGAACAATCTTTTCAAAATTCTGTTTGAAGTCAGGCGGCTTAAAAAGATCTTTATTGCCGCGGTTAATGTTTGCAGCGAAATTATCGGCAGTAATAACTTCAATATTTTTGGTAGGAGAAATTATTTTGAAATCTTCACCGGCATCAGTTTCATATCGCTCCTTTTCAATTGCATTATCTTCTTCAAAAAGATCCGATTGCAAATCAAAATCAGTATCAATTGAATTATTTTTCATTGAATCGCGCAAAAAGATTATGAAGCCGGCATAGACAAGTAGTATAACACCGGAAATAATTTTGAGTGTTAAATCATCGGTAAAAAATGGAATTACTACAAGGATTGGAATAAACAAAAAAATGAAAATTCTCTTTCTGATTTTTTCTGTAATTCCCATCCGCCCTTCTTAAGATCTAGTGAAAGAAATATGTCCTAAATTATTATTCCTTACAACTTTACACTCAATAATAAGAAAGATTTAAGTGATTTTCATATAAGGAAGAGAGAGGATAATAACTTTACTACTTCTTTTTTGCCGGTACCTTTTATCGTGGAATAGAAAAGCATATTCTCGCCGTATATAAGCTCCGGGAAGAATTTATTGATTTGCTTTCGTGCAGAAGCCAGTTCGGATTGTTTTAGTTTATCAGATTTGTTCAGGATAACGAAATACGGGATATTCTGTTTGTGCAGGAATTCATTTAGTCCGATATCCAACAGCATAGGGTCATGGCGGCTGTCAATTATATGGACAGCAAGATCAATATTTTTATTAAGTGAAAAATATTTTTCCAGCAAATACTGCCATGCGTCCCGTTCACTTTTTGAAACCCTTGCGTAACCAAATCCGGGTAAGTCTACTAAAAAAAATTTGTTCTCTACTAAATAGTAATTAATGGAACGTGTTTTTCCAGGTTGAGATGAAGTCTTAGCTAATTTTGTATTAAATAAAGAATTAATAAATGAAGATTTTCCCACATTTGAACGACCGCAAAGAACTACCGTAGGTAAATCTTGTTTCGGTAATTCGTTTAGATTATAAACCGGTTTAATGAATTCAATTTTTTTCATAGAAACAAAAAAGAGTAACCGAAGACCGATTACTCTTTTCAAAATAATTTATGATTTATTTTATCAACTGCCTTTTTTCTGCGGAGTTTTAGTAGTCTTAACTTTTTTCTCTTTTACACCGGGTTTTTCTTTAGGCGATTTTTCTCTTTTGGATTTCGGAGCTATTTTCTTTTTCGGTTTCTCAGCTTTCTTTTCTTCAGCTTTAGTTTCTTCTACTTTAGTATCTGTTGGTTTCTCTTCATCTTTAGTTTTCTTTGGTGTTTTCGGTTTTACTATTCCGCTGAAATCAACTAATTCAATCATTGCCATTTCAGCGCCATCGCCTTTCCTTCGTCCTAAACGAACAACGCGAGTGTAACCACCTGCTCTATCACCAATTTTAGAAATAATGTCTGAAAATAATCCTGACACAATTTCTCTATCGTTAATTTGTGCGGAGACATATCTTCTTGAATGAACAGAATCTGTTTTTGCTTTTGTGATTATAGGTTCAACAAAACCGCGCAGTTCCTTAGCTTTTGCTGTAGTAGTTGTAATCTTTTTGTGCTTTAATAAGGATGCAGCTAATGATCTCAATAATGCAAGTCTGTGACTTGCTGTTCTGCCTAATTTTCTACCTTTAACTCTATGTCTCATTCTTTAACCTTCTGGATATACTAGTTGTTTTCTGGTTTATCTTTTATATACTTGTCAACATCCATACCGAACTCAAGTCCGTAATTTTCAACGATCTCGATCAACTCAGCCAAAGATTTTCTTCCGAAATTTCTAAACTTAAGCATCTCGCTCTCATCTCTCTTAACAAGGTCGGATAAGTTCTTAATGTTTGCAGCTTTTAAGCAATTATGCGAACGGACACTCAGTTCAAGATCATCAACACTTGTTAAAAGAATCTTTTTAATTCTTTCTGCTTCAGCATCTTTTTCATTTTCAACTTTTTCTTCTTCAGGTTCAGCATCAAAGTTGATGAAAATCTGAATATGATCTTTCAAAATTTTTGCTGAACTGGAAAGAGCTTCTTCCGGTGTTATTGATCCGTCGGTGTGAATATCAATTGATAATTTTTCAAAATCATTTCTTTCACCGATACGTACATTTTCAACATTATAATGAACGTTAATGATCGGTGTAAATATAGAATCAATCGGGATTGTTCCAATAGTCATTTCCGGAATTTTCTGTTCATTGGAAGGAACATATCCTTTTCCAATTCCGAACTTTAATTCCATATTTAACTTTGCATCAGAGTTCAAGCGCGCAATGTGAAGATCCGGGTTTAATATTTCAATATCCGGACAAGCTTTTTGAATGTCTCCCGCTCTAAATTCTTTTGAACCGTTAAAAGAGATTTCACAACCGGTAACTTTCTTATTAACGATTCTCATTCTTACTTTTTTCAAATTAAGAATAAGTTCTGTAACGTCTTCAACTACACCGGGAATTGTTGAAAACTCGTGTAAAACACCCTCAATCTTAATAGCAGTTACTGCCGCTCCGGTAAGGGATGATAACAACACTCTTCTTAAAGCATTGCCTAATGTAACTCCAAAACCTCTCTCAAGAGGTTGGATCATAAATCTTCCAAAATTTTCTTTACTGGAAGATTCGTCGAGAACGACACCATCGGGCATCTTTATGAATGGATAACTCATTTAGTATCCTCTTTATAATTTTATAATTACTTAGAATACAACTCAACAATCAATTGTTCGTTTGCATTCAATGGAATATCTTCTCTTTCAGGAACATTTAAGAATGTACCCGATAGAGTAGCTTTATCTACGGACAACCAACTGTAAACGTTGTCTTTTGTTCTTCTTAAAGAATTGTGAATAGCATCAAGCTTTTTACTTTTATCTCTAACAGAAATTACATCGCCGGAAGAAAGTGAGAATGAAGGAATATTAACAATTTGCCCATTAACGGTAAAGTGTCTGTGAAGAACTAATTGACGGGCAGATTTTCTTGAAGGTGCAAACCCGAGACGGAAAACTGTATTATCCAATCTCTTTTCTAAAAGTTTAATTAAGTTACCACCGGTAACACCTTTTTGACGAATTGCATTATCAAAATAATTATGGAACTGAGTTTCCTGCAATCCATAAATTCTTTTTACCTTCTGTTTTTCTCGAAGCTGAACGCCGTATTCAGAAAATTTTGTTCTTCGTGTTAAGCCGTGCTGCCCCGGTGCATAATTCTTCTGTTCCAACGGGCATTTTTCGGATAAGCACTTAGATCCTTTTAAAAATAATTTTGTCTTTTCCCTTCTGCATAATCTGCAACTCGGGCCAGTGTATCTTGCCATCTAAAGTTTCTCCTGATTAAACTCTTCTGCGTTTTGGTGGTCTGCAACCGTTATGAGGAATTGGCGTTTGATCTTTGATTGATAGAATATCCAATCCTGCTGTATTTAAAGCTCTAATTGCTGCTTCTCTTCCTGAACCGGGACCTTTAACGAGCACGTCAATTTTTCTTAGACCTAAAGCATGCGCTTCTTTACCGGCAGCTTCTGCAGTAACTTGTGCAGCAAATGGAGTATTTTTTCTTGAACCCTTAAAACCGTTCTTGCCGGCTGAAGACCAAGAAATAGTATTTCCATAAATATCCGTAATCGTAACAATCACATTGTTGAAAGTGGCTTTAATATGTGCAACGCCAACAGCATCAACATGAACTTTCTTTTTAGTCTTTTTAACAACTTTTGCCAATTTAACTCCTCAATAAAAAATAGTTAATTACTTCTTAGCCGGTGTTTTCTTTTTGCCGGCAACTGTTTTACGTTTTCCTTTACGTGTTCTTGAGTTGGTTCTAGTACGTTGTCCGCGAACAGGTAAACTTCTTCTGTGCCGAAGACCGCGGTATGCACCAATATCCATTAATCGTTTAATATTCTGTTGAACTTCACTTCTTAATGAACCTTCAACTTTATAATCGGCAGTCATTACAGAACGAATCTTTGCAATTTCTTCTTCTGTTAATTCACTAACTTTTTTATTTGGATTAACATTCGCCTTTGTAAGAATTTCCATTGCCGATTTATCACCGATACCGAAAATGTAAGTAAGACCGATGAAAGCTTTTTTATTTTTTGGTAAATCAATACCTGCTAAACGAGCCAAATCTATAACCTCCTAAGTTTAACCTTGTCTCTGTTTATGTTTAGGGTTTTTACAAATAACTCTAACAACCCCTTTTCTTTTAATTATCTTACAGTTCTCACAAATCTTGCGAACAGATGAGCGAACTTTCATTTCTACTCCGTTATTTATATCTGTATGTAATTCTGCCTTTGTTCAAATCGTAGGGTGAAAGTTCAATTGCAACTTTATCACCAACTAAAATTTTTATGAAATGCATTCTCATTTTACCGGAAATATGAGCAAGAATTTCGTGACCGTTATCGAGGCGGACTTTAAAATGTGCATTTGGTAAAGTTTCAGTAACTATTCCGTCAACTTTTATCGGTCCTTGTTTAGCCATTTATCAACACTTTGTTAAGATTTCTGTTTTACCATCAATAATTGCAATAGTATGTTCAAAATGTGCAGAAGGTTTTCCGTCTGCAGTTAAAACCGTCCATCCGTCTTCAGCAACAATAACTTTATAAGATCCCATATTCACCATCGGTTCAAGAGCGAGTGTCATACCATTCTTTATTAAAGGTCCGTTTCCTTTTTTACCGTAGTTCGAAATTTGCGGATCTTCATGAAGATGTTTACCAACTCCGTGCCCGCATAGATCTCGTACTACTGAGTATCCGTTCTCTTCAACATGTGACTGAACAGTACTTGAAAAATCACCAAGTCTGTTTCCTTCTTTCAATTGTTCGATACCTAAATACAATGATCTTTCCGTTACATCCATCAATTTTTGTTTTTCATCAGAGATTTTTCCAACAGCTACAGAAAGAGCTGCATCTCCAAAGTATTTATTCTTTTCAATACCAACATCAATCGAAAGAATTTCACCTTCTTTTAGAACTCTGTTGCCGGGAATCCCGTGAACAACCTCATCATCAATTGAAGAACAAATGGAACCGGGGAAATCGAAAGAACCTGCTTGAGAATATCCTTTGAATGCCGGTCTTCCATTATTACTTAATATATAATCTTCAGCAATTTTATCCAGTTCAATGGTCGTTATACCAGGTTTAACATAACGCTTCACTAATTGCAGAACTTCAGCAACTATAACACAGCTTTCACGAATTAAATCAATTTCTTTTTTACTTTTTATTAGAATCACATCAAAAACTTAATTAGAATCTTCTTCCTTTTAACTTACCGGATTTCATGAACCCGTCGTAATGTCTCATCAATAAATGGGATTCGATCTGCTGTAATGTATCAAGAGCAACACCAACAATAATAAGCAAACTAGTACCGCCAAAGAATGACGCAAAACTACCGCTGACACCAAATTTTGAAATGAACGCCGGAAGAATTGCTACGATTGCCAAGAAGAATGATCCGGGCAATGTAATCTTTGTTAAAATATTATCTATAAAATCTGCAGTCTGTTTTCCTGGTCTTATACCCGGAATAAAACCACCCTGCTTTTTCATATTCTCCGCAACATCCTGCGGGTTGAATGCAATCGCTGTATAAAAATATGTGAAGAAAATAATCATCAATGCATAGATAACTGAATAAGTTACGGACTGATAATGAAAATAATTTGCTAACGTACCTATAAATTCGCTGTTAGGGAAAAATGAAAACAAAGTACTTGGAATAAACATAATTGACTGAGCAAAAATAATCGGCATAACTCCGGCTGTATTGACTCTCAATGGAATGTATTGAGTAACTCCGCCATAAACTTTTCTTCCAACAACTCTTTTAGCATATTGTACAGGAATTCGTCTTGTCCCTTGTGTAACCAGAACAACACCTGCAATAATCAATACCATTAAAGAAACAATAACAACTTCTATAACTAAATTTCGTTGTCCTGCGGAGATTAATCTATATTCATCAAGTAAAGCAAAAGGAAATCTGTTAATAATACCAATGAAGATTATCAATGAGATTCCGTTACCAATTCCTTTTTCAGTGATCTGTTCACCCATCCACATAATGAACATAGTACCGGCAACTAAAATAATTATAGTCGAGAAACTCCATAGCACACCGCGAACTGCTTCCGGTACAATTGATCCGCCTGAAGGAACACTCATATTTAATAAGTGAATTGTAACGCCCCATGCTTGCATAGCAGATATCAATACAGTTCCGTAGCGCGTTAACTGCGTTATTTTTTTTCTTCCTTCTTCGCCTTCTCTCTGTAATTTTTGAAAATATGGAATTACAGCACCTGCGATCTGCAAAATGATTGAAGCAGAAATGTAAGGCATAATACCAAGTGCAAGAATTGCAGCATTTGAAAATGCACCGCCTACAAATAAATCGTACAGACCGAATAAGTTATCTGAAGTTTTATTTTGAGTTGCGGCATGAAGCAATGAAGTATCTATGCCGGGTAATGTAATGTGAGTTCCAATTCTAACAATTACAAGCAGAGCAATTGTATAAAGAATTCTCTGACGTAATTCATGAATCTTAAAAATATTCCGGAATGTTTCTTGAATTTTTGCCATTAAAATTTAATCTCTTTAATAGTTCCGCCGACAGATTCAATTTTTTCTTTTGCAGAGACACTAAAAAAATGAGCTTCGATATTTAACTTTGCTTTTAGTTCTCCAAAACCAAGAATCTTAAAAGGAGCTGCGGCTTTAGAAATTACTCCACTCTTATATAAAGAAACTGCGTTGATTACTCCATCCTGAACTTTCTTATCATCAACTAATTTTTGTAATCTTGCAAGATTAATAACTTGATTAACAATTTTGAACGGGCTGTGAAATCCTCTTTTAGGAATTCTTCTTTGAAGCGGCATCTGCCCGCCTTCAAACCAAGCAGGAAATTTTGCACCGGAACGTGACCGCTGACCATTTTCACCACGTGTAGCTGTACCTCCGTGTCCGGAACCTTCGCCTCGTCCTATTCTTTTAATTTTATTATGAGAACCTTTTGCAGGTTTAAGATTACTTAGAATATCCATTTCTTCCTCTATGCTTCAATTTCTTCTACTTTAACAAGATGATGAACTTTTTTTACCATGCCTCTAATTTGAGGAGTATCATTGTGAACAACAAAATGATTTGGTCGGTTAAGACCTAACGCTTTAATAGTTAACTTTTGCGGAACAGGTCTGTCAATAATACTTCCTACTTGAGTAATTTTTATTTTCTTTGCCATTATAATCCTCAATTACAAATTGAATAACTCGGAAACTTTCAATCCGCGTTTACGAGCCATTGCTCTAGCATCAACAAGATTGAGCAAAGCATTCAAAGTTGCTTTTACTTGATTGTGCGGATTACTTGAACCGAGAGATTTTGTCAAAATATCTTGCACGCCTGCAGCTTCAAGAACAGCACGAACACCGCCGCCTGCTATTAATCCTGTACCGGGAGTAGCTGGTTTTAATAGAACTGAACCCGCTCCAAACTTGCCAATAATAGTATGTGGAATTGTTCCTTTTAATAGATGAACACGGTAAACATTTTTCTTTGCATCATCTACACCTTTCGAAATTGCATCGGTAACTTCGTTTGCTTTACCAAGACCAACACCAACATGACCGTTTCCGTCTCCAACAACAACAATTGCATTAAAGCTGAATCTTCTACCACCTTTAACAACTTTTGCAACTCTGTTAATGTGAACAATTTTTTCTTTTAAATTCTCAAGACCGGATACTTTTTTGTACTTGAAATTCAATTTTAACTCCCTTGTTTACAGACTTTGTTAATCAACTTTTTTTTTGAACCGTCTAACCTGGCTGCCGGGAGAGGAGTCGAACCTCTACAGACGCCTCCAAAGGGCGTTGTCCTGCCATTAGACGACCCGGCAGTTTTTATAATTTTAATCCGCCTTCGCGAGCTCCTTCGGCTACAGCTTGAATTCTGCCGTGGTACTCGTAACCACTTCTATCAAAAACAACAGTGGTAATACCTTTTTCTAATGCTTTCTTTGCTATTAATTTTCCAACCATTTTACTCTTTGAAACTTTTCCTTTTAAGCTTTTTACTTCTTCAACAATTTCTTTAGAAAGTGAAGAAGCTGCAACTAACGTTACACCTTTTACATCATCAACCAACTGAGCATGCATGTTGTTCAAACTTCTAAACACAGTTAAGCGCGGACGATCTGCAGTTCCGGAAAGTTTTTTACGAACTCTAACTTTTTTTCTTGCTCTTCTTTTATTGTCTTTCAAAAACATTTTTCAAATTCTCCTATTACTTACCTGCAGTTTTGCCGGCTTTGCGGACAATAACTTCTCCGGTATACTTAACGCCTTTACCTTTGTAAGGTTCAGGTTTCTTGAATGATCTTATTTTAGCTGCTATTAATCCCACTAACTCTTTATCGCTACCGAATATTTTTATTTGTGTAGGAATAGGAATTTCAAATTTAATTCCTGGAGGAGGCATAAGAAGAATCGGGTGAGAATAACCCAAATTAAATAATGCAGCTTCTCCTTTTGCTTCAACTTTATAACCTACACCAACTATATCAAGGGATTTAGAATATCCTTCGGTAACACCTTTAACCATATTTGCAATAAGTGCACGTGTTAAACCGTGAAGCGCTCTATTTTCTTTTTGATCATCCGGTCTTGTAACAATAACTTCATCCTTTTGAATATCAACTTTGATATTAGGATGAATTTTTATTTGAAGTTCGCCTAGTTTACCTTTTACTTTTAAGATACCGTCGGTCTTTGTTACTGTTACTCCTTTGATCGGTACTGGTTTTTTACCTATACGTGACAATCTCTATTCCTTATTAAAATTTTTACCAAACGTGGCAGACTACTTCTCCGCCAACAGCTTCTTTTTTTGCTTGTTTATCTGTTAATAAACCTTTTGGTGTTGAAAGAACTGCCATTCCAAGTCCGTTTAATACTCGAGGAAGTTCATCTTTACCAACATAACTTTTCAATCCCGGTTTAGAAATCTTTTTCATTCCGGTTATTGATGGAGTACCGTTAATATATTGCAGATGTACTCTAAGAATATTCTGTTTTTTATCTTCAACTACGTTATAGTCTCTAATAAATTTATTGTTCTTTAAAATCTCTGCTAAACTAATCTTCATTTTTGAAGAAGGGATATCTACAAATTTCTTTTTTGCTTTAACAGCATTTCTAATTCTTGTCAAAAAATCCGCAATCGGATCGGTAGTATTCATTTACATTTCTCCTTCGATTACCAACTTGCTTTTTTTAAGCCGGGAATTTCACCTCGCAAAGCCATTTCGCGAAGCACTAAACGAGAGAGACCAAACTTTCTATAATATGCTCTCGGCCTTCCGGTCATTTTACATCTGTTATGTAAACGGGTGGATGAAGAATTTCTTGGCAGAAGCTGTAATGCTTCATAGTCACCCTTTTCTTTTAATTCTTTTCTTTTCTGCGCATACTTATCGAAAAGTTTTTTCCTTTTATCTTCACGAGCCAATAAACCTATTCTTGCCATGATTTACCTTTAATTAATTTCCTTTTTTCTAAATGGTAATCCAAAAGCTGTTAAAAGTTCGAACGCTTCTTTATCAGTTTTTGCAGTTGTTACAAACGTTATATCCATCCCTAAGATTTTTGTTACTTTATCAGGATTTATTTCCGGGAAAATAATTTGTTCTTTAATTCCCATTGTATAATTACCGCGTCCGTCAAATGATTTATCAGGTACACCGCGGAAATCGCGAACTCGAGGTAATGCAAGAGAAACGAAACGATCTAAAAATTCATACATCATTTCTCTTCGTAAAGTTACCTTTGCACCAATTTTCATTCCTTCACGTAACTTGAAATTGGATATTGATTTTTTAGAAATTCGTACAGATGCTTTTTGTCCGGTTATTGTTTCAAGATCTTTAACAGCTTCATCTAAAATTTTAGGATCTTGAACAGCCTGACCAACGCCCATATTAACAACTATCCTATCCAACCGAGGAACTTCCATAATACTTTTGTAACCGAATTGCTCTCTAAGTTTTGGAACGATCTCTTTAGAATATTTTTCTTTTAACCGAGCAGGAATTTTAGGTTCAACAACTTTAGGTTCGGCAGTTTTTTTAACTTCTGTTTCCTTGCCTTTTTTTTCTTTTTGCTCTTTTTTCACTTTTTGTTCTTTTGCCATTGCTATTATGCGTCCTTAAAATTGTTAACCAAGCATTTCGCCGCTTAATCTGCTGACTCTTGCACTTTTCTTTTTACCGGTTTTTTCATCAATAATTAGTTTAGAACCGATTCTTGTTTTCTCATTTGTTTTAGGATCAAGAATCATAATGTTTGAAACATTAACCGGAGCTTCTTTTTCTGTAATTCCACCTTGAGGATTTTTCTGAGTTGGTTTTGTATGACGTTTACGTAGATTAACGCCTTCAACAATAACTCTATTAACCTTAGGAAATACTTTTAAAACTTTTCCGGTTTTACCTCTGTTATTTCCGGCTATTACAATTACATTATCGTTTTTTCTGATCTTCATTTTCTATCCTTATAAAACTTCTGGTGCTAGAGAAATTATCTTCATAAATTTTTTATCTCTTAGTTCTCTTGCAACCGGGCCAAAGATACGTGTTCCTTTCGGTTCACCTTGAGGATTTAATAATACTGCAGCATTTTCATCAAAGCGTATATATGAACCGTCATTTCTTCTAACTTCTTTTTTAGTTCTAACAACAACGGCGCGTGATACTTCTCCTTTTTTAACACCGCCGCCCGGAATAGCGGATCTAACACTAACAACAATAACATCGCCAACACTAGCATAACGACGGTTACTTCCGCCAAGTACTCTAATGCATCTTACTTTCTTGGCTCCGGAATTATCCGCCACTACTAAATTTGTTTCTTCTTGTACCATGATTTATCTGCTCCTCATCGAACCTGCCTGCGGCAGGCAAGCTTTTTTACTTGGCTTTTTCAACAACTTCAACCAAGCGCCATTTTTTTCTTTTACTCAAAGGACGGGTTTCCATAATCTTAACAACATCTCCGATTGTGCATTCATTCTTCTCGTCGTGTGCCATTAATTTTGTGGTCTTCTTAAAATATTTTTTGTAAAGCGGATGAGCAATGCGTCTCTCAATTGCTACAATAATACTTTTCTGCATCTTATTGCTAACAACAGTACCGATCCTTGTCTTTCTAATACTTCTTTTCTCCATAGGAACTCGAATACTCCTTATTTTTTTGCCTTTGTACGCTTTTGGCGGATTGTTTCCTGCATCTCTCGTTCTTGTAGAATAGTTTTCATCTTTGCAATATCTTTTCTAACAAGACGCAGTTTTGCTGTGTTAGTTAATTGCTTTAATTCCTGTTGAAATTTCAGATCCACTAAATTTTTTTGATCTTCAAGAATTCTTTTCTTGATCTCATCAGTAGACATTTCTCTTATTTCAAAAATCTTCATTTTCTCTTAAATCCTTTTATGATTCTAAGTCCGGACGTTGAGTAATTTTTGTTTTGATCGGCAGTTTATGAGATGCCAGAGCTAATGCCTCAACAGCTGTTTTTTTATCAACACCGCCAATCTCAAACATAATTCTACCGGGTTTAACTACAGCAACCCAAAATTCCGGTGCACCTTTTCCTTTACCCATTCTTGTTTCAAGAGGTTTCTTAGTAACTGGTTTATCCGGAAAAATTCTAATCCACATTTTTCCATCTCGTTTCATATGTCGTGATAAAGCAACACGGCAAGCTTCAATCTGACGGCTGGTAATCCAAGCCGGTTCCAATGCTTTCAATCCGTAATCACCAAAGTTAACAAGATTACCGCGTGTAGCTTTTCCGGCTCTTCTACCTCTATGTGCTTTACGAAACTTTACTCTTTTGGGCATTAACATTAGAAAAACTCCTCAAACCTGCCTGCCGGCAAGCTCTTTATTCGGATGAACGTTTACCTAAAATTTCTCCGCGGCAAATCCAAACTTTAACACCAATTGAACCATAAATTGTATGCGCGGTTGCCGTTGCGTAATCTATATCTGCTCTGATTGTATGCAACGGAATTCTACCTTCTTTATATTGTTCGGTACGGGCCATTTCAGAACCGGCTAATCTTCCTGCGCACATAATTCTAATTCCTTCAGCACCCATTCTCATAGCAGATGTAATTGATTGCTTCATGGCTCTTCTAAATGAAACTCTTCCTTCAATCTGACGTGAAATATTTTCTGCAACTAATGCTGCATCAAGTTCAGGTCTTTTAATTTCTGTAATTTGAATCTTAACTTCTTTGTCGGTTAATTTTCTTAATTCTTCTTCGATCTGTGCAATCTCTTTTCCACTTTTGCCAATTACTACACCGGGTCTTGATGTATGGATAGTCAAAATTATATTCTTTGAAGTTCTATCAATTATAATAGATGAAATACCTGCATTCTGTAATCTTTTTCTTATATAGGTTCTAAGTTTTTTATCTTCAACAAGTTTTGCAGCATAACTTTTGTTTTCGTACCAATTCGAATCCCATCCTCTGATGATTCCGACTCTAAAACCAATTGGATTAACCTTTTGACCCAAAACTTCCTCCTCAGATTACTTTTTTGTAGCAACTACAATTGTTACGTGATTAGATCGTTTTCTTATTCTATATGCTCTCCCCATTGGTGCAGGAGAAATTCTTTTTAGTGTTGGTCCTACATTTACAAAAGCTTCTTTAACAAATAGATCAGAGACTTCATGCTTAGTATTATCATCTTTGTTCATCAAATTAGAAACAGCGGAACGTAAAACTTTTTCTGCATCTTTGGAAGAATGTTTTGGTGAAAAGTGAAGTATCTCAATTGCTTGATTAACGGATTTACCTCTGATTATATCAACCACCAATCTCATCTTACGGGGAGACGTTCCAATATATTTATGAATTGATTTTGCTTCCATTATTCTATCCCTATTAAGCTTTAACTTTAGATGCTTTTTCTGCTTTGGTACCCGGATGACCTCTGAAAATTCTTGTCGGTGAAAATTCTCCGAGTTTATGGCCAACCATATTTTCAGAAATGTAAACCGGAATCATTTTATTACCGTTATGTACGGCAATTGTATGTCCTACAAAATCCGGTGTAATAGTACTTGTACGCGACCATGTTTTGATTATTTTTTTCTGATTAGTTTCGTTGAGCTTTTTTACTTTCGCCATCAATTTGATGTCGATGTATGGACCTTTTTTTACTGACCTTGGCATATTTTATTCTAACCTATTTTCTTCTTTTAACTATGTATTTGTTAGTTCTATTTTTTTTCTTTCTTGTTTTTAATCCTTTTGCTTTTTGTCCCCAAGGTGAAACCGGATGCCCGCCGCCAGATGTTTTACCTTCACCGCCGCCCATCGGGTGATCAACCGGATTCATTGCAACACCACGGGTATGTGGACGAATACCTAACCATCTGCTTCTTCCTGCTTTACCAAGACTTATATTTTCATGATCAATATTTCCAACAACACCGTAAGTAGCCATGCAATCAACACTAACCATTCTTACTTCGCCGGAAGGCATTTTTAATTGAGCAAACTTTCCTTCACGTGCCATTAATTGAAGAGATGCACCTGCCGATCTTCCGAGCTGTCCGCCTTTACCGGGTTTCAATTCTACATTATGAATAAAACTTGCAAGCGGAATTTCTTTTAACGGTAATGCATTACCAACTTTTATTTCCGAACCGCTGCCGGAAACAATTGCATCACCAACTTTCAAACCATCAGGAGCTAGAATATATCTTTTCTCTCCATCTGAATAATTAAGTAGTGCAATTCTTGAAGTTCTATTAGGATCATATTCAATTGAAAAAACTTTTGCCGGAATTCCACTCTTATCACGCTTAAAATCAATTATTCTATAACGTCTCTTATGACCGCCGCCGCGATGACGTGATGTAACTCTACCAAGATTATTTCTTCCACCGGATTTCTTTATTACACCGGTCAAAGATTTTTCCGGAGTAGATTTCGTAATCTCTTCAAATGAAGAGATACTCATAAATCTTGTTCCGGGAGTATTTGGTTTTAATTTTCTAATTGCCATTTAATTTAAGCTCCGATTCGGTAATACTATGCTTGACCAAAAATATCTATTGTTTGACCTTCTTTTAAGGTAATAACTGCTTTTTTGAATTTAGCTGTTCTTCCGGAAAATCTACCTTTTTTAGTAAACTGGGTTTTCATTTTCCCTTTATATCGAATTGTATTAACGGAAGTAACATCAACATTAAATTTTTCTTTGAGGGCTTTTGCGATTTGAATTTTATTAGCATCTACTGCAACAACAAATCCAAATTTATTAGAATGTTTTTCGCTGATACCACTCATCTTTTCGGTAATTAAAGGGCGTATTAAAACACTTTTCATTTTTTAAACCAGTTTAATTAATTGAGCTTTCTAAAAGATTAACTGCACTTTTTTGTAATACTAAAATCTGATTGTTCAATAGATCATAAGCTGAAGCTTTGTTAGCTTCAAGAATATTAATCTTAGCAACATTTCGTCCTGATTTATATACATTCTCCTGCGTGCCATTTGTAAGTAGTAAAGTCCTTTTACCTTCTACTTTCAAAGCATTCAAAATTGAAATAAAATCTTTTGTCTTTGGCGCTTCAAAATTGAAATCTTCAACAACAAGAATTTGATTAGCTTTTGCTTTGTATGATAGCGCAGATTTTCTTGCAAGTGCTAAAACTTTCTTATTGAGTTTCTGTCTGTAATCTCTCGGTTTAGGGCCAAATATAGATCCGCCGCCAATCCAAAGTGGAGAACGTGTTGTACCTGCACGAGCACCGCCACGACCTTTTTGCTTCCAAGGTTTTTTACCGCCGCCTCTAACTTCACTTCTCTCTTTTGCTTTGTGAGTTCCTTGACGTTGATTTGCAAGGTAAGCTTTGACAGCTAAATAAATCACATGGTCGTTCGGTTCGATTTCGAAAATCTCTTTTGAGAGTTCAACAGTCTCGCCAGATTTTGAACCGTCTTGTTTATAAACTTCTAATTTCATCTTATTCAATAATTATTTATTGATAGCTACAATTGAATTAATGGAGCCGGGAACTGCTCCTTTTACCATAACAATATTTTTATCGGAAATTACTTTTACAACTTTAAGATTGGAAATAGTTGTATTCTCAAAACCCATTCTTCCAGCCATACGTTGACCTTTGAAAACTCTTGATGGATAAGAACTTGAGCCTATTGATCCGGGAGCTCTTAATCTATCGCTTTGGCCGTGAGTTGTTCCGCCGACACCACCGAAGTTATGTCTTCTCATAACTCCTTGAAAACCTTTACCTTTATTTTTACCGGAAACTTTAACTTTATCACCGATCTGGAAAATATCTACTTTAACTTCATCACCAATTTTAAATTGAGAAGATTCAAAGTTTCTAAACTCTTTTAGAGTTTGTGGAATTTTTAATCCGTGTTTTTTATAATAATCAAGCTGAGGTTTACTTGTTCTCTTTTCCTTCTTTTCTCCAAAACCAAGTTGAACAGCTTCGTAGCCGTCCTTTTCTTTTGAACGCACAGCATAAACATTACACGGACCGGCTTCCAGGATAGTTACGGGAATAATTTGACCGTCTTCCGAGAATATATTTGTCATTCCTAATTTTTTTGCTAGCAAGCCAGGCATTTCTATGATTCCTATAACTTAATCTCTATATCGACGCCGGCAGGAATATCTAACTTGCTCAATGCGTCAACCGTTTTGTTGTTTGAGTTATGAATATCTATAATTCTTTTATGAGCCCTGATCTCAAATTGCTCACGTGATTTTTTATCAACGTGCGGAGATCTTAATACTGTAAAAACGGTTCTGCGTGTTGGCAGCGGAATCGGACCGGATACAACAGCGCCGGTACTTTTTACAGTCTTGATAATCTTTTCAGTTGATTTATCAATAAGAATATGATCGTAAGACTTCAACTTGATTCTAATTTTCTGACCAGGCACTTTTTCTAATCTCCTTGTTCAACATAATGCCCCGCATTAGCAGGGCTCAAATAATTTATTTTACTCTATAATCTTTGTAACGAAACCTGCACCAACTGTTCTACCGCCTTCACGAATAGCAAATTTCAATCCTTCTTCCATAGCGATTTCAGAAATCAAATCTATTTTTAATTGTACGCTATCACCAGGCATAACCATTTCTGTACCTTCTGGTAATGTTGCAATACCAGTAACATCAGTTGTTCTGAAATAGAACTGCGGTCTGTAACCATTGAAGAACGGTGTATGACGTCCGCCTTCATCTTTTGAAAGAATATAAACTTTACCTTCAAATTTCTTATGCGGAGTAATAGAACCGGTTTTTGCCAAAACCATTCCTCTTTCGATTTCATCTTTATCAATACCTCGTAAAAGAATACCGGCATTATCACCAGCTATAGCTGCATCAAGTTCTTTACGGAACATTTCGATACCGGTAACAACTGTTTTCTTATGAACACCTAAACCGATCAATTCAATTTCTTCTTGAATCTTGACTTGACCTCTTTCAACTCTACCGGTAGCAACGGTACCACGACCTGTAATAGAAAATACGTCTTCAACTGGCATCAAGAACGGTTTGTCAACACTTCTTTCAGGAACGGGAATGTAAGTATCAACAGCATTCATTAATTCCCAAACACAATTGTAACGCGGATCTGAAGGATCAGCACCAGATGCACCTGCTTCTAATGCATGCAAAGCAGAACCTTTAATAATCGGTATTTCATCACCAGGGAATTCATATTTGGTTAGAAGTTCTCTTAATTCCATTTCAACTAAGTCAATCAACTCTTGATCATCAACTGCATCAACTTTATTCATGAACACAACGATCTTTGGTACACCTACCTGACGAGCAAGAAGGATGTGTTCGCGTGTTTGAGGCATAGGACCATCAGTAGCAGCAACAACTAAAATAGCACCGTCCATTTGAGCAGCGCCGGTGATCATGTTTTTAACATAATCTGCGTGACCGGGACAGTCTACGTGAGCATAGTGCCTGTTTGCAGTTGAATATTCAACGTGAGCAGTAGCGATAGTAATACCTCTTTCTCTTTCTTCAGGTGCATTATCAATACTGTCAAATGTTCTTATTTGAGATAAACCTTTTTTAGCCAGTGCCATGGTGATTGCAGCAGTAAGAGTAGTTTTACCATGGTCGACATGTCCGATAGTTCCAATATTGACGTGAGGTTTACTACGGTCAAATTTTTCTTTTGCCATCTTAAATACTCTCCTTAATGTGTTTTTATTTCTTTAATGATTATTTATTGTCTAATAAGATTCAACATGTTTCTTTGCTTGAGATTTTTCCTGAATCTCTTCGGCAACTGATTTTGGTACTTCGGAATAATGTGCAAATTGCATTGTGTAAATTGCACGTCCTTGCGTCATAGACCTTAATATTGTTGCATAACCAAACATTTGTGCTAATGGAACCATCGCTTTGATAACCTGCGCATCTTTTCTGGAATTGAATCCTTCAATCTTTCCTCTCCGGGAATTTAGGTCGCCCATAACATCGCCTAAATATTCTTCAGGAGTAATAACTTCAACACTCATCATTGGTTCAAGTAAAATGGGACTAGCTTTAAGTGCACCTTGCTTAAACGCCATAGAAGCAGCAACTTTAAATGAAATTTCATCCGAATCAACATCATGGTAAGAACCATCGTATAACCTTGCTTTTATATCAACAACGGGATAACCAGCTAAAACACCATTTCTCATAGAATCTTGTAAACCATGCATTACAGGATTAATATATTCTTTTGGCACTACTCCACCAACAATATCATTTTCAAATTCAAAACCTTTTCCAGGTTCATTCGGAGAAAGTTCAATCCAAACATGTCCATATTTACCACGACCACCGGATTGTTTAACAAACTTACCTTCAGCCTGAACTGTTTTAGAGATTGTTTCTCTATAAGCAACCTGAGGTTTACCAACATTAGCTTCAACTTTAAATTCGCGTTTCATTCTATCAACAAGAATTTCGAGATGTAATTCACCCATTCCGCTAATTAGTGTCTGGCCAGTTTCATCATCAACTTTTACTTTAAATGTCGGATCCTCATCAGAAAGCTTTGCTAATGATTCAGAAAGTTTATCTTGATCGGCTTTAGTTTTCGGTTCAATTGCAATTTGAATTACAGGTTCAGGGAATACCATTTTTTCGAGAACGATAGCATCGTCTTCAGTACAAAGAGTATCTCCGGTTCTTGTGTGTTTCAAACCAACAATTGCAGCAATATCACCACATCTAATTTCTTCCAAATCTTCTCTGGTGTTAGCATGCATCTGAAGAACGCGCCCAACTCTTTCTTTTTTATCGGATACAGAGTTAAAAATATAAGATCCGGCTTTTAATTCACCTGTATAAACTCTGATAAATGTTAACTTACCAACATATGGATCTGTCATAATTTTAAAAGCAAGAGCAGCAAATTTTTCGTTAGGAGCTATTTTTCTTTCAACATGATCATTCTTAAAAATATGATGAGCAGAAAGTGACCCTGAATCCAAAGGAGATGGAAGAAAATCTACAACAGAATCAAGCAATTGCTGAACACCTTTATTCTTAAATGACGAGCCGCATAAAACAGGAATAATTTTTCCTTGAATTGTAGCTTCACGTAAAACTTTTTTAATCTCTGCTTCAGAGATTTCTTTTCCCTCAAGGTATTTTTCTAATAATGTATCATCAACGTCAGAAACAGCTTCCAACATTTCGGTTCTATATTTCTGAGTTAATGGTAATAAATCTGCAGGGATGTCAACAATTTCGTATTCAGCACCCAGCGATTCTTCAATAAACATTATTGCTTTCATTTTCATTAGATCGATAATGCCTCTATAGAGATCACCTTCACCAACAGGTAAATTAATCGGTACAGCAGGAGCTCCTAATTTTTCTTTCATCATTTGAATTGCATGAAAAAAATCAGCTCCAACTCTATCCATCTTATTTACAAAAGAAATTCTTGGAACATTATATTTATCTGCTTGTCTCCAAACTGTCTCTGATTGTGGTTCCACACCACCGACAGCACAAAAAAGTGCAATAGCACCATCAAGAACTCTTAGTGATCTTTCAACTTCAACAGTAAAATCAACATGCCCAGGAGTATCAATAATATTTATTTGATGATCTCTCCAAAAAGTTGTAGTAGCAGCACTTGTAATTGTTATTCCTCTTTCTTTTTCCTGTTCCATCCAATCCATAGTTGCTGCACCATCATGAACCTCACCCATTCTGTGTAATTTTCCAGTATAATATAGAATGCGTTCAGTTGTAGTGGTCTTACCAGCATCAATATGAGCCATGATACCAATATTTCTTACTCTATTTATTTCGACACGTTTTGACATCTAACTTAATAAATCCTTTCCATTACCATTTAAAATGTGCAAAAGCTTTATTCGCTTCAGCCATACGATGTGTATCATCTTTTTTCTTAACCGCAGAACCTTCGCCGTTTGCAGCTGCCATTAATTCAGAAGCAACCTTTAATGCCATAGATTTATCTTTACGATCTCGTGCATACGTTTTGATCCAACGAAATGCTAATGCAGTTCTTCTTTCAGGTCTTACTTCCATTGGAACTTGATAAGTAGCTCCACCAACTCTTCTACTTCTAACTTCTACCAAAGGTTGAACATTCTGTACCGCTTTCTTAAAAACATCTAAAGCAGGTTTCTTTATTTTTTGTTCAATCAAACCGAAGCTATCGTATACAATACTTCTTGCTGTAGATTTTTTACCATGCCACATCAAATAGTTAATGAATTTCGAAACCAGTATATCATTATACTTTGGATCTGGTTTTAAATATCTTTTCTCTGATCTTTTTTTTCTCATAGTAATTATTTTGCTTTAGGTTTTTTAGTACCGTATTTAGATCTGCCTTTTTTTCTATCTTCAACACCACTTGTATCTAATGTACCTCTGATAATATGATAGCGTACACCTGGTAAATCTTTAACTCTACCGCCTCTAATTAAAACAATAGAATGTTCTTGTAAATTGTGACCTTCGCCTGGAATATATGCAGTAACTTCCATTCCATTTGTTAATCTTACTCTTGCAACTTTTCTTAAAGCTGAATTTGGTTTTTTAGGAGTTGTAGTATAAACTCTTGTACAAACACCTCTTTTCTGCGGACATGCATCCAAAGCCGGAGCCTTATTTTTCGAGGTTACAACTACTCTTCCTTTTCTAACCAACTGGTTTATTGTTGGCACGCAAATTCCTCCAAAATTATACTTTTTGATAAAAATTCAGACTTAAAATTTATTGATAATCACTTGAATTGTCAAGTAAACCTGTTCTAATTCTTTAACTTTTATACATTATACGGATTCTTTTTCTGCATCTATTTCTTCTTTAACAGCTGCTGATTCAGCTTCATCACCAGTTAATATTATACTACGGTATTTCTTCAATCCAGTTCCAGCAGGTATAAGATGTCCCATAACAACATTTTCTTTCAAACCAATTAAATTATCAACTTTAGCTTCAGTTGCTGCATTTGTTAATACTTTTGTTGTTTCTTGGAACGATGCTGCTGAAATAAAACTCTCAGTTGAAAGCGCTGCATGAGTAATACCTAACAAAATATTATCAAATGTTGCAGGTTCTGCATCGCGAGTTTTAATTAGCTTTTTACTTTTTCTAGTTAAATCAGAATTAATTTCTCTTAGTTTCGTTTTAGTAAGAAGCTGAGCCACTTTGAACTTTGATTGTCCAGGATCTTCTATATAAACCATTTGTTTCACTTTATCATTTTCATCAATGAACTTATTACGATCAACTAAATCCTCTTCGATGAAAATAGTATCACCCGCAGAAATTACTTGAAGTTTTTGTAGCATTTGTCTTACGATAACTTCAATATGCTTATCGTTGATCTTAACACCTTGTAAACGGTAAACATCTTGAATTTCATTTACTAAATATTCTTGTACAGCATTAGTCCCTTTAATTTTTAATATATCGTGAGGATCAATTGGACCGTCAGTAATTTTTTCACCTGCAGGAATTTCATCACCCTCTTGAACAAGAATATGTTTACCATAAGAAACATTGTAAATTTTCTGAATAGAACCGTCTAATGATTCAATATTAATTTCACGCGAACCTTTCTTACGAGCACCAAATTTAACTTTACCTTCAATCTCAGAAACGACTGCTGGATCATGCGGACTTCTTGCTTCAAAAAGTTCTGTAACTCGAGGTAAACCACCAGTAATATCACGTGATTTAGTTGATGATTTTGAAATCTTAGCAAGGATTGTTCCTGCTTGAATCTCTTCACCTTCTTCTACAGAAAGATATGCACGTGTTGGAATATTAAATGCTTTTTCATTTCCCTTATTATCTTTGACAAGAATACTTGGTGTTAAAGTTTTATCTTTTGATTCGATTACAACTTTTTGAACGTGACCAGTTTGTTCATCAGCAACTTGTTGAATTGTAATGTTATCTAATAAATCGATAAATGATATTTTACCTGCATTATCAGCAACGATTACAGAGTTGTAAGGATCGTGATTGTAAAGCGGCTGACCTTTTTTAATTTCCTGACCTTCAGAAACCAATAATTCCGCACCATAAGGAATTTCAAATTTCTTAATCTGTCTATTATCTTCATCGTAAAGTCCGATTGATCCTCTACGACCGATAACAACTTTTACTTTCCCGAAGAAATCAGTTTTTTCAACAAATGTAATTCTATCAAACTTAACCGTACCGTTTACATTTGCTTCAACTTGTGATTGAGATGCAATACGTGATGAAGTTCCACCCAAGTGGAATGTACGTAATGTTAATTGTGTACCGGGTTCACCAATTGACTGAGCTGCAATAATTCCTACGGCTTCGCCGTTTTCTACAAGCTGACCTGTAGTTAAATTACGTCCATAACATTTTGCACATACACCGCGTTTAGCTTCACATGTCAAAACTGTTCGGATATAAACTTGGTCAATATTTGCTTCATCTATTTTTTCTGCGATATCTTCAGTAATCACCTCACCTGCTTCTATCAACAAATCATCTGTACGAGGATCATAAATATCTTCCTGAGCTACTCGGCCGATAATTCTTTCTGCCAATGGTTCTCTTTCGAGTTCTATATCCTTAAGAGCAGAAATGTAAACACCTCTAATAGTACCGCAGTCTAATTCAGTAATAATAACATCTTGAGCAACATCGCATAAACGTCGAGTTAAATAACCGGCATCTGCTGTTTTCAATGCTGTATCTGCAAGACCTTTACGAGCACCGTGAGTAGAAATGAAATATTCAAGTACAGATAATCCTTCTTTGAAATTCGCGACGATCGGATTCTCAATAATTTCTCCGGATTGACCAGTTAAACTCTTTTGCGGTTTCATCATCAAACCGCGCATACCGGCAAGCTGACGAACTTGATCTTGCGAACCTCTTGCACCTGAATCAACCATCATATGCAATGAATTGAATCCGCCTTGATCGGTTTTGATTCTATCCATTAATGATTTTGCAACGTTGTTTGTAGTATGAGTCCAAACGTCAACAATCTTATTATATCTTTCTGCGTCTGTAATTAAACCTTGTTCGTGTTCACTAAGAATGCCGGATACTTTTTTGTTTGAATCGTTAATCAATTTTACTTTTTCATCAGGAACAATCATATCGCTAAAGCTGATAGAAATTCCGGCTGCTGTTGCATAACGGTAACCGAGCTCTTTAAGATCATCTAAGAATTTGGCTGTAGCTTCGTTACCGATTCTAATAAACATTTTATAAATAAATCCCGAGAAACTTTTCTTCACAAGTAACTCGTTTATGTAGCCCATTTCATTAGGTACAATTTCATTAAAAATTACACGTCCTACTGTAGTTTCCACTAATTCTTTATCAATTTTAACTTTTACCTTCGCATGAAGATCAACTACTTTAGAATTGTATGCGATCTGAACTTCTTCAATACCACCAAATATTTTACCTTCACCTTTGGCGCCGGTACGAACTTTTGTCAAATAATAGAGTCCTAAAACTATATCTTGAGATGGAAGAACGATAGGCAAACCATTTTGCGGAGATAAAATATTATGACTACTTAACATTAAAATTGATGCCTCAAGTTGTGCTTCGTATGATAACGGAATATGAACTGCCATTTGATCGCCATCAAAATCTGCATTGAATGCAGTACAAACTAACGGATGCAGTTGAATAGCTTTTCCATCTACTAAAATTGGTTGGAATGCTTGTATACCCAGACGGTGCAATGTAGGAGCGCGATTCAACATAACCGGATGACCATCAATCAATTTTTCTAGAATATCCCAAATAGTTGCATCTTTTCTATCAACAGCTTTTCGTGCACTCTTTACAGTTTTGAAATTTCCACGTTCAATAAGTTTACGAATAATAAATGGTTTGAAAAGTTCCACAGCCATATCTTTAGGTAAACCGCACTGATGTAATTTCAATTCAGGACCAACAACAATAACAGAACGGCCTGAATAATCCACACGTTTACCAAGTAAGTTCTGACGGAAACGGCCTTGTTTACCTTTCAACATATCACTGAGAGATTTCAACGGTCTGTTGCCGTCACTGCGGACTGCACTTGCTCTACGAGAATTATCGAACAATGCATCTACAGCTTCTTGAAGCATTCTCTTTTCGTTTCTCAGAATTACTTCCGGCGCTTTTATATCAATTAATCTTTTTAAACGATTGTTACGAATAATCACTCTTCTATAAAGATCATTTAAATCTGATGTAGCAAATCTTCCGCCTTCAAGAGGAACAAGCGGACGAAGTTCTGGTGGAATTACCGGCACAACATTTAATACCATCCATTCCGGTTTGTTTGGAACTTTTCCTTCATATTCACGAAAAGCTTCAAGAACTCTTAATCTTTTTAATAGATCAGTGCGTTTTTGTTGAGATGTGTCAGGTCCAAGTTGAGATTTCAAATCTGCAAAAGTAACTTCAATATCAATCTTCTTTAATAATTCTTTAATTGCATCACCGCCGATTCTAGCTACAAATTTTTTCGGATCTTCTTCTTCGAGTGAATCATTATCATGTGGAAGTGAACCCATAATTTCATAATACTGATCTTCAGAAATCAAATCCTTTTTACTCAAACCTGTTGGCCCGGGATTAATTACAACATAAGATTCATAATAAATAACCTTTTCAAGTTCTTTTGTTGTCATTCCAATTATGTTACCAATCTTTGACGGCAAGGCTTTGAAAAACCAAATATGAACAACTGGAACAGCAAGCTGAATGTGTCCCATTCTTTCACGACGCACACTTTTTAATGTAACTTCAACTCCGCAGCGGTCGCACACAATTCCTTTATAACGTATTCCTTTATACTTTCCGCATGCACATTCCCAATCTTTAACGGGACCAAAAATTTTCTCGCAGAATAAACCATCTTTTTCAGGACGAAATGAACGATAGTTTATTGTTTCCGGTTTGGTTACTTCTCCATGAGATCTTGATAAGATATCATCAGGACTTGCCAAACTGATCGTCATTTTTTCGATCTGTCTAATTTTATTTTCTTGCGGTTTAAATCGCATTTTCTACTCCTTTAGTCAAACTCTTGGTTGATACCGATTGAGTTAAACTCAATCGGAATAGCTTAGTTAATTTTTATATCAAGACCGAGACCTTGAAGCTCTTTAATCAACACATTAAATGCTTCGGGAATATTTGATTCAGGTAAATTTTCACCTTTAACAATAGCCTCGTAGGTTTTTGCTCTTCCTGTTACATCATCGCTCTTCACTGTTAAGATTTCCTGAAGAACATGCGCAGCACCATAACCTTCGAGAGCCCAAACTTCCATTTCTCCAAATCTCTGACCGCCAAATTGAGCTTTACCGCCTAGAGGTTGTTGAGTAATAAGCGAGTAAGGACCAATGGAACGAGCATGAATCTTGTCATCAACCATATGACCAAGCTTCATCATATATATGTAACCACATGTAACTTTCTGATGGAATTTTTCTCCACTTCTTCCATCGTAGAGCCACGTCTTACTGCCTTCATCTAACTGAGCATTTTTTAACCAGTCTTCAACTTCACTAACTTTTGCGCTATCGAAGATAGGTGTTTCGAACTTAACGCCAAGTTTATGACCAACCCATCCAAGAGCGGTTTCATATAATTGACCTAAGTTCATACGTGAAGGTACACCAAGCGGATTTAAAACTATATCAACCGGAGTTCCGTCTTCATGATGCGGCATATCTTCAACAGGAACAACTTTTGCAACAACACCTTTGTTACCGTGACGGCCAGCCATTTTATCACCAACAGAAACTTTTCTCTTCTTAGCAACATAAACTTTTGCAAGTTGAGTAATTCCCGGAGGTAATTCGTCGCCGCTTTGTATTTTCAATTTTTCGCGTTTGTAGTCTTCTTCAATCTCCGCAAGAAGTGTGAAATAGTTTGAATATAAATGCTTGATTAATTCGTTTGTGTTTTTTCTTTCGAACCAATCTTTTGTGTAGTCTAATTTTGAAATATCATCTATTTCTGCAAATGTTTCATCTTTGATTGATGTACCGCTTCTCAATACAACGCTGCCGTCCAAATCGCGAATACCCGAAATTGTTTTTCCATGAGTAATTCGAGTTAGCTTAGTTACCAGTTTGTTGTAATGATTTTCTTTACGTTTTTTATATTCAGTTTCAAGATTATCCATCAATTTTTTTTCAACTTTCTTTGAATCGGCATCTTTCCTTTTGCGGCTGAATAATCTTGTTTTAATTACAACACCTTTCAATCCTGGAGGTGCTTTCAAAGATGCATCTTTCACATCGCCGGCTTTGTCACCGAAGATTGCTTTTAATAATTTTTCTTCAGGAGTAGGATCTGTTTCACCTTTTGGTGTAATCTTACCTATCAGAATATCGCCTTCTTTAACTTCGGCGCCTTCCCTAACAATACCATGCTCATCCAAATCCTTTGTAGCTTCTTCACTAACGTTCGGAATATCTCTAGTTAATTCTTCTTCTCCACGTTTTGTCTCACGAACTTGAAGTTCAAATTCCTCAATATGAATAGATGTAAATACATCATCACTAACAAGACGTTCGCTCAGTACAATAGCATCTTCAAAATTATATCCGCGCCAAGGCATGAATGCAACCGATACGTTTCTTCCAAGTGCAAGTTCGCCTTTATCAATTGCAGGTCCATCAGCTATAACTTCACCTTTTTTCAAACGTTGACCGGTTACTACAATCGGTTTTTGATTAAAACATGTTTCCTGGTTGGTACCATTAAATTTTGTAAGAATATGTTCAACTCTTTTCTCGTCATCAAAACTTACTAATGTTTCAGGAGCGCTTTCATCAACATCATACTTAACAATAATTCTCTTTGAATCTGCATACTCAACAACTCCGTTATCTTCGGAAGTAATAATAGAACGTGAATCACGAGCAATTTTTTGTTCCATACCGGTTCCAACAATAGGAGCTTGAGGAATAAGAAGCGGAACTGCCTGACGTTGCATATTAGACCCCATCAATGCTCTGTTTGCATCATCGTGCTCTAGGAATGGAATTAATGCAGCACCAGCAGAAACAATTTGAGCAGGAGCTACATCCATATAATGAACTTCTTCCGGAACAACTACAGGAAAATCACCGCGCTCTCTACATTTAACTCTATCTAAAACATAACGGCCCTGGTCATCTAAAGGCGCATTAGCTTGAGCAATAATAAATTCATCTTCTTGATCAGCGCTTAAAAAATCAATGCTGTTCGAAACTTTTCCTTCTTTAACTTTTCTATATGGTGTTTCTAAAAATCCGTACTGATTAACACGTGCATAAATTGTAAGTGAAGAAATAAGACCGATGTTCGGACCTTCAGGCGTTTCGATTGGACATAAACGGCCATAATGAGAATGGTGAACGTCACGTACTTCGAATCCTGCACGCTCACGTGTTAAACCGCCAGGCCCTAAAGCAGAAATTCTTCTTTTGTGTGTAAGCTCTGAAAGCGGATTAGTTTGATCCATGAATTGCGAAAGTTGGTTTGTACCGAAGAACGCATTTATCACACTGCTTATAGTTCTTGCATTTACCAAATCTTGCGGCTGCATATTTTCGTTATCGCGCATGTTCATTCTTTCTTTTATTGTGCGCGCCATTCTTGCTAAACCAACATTATATTGTTGCATTAACTGTTCACCAACAGTTCTAACTCTTCTGTTTCCTAAATGATCTATATCATCAACATTAACATTACCGTTTTTCAGTTTAATGATATTGTTCATGATTGCAATAATATCTTCAACTGTTAAGACTTTAATGTTATCAGGAACATTAAGATTTAATCGGTCATTCATTCTAAAACGACCAACGTCACCCAGGTCATATCTTTTCTCATTAAAAAATAATTTATCTATTAAACCAACTGCTGTATCAACATCAGGAGCTTCACCCGAACGTAGTTGTCTGTAAATTGCATATAGAGCTTCTTCTTTATTTGTTGATGTATCTTTTTTAAGTGTGTTTATTATTAAGTCTTGTTCAAAAGTAGTTTCAATACTTAGTAATTGAACTTTAGATACACCTGAACCTTTTATACTATCAATAATTTCTTCTGTTAATTCGGCATCTTTGGATGCATAAATTTCACCGGTAGCTGTATCAATCACATCGTTGGCAACAATTCTTCCGATATGTTTATCAATGCTTAAATGTTTAACTGTAACTTCTTCTATGAGATTAAATAAATTTAAGATTTGTTCGTTTGTCTCGTAGCCAAGAGCCCTTAATAAAGTTGTTGAAGGGAATTTTTTTCTGCGATCTATATAAACATAAAGTATATTATTAATGTCAGTTGCAAATTCAACCCATGAACCTCTGAATGGAATAATTCTTGCGGAGTAAATCGGGGTTCCGTTCGGATGTACAGTCTGAGCGAAAGCAACACCTGGTGAACGATGTAACTGACTAACAATTACTCTTTCAGCACCGTTGATTATAAATGTACCGCGGCCAGTCATATAAGGAAGATTACCAAGATAAACTTCCTGTTCTACAGAATTTACATATTCGCCCGTTTCATCATCTTTAGTTGAAAGACGAAGTTTTGCTTTTAAGGGTGCAGAATATGTTAATCCTCTTTCTTCACATTCCGCCATTGAAAAGCGGGGCTTCTCAATGTAATACTCAATAAAATCTAATCTGTAAAATTCTTTATTGTCGAAGATTGGGTAGTTGGTATTAAATACCGCTTGTAAACCTTTGTTTTCTCTTTGCGCCGGTAAAACTTTTAATTGAATAAATTCTTCAAATGAATCTAACTGAATATTCAGAAGATCCGGAACTTTAACAGTCTGAGAAATTTGAGCAAAGGTAATTCTTCCAGTGCTTTTGTTAATTTTTTGTTTTTCCAACCCTAACCTCCAATGTGGTTTTTGTCAGTTTTTCTTTCATCTAAAAATGAAAGAAAGTGGCAAGACAGATTTTACCTTCTTACCACTTCAATTTATATCGAATGAAGGGAATTGAATTAGTTTATTTAACTTGAACAGTAGCGCCTGCTTCTTCAAGTTCCTTTTTGATTTTTTCAGCTTCGTCTTTTGATACTGCTTCCTTAACCGGTTTAGGTGCACCATCAACTAAATCTTTTGCTTCTTTTAAACCAAGTCCAGTATGTGCACGAACAACCTTGATTACATTAATTTTGGTAGCGCCAGCTGCTTGAAGAATAACATCGAATTCGGTTTTTTCTTCAACAGGGGCTGCTGCTGCACCTGCAGCCGGTCCAGCCATCATCATCGGAGCTGATGCTGTAACGCCAAATTCATTTTCCAAAGCTTTCTTTAATTCAGAAGCTTCAACAAGTGTAAGCGCTTTAATCTTTTCTACAATTTCAACAATTTTCTCTGACATTTTACTACTCCTATTACTTTAATTAATTATTCAAATTTATGATTGATTATGCAGCTTTCTTTTTCCCTACCTCATCAATAACACTAACGAGATCTCTGATAACTGCATTGATTGAACCGACAATTCCACTGGCCGGAGCTGCAATACTACCAACAATACCTGCCATGATTTCTTCTTTTGTAGGCATCGAAGCAATAGTATCCAATTGATCCGCACTATAAAATGCTGATTCAATATAGCATCCCTTAAAAGTAAATTTTTTCGATTCATCAAAATATTTTTTAATGATTTTAGCAGGTGCTACAAAATTTTCACCGGCAAAAGCAACACCTGTCATACCAACTAGTTGCGAATTGAATTTTTCATATCCGCCAACTTGTTCCAAAGCTTTTTTGAACAAAGTATTTTTTAGAACTTTGTAATTAATTCCATCTTTTCTAAAATTAGATCGCAGCTTATTAATATCAGCAACATTAACACCGCGGTAATCAACAAGAAACATTGCAGAGGAATTTTTCATAAGCTCTTTGATCTGTTCAATTCGTACAGCTTTTTCTTCTTTTTTCATCGTACTCCCAATCGGTTATAACTGCACACTTAATAATGTAGAAGCATTTATGAGTGCGTAAAATTTTATTTAATCGTGCTTTGTAGCAACGGTTGTTTCATCTTTAGTAATTTTTAAACCGGGACCCATAGTGGAGGAGAGGTATAAACTTTTTACATAAATTCCTTTAGCGGATGAAGGTCTCATTTTTATAATTGTTTGAAGAAAAGCTCTGGTATTTTCTGCGAGTTGTTCAACGTTAAAATTCATTTTGCCGAGCGATGTATGAATTATTCCGGCTTTCTCAACTCTGAATTCGATCTTGCCTGCTTTAACTTCCTTAACAGCTTTTGCTACATCATTAGTAACTGTTCCGCTTTTGGGATTAGGCATTAAACCTTTTGGACCTAACACACGGCCAAGTTTACCAAGCTCGCCCATCGAATCCGGTGTAGCTACAATAACATCAACTTCAGCCCAGCCGCTTTTAATTTTCTCAAGATATTCTTCAAACCCGGCATATTCAGCACCAGCTTTTAAAGCTTCTTCTGCTTGAGCACCTTTTGCAATTACAAGAACGGTAACTTTTTTCCCGGTACCATGCGGTAGTGAAACTGTTCCTCTTACCATTTGGTCTGCATGGCGGGGATCAACACCAAGTCTAATTGCACAATCGAGTGATTCGGTAAATTTAATTTTCGCATTATCTTTTAAAAGTTTGATTGCTTCTTCAACTGAATATTCTTTTGTTCTATCAATATTTTTATTGACGGCTTTTATCCTTTTGGTAACTTTCATTTCGATTCCAATAAAAAAATTATTGTAAAATTAGTCTTCTACAGTAAAACCCATACTTCGTGCAGTACCAGAGACCATACTCATTGCATGATCAACATCATGAGCATTAAGATCCGGCATTTTTATCTGTGCAATTTCACGAACTTGAGCTTTTGTTACTTTAGCAACTTTTGTTTTGTTTGGTTCAGCAGAACCTTTCTCAACTTTTGCAGCTTTCTTTAATAAGATTGCAGCCGGAGGTGTTTTTGTAATAAACGTAAAGGACTTGTCGGAAAAAACAGTTATCACAACAGGAATAATTAACCCTTGTTTATCAGAAGTTCTTGCATTGAACTGCTTGCAAAACTCCATAATATTAACACCTTTCTGACCTAAAGCAGGACCAACTGGTGGTGAAGGATTAGCTGCACCAGCAGGTATTTGCAATTTAATATAACTATCAATTTTTTTTGCCATCGTTTAACCTATATTAACTTATTTTTCAAATTCAGCTTGAGCAAAATCAATTTCGACTGGAGTTTTTCTACCAAAGATCGAAACCATGACTTTGATTTTTAATTTTTCTTCATTCACTTCTTGTATAAAGCCAGAAAAATTATTAAAAGGACCGTCAATAATTTTTACAAAATCGCCTGTCCTAAAAATAGTTTCAGTTCTTTCTGTTTCATTATCCTGAGATAACCTACCAACGATTCTTTTTACTTCTTCGGGTTGAAGTGGTACAGGATGATTTACCGATCCGAGAAAGCCCATAACAGATGGTGTGTTGATAATAAAATCTTTTGCTTTAATATCTAGATCAACACAAACCAATATATAACCGGGGAAAAAATTTTTCTTTTTAGTTTTTTTCTTGCCGTCTTTTACTTCAAAAACTTTCTCGGTTGGAACAAGTACATCAAAAATTCTTGAACGAAGTTCTTCATTCTCTTTTAATTCAGCATCTATCAATGTCTTAACTTTATTCTCATGACCAGAAAAGGTTCTGATAACATACCATCTAGCTTTTTCGTTTTCCAAGATTAAAAAATTCCTTGTAATATTTTATTTACAGCCATATCAACTATATAAGTAAAAGCTGCAAGCACTAAACAAACTATGATCACAACTGAAGTTGATTCCTTCAATTCTTCACGAGTCGGCCAAGTTACTTTTTTCATTTCTTTTACAACATCATTAACAAAGTTGACTATTTTTTCTTTCATAAAATTTTTCTTTTTTTGGTTGCACGTCAGGAGGGACTCGAACCCCCAACCTGCGGTTTTGGAGACCGCCGCTCTACCAATTGAGCCACTGACGTATTATTTAGTTTCCTTAAAAACTACATGTTTACGAACTACAGGATCATATTTCTTAAACTCAACTCGATTCGGATGTTCTCTTTTATTTTTTTTAGTTGAGTAACGAAATCCTGTATTAGCGGTGCTTTCTAATACAATTATTTGTCTAATGTTTTTTGATTTTGCCATTTCACCTTTCCTTATAAAAACTATTTCCCGAATTATTATTCGGTATTGAGCTGATGACCGGGATTGAACCGGTGACCTCTTCCTTACCAAGGAAGTGCTCTACCAACTGAGCTACATCAGCATTTGAAAAAGCTTGACTTCCTTTTCACCTCTTCTCCCGAAAAGCGGGATGCTCTACCAACCTGCCTGCCGGTAGGCAAGCTGAGCTACATCAGCAGTTAGAGCGGGAGACGGGACTCGAACCCGCGACCAACAGCTTGGAAGGCTGTGACTCTAGCCAACTGAGTTACTCCCGCAATAAATCACTACGTAAAGAACTCGTGGGCGGCGAGGGATTCGAACCCCCAAAGGCGTATGCCAACGGATTTACAGTCCGCCCCGGCTCTCCAACTCCGGCGTCCGCCCAGACGTATTTCACCCGTTTTTGTAAAAACCGAGCTTCAAATATAGAATGACTTGGTTAAAAAAGCAATAAATGTTAATAATAATTCTTCCAAAGTGTGGTATTAATGACCCCAAAGCTCACGGTCTAAGCTTCTGTACTGTATTGCTTCGGAAATATATTGAGGTAGGATATCTCTGGATTTTTCAAGATCTGCTATAGTACGACTAACTTTTATAATTCTATCATAAGCACGCGCTGATAAACCAAGTCGTGTCATTGCCATTTTTAAAAGATCTTCACTATTAGAATCTAGTTTGCAGAATTTACGTAATTCTTTTGATGACATATCTGCATTCTTAAAAATGTTTTTCAATCCAGTAAATCTTTCCTGCTGAGTTGCTCTTGCTTTTATTACTCTTTTTCTAATATCCGTTGATTTTTCACCAACAGCACTTGAGGAAAGATCTTTGAACTTTACTGCCGGTACTTCAATGTGAATATCAATACGATCTAATAGCGGACCTGAAATCTTTGCCATATATTTTTGAATCTGCATTGTATTACATGTACATTCTTTTGACGGATCGGTGAAGAAACCACACGGGCACGGATTCATTGCTGCAGCAAGCATAAAATTTGCGGGAAATTCTAATGACATTTTGGACCGACTGACTGTTACTTTATAATCTTCTAATGGTTGCCGTAAAACTTCTAGAACATTTTTTTTGAATTCAGGAAGTTCATCTAAAAATAAAACTCCATGATGTGCGTACGAGACTTCACCAGGACGCGGAATTGTTCCGCCGCCAATAAGTGCTGCATCGGAGATAGTATGATGTGGACTTCTAAATGGCCGTTCTGTTATCAGTGCCTTATCCTTAGTTAATATTCCAGCTACAGAATGAATCTTTGTCGTCTCAAGAGCTTCTTCAAAAGTAAGCGGTGGAAGTATTGAAGGAAATCTTTTAGCTAACATTGTTTTGCCAGAACCAGGTGGTCCTATCATCAATATGTTATGACCTCCGGCGGCAGCAATCTCTAAAGCGCGTTTAACATTCTCTTGTCCTTTCACATCCGAAAAATCGAGAACGTAAGTATTGACTTGTGCAAACACATCATCTTTGTTTGTATAAACCGGATTAAATTTTTCTTCTTCATTTAAAAATTGAATTACTTCCATAAGATTATGAAGTCCAAAGACTTCAATGTCATTAACAATAGAAGCTTCTTTTACTGAATCAATCGGTAAAATTATTTTTTTAATTCCTTTTCTTCTTGCTTCAACTGTTATTGGAAGCGCACCTTTTATTTTTCGTAGAGAACCATCTAGAGAAAGTTCCCCTAATAAAATTGTTTCATTTAAAAAATCTTGTTTAACAATTTCATTTGAAGAAAGAAGTCCGATAGCAATTGCAAGATCAAATGCACTTCCTTCTTTCTTGATATCTGCCGGGGCAAGATTAATAGTATGTTTTCTGTGAGGTAATTCTATTCCTGAATTTTTTATTGCAGCTGTAACCCGCTCGCGGCTTTCTTTAACTGCGTTATCAGGTAAACCTACGATTGTTATTGAGGGAAGTTGTTTATCCGAATGAGTTTCAACTTCCACTAAGAAAGCATCAATACCAAATGTTGCCCCGGATAAAATTTTTGAAAACATTAACTGCCCCAGTTTTATGATTTCAATCTACAAAAAATTCATCTAACAAAAATATGTGACTTAGAACTAAAAAATTTTATTTGAACTTTCTTAAAAATTCCAACCTATCTTTCAAATTCTCGACAGGAACTAAAAGTTTTTCTTTCCCAAAAATTGCATCATTTCTGTTTTTGAACACCAGTTCATAATCTTTACTCATTACAATTGCCTCTTCAGGACAAACTTCTTCGCAGAAACCGCAGAAGATGCAGCGCAGCATATTAATTTCAAATTTTACGGGATATCTTTCTTTTTCCAAATCAGTTTCAGAAGCTTGAACTTCAATTGCAAGAGCCGGACAGACACGTGAACATAATCCGCATGCTACACAACGTTCAACTCCATTATTTTCTTGAACGAGAACCGGACGGCCTCTGTATGACGCAGGTGGCTCAAATTTAACTTCGGGATATTGTAAAGTAACATTTGGTCGAAACATATTTTTAAGAGTTAATGCCATTCCTTTTGCAATTTCAGGAATGTATAACTTCTCAAAAATGTTCAAATCTTTTTCTCTTTTTTGCCCAGCCATCTTATTCCTTTAAAACTTTTTTAAAAGCTAAATATCATTATCAAAACCGCAACCCAAATTAAATTTGCAAGCGCTAACGGAAACATAACCTTCCAACCAAGACTCATTAACTGATCATATCTAAACCGTGGTATTGACCACCTTACCCAAATAAAGAAAAACAATAACACTCCCATTTTAAATAAAAATGCAGCTACTTGAATAATAATTATTATTGTTGTACTCAAACCAAGTTTATCAATATATGGAACCTGCCAACCGCCAAGATATAAAGTAACAATCATTCCGCAGGCAATTATCATATTTGCATATTCTGCAAGAAAAAATCCGGCAAATTTAAATGAGCTGTATTCAGTATGATAGCCTCCAACGAGTTCAGGTTCGGCTTCAGGCAGATCGAACGGCAGCCTATTTGTTTCTGCAAATGCTGATACTACAAATGTTATAAATCCTATTGGTTGAATAATTGCATTCCACATCCAGCCGTATTGTGATGCAACAATTTTCATCGGACTTAATGACTGCGACATTAATAAAACGCCGGCAATCGAAAATCCCATCGATACTTCATAAGAGATCATTTGAGCCGAAGAACGAATTCCGCCAAGCAAAGAATATTTACTCCCGGATGACCAGCCGGCAAATGTAATTCCATAAACACCAAGTGACGTTAATGCAAAAACATAAAGCACACCGATATTTACATCAGCAACAACCAGATTAATTTTATAACCAAAAATTTCTATTGGCGGACCAATCGGGATAACAGCATAAGTAGTAAACGAAACAAATAGCGCAATGAATGGCGCGAGCGTGTGCAACTGTTTGTTGGCAGCATCTGGAACAATATCTTCTTTAAGAAGAAGTTTGAAGACATCTGCAAAAGGTTGAAGCAATCCTAACCAGCCAACTCTATTTGGTCCAACTCTATTTTGAACCCATGCACTAATCTTTCTTTCAAAATAAACCATGTATGCAACTGATAACAACAATAGAACTACAATGATCAAAATCTTGATCAGCGAAATAATTATTATTTCCCAAATGTTCATTAAACCAAACTCCGTTTATGCATTTGCTGTTTGTTTGATTTTTAATTGTGTACCGTGTTTTCCAACTTCATCGTAATCCAAACCTTTGAAAGCAGAAATTGTATTTGCTATATCCGCAAATACTTCTTCAGACAAATTGTATTTCATTTTAAGACCAAGCAGTTGAGAAAGAGCTACAAAAATTTTCCAGCTTGGTTTAGAATCATATTTATGTCCTTGCATCCAACGGTCGAACTCAGTCCCAAATTTATCCCAGCGACTCATTTCCATTCCGTCTAATGCACGATCCATTTCTTCAGTTGCAACTGCAGGATAAATTCTCTGAACTCTTCCTTGAAAGTTTACGAATGTGCCGTTCTTTTCTGCAAATGTTGATGCCGGAAAAACTATATCTGCTAATGCTGTCGTTCTATTTTCATTTGAGGCATGCACAATTAAGAGATCAAGATTTCCAATTGTTGATTCCCATTCTCCATCAAACGAAATAACATCTTCTTCCATTACATACAGCGCTTTTATTTTTCTTTCTTTAATTGCTTTTAAAATTGCTAAGATATTCATTCCGCTTGAACCGGGCTGAACTCCGACTAATTCTGCACCAAGTGAATTTGGAGTTTTGTCTTCGCGTATAAGTATATCATCTTGATCACCTGAAATAATATGATCAGCATAATCAATATTTGCAACACCAAGTGACTTCGCAAATTTTACAAACGCATAATTGTCTTCACAAGTTGAATAAGCTGAACCTATGAATGCGATCTCTCCGCTTTTATAATCTTTCAAACTTTTTGCAGCAACATGTAATGCTTCATTCCAGGAAACTTTTTGAAGTTGTCCTTCACTACGAATGTAAGTTCCGTCAATACGATTTCCGGCGTTTACATTCTTAAATGTTTCAAGTCTTCCTTTATCGCACATCCAGTAGCTGTTAACATCTTCGTTATGTCTTGGTGTTAATCTTAATATCTCATTGTTTCGGACCCAAACTTCCGTATTGCATCCGCGTGAACATCCGATACAAACAGAATCTGTCTTAGACATTTCCCATACGCGCGATTTAAATCTAAAATCTTGATTAGTAAGTGCGCCGACAGGACAAATATCAGTTGTATTAAGTGTGTAAGGATTATCAAACGACTCACCGGGAAAAGTGGTAATCGTTACTTTATCTCCGCGCTGCACAAATGTAAGTTGATTCTTCTTTGCAATTTCATCTGAGAATCGGATACAACGGGAACACATAATACATCTATCACCATCAAACTTAATATGAGGACCTAATTGAACGCGTTTTTCTTTTCTAACTTTAATTTCTTCGAACCGGCTTTCACCACGGCTGTGTTGATAAGCATAATCTTGAAGTTTACATTCGCCTGCTTCATCGCAGATTGGGCAATCGAGCGGATGATTGATGAGAATGAATTCCATCACGGCGTTTCGTGCCTCTACAGTTTTTTGCGATTGTGTATGAACTACCATTCCTTCAGCAGCATAAGTTGAACACGAAATTGCAAGCTTAGGCATCTTTTCAATTTCCACTAAACAAATTCGGCAATTACCGGAAATTGATAAACTCGGATGCCAGCAAAAATGGGGAATTTCAATTCCGGCAAAACGAGATGCTTCAATTATTGTTTGTCCTTGTTTAAATTCTATCTGTTTTCCGTCAACAGTAAATGTCGGCATATCACTTTCCTCATGCAACTTTATGAAGCAATGGGTTTTTCGAAGACAAAATTACTCTTGTTAGGGTACCATTTTCAAATATTTCGTTGGATAAATCTCGAATATCTTTCGACGTTACAGTTTTGATATGTTTAACTGTTTCTTCAACTGATTTAATTTTATTAAAGTAAATCATTGATTGGGCGATTCTTAACATTCTATTAGTAGTACTTTCCAAACTCATCAGCATATTACCAATTAAATATTCTTTCGCTCTATCTAATTCTATAAGACCAACTTTTTTCTTTTTAATCTTTTCAATTTCTTCATAGATTAAATCTTGAGCTTTATTAACCGATTTATCATTAGTTGAAAGATAAATGCCGAATGTTGAAATATCGAAAAAAGAATTAAGGAATGAATTTATTTGATAAGCAATTCCGTTCTCTTCTCTAACCTTTTGAAAGAGACGTGAGCTGCTTCCCTCGCCTAAAATATGTGAAAGCACACTTACTTTAACCCGGCTTTTTTCTTTGTGACCGTAAGTTGATCTTCCTAAAATATAATGAACTTGTTGAGTCACTTTTGAAACATGTAGATCGCTGGTTGGATTAACAATCAGTTCTCGTTTATTATCATTTGTTGCTTTGAGATTTTTAGAAATGTATTTCTTTGCAAATTTGATCAGATCTTTATGCTCAATATTTCCCGAAGCTACAATGTAGAAATGATCACGGGTATAATTTTCATTTACATATTTAAATAAATCTTTTTGTTTGAAGCTGCGCAGATTTTTTTCTGTTCCAATTATTGGCATACCCAAAGAATTGCCATGAAAAATATTGCTTTCAAATTTATCGAAGATCAATTCATCGGGAGAATCTTCTATATCATATAATTCATCAATAACTACCGCAGATTCTTTTTCAATTTCTTTCGGATCGAAAACAGAATTTTGAACCATGTCGGCAAGAACTTCAAAAGTTTTTTCTACGTGATCGCTTAATCCTCTTCCATAAAAACATGTATGTTCTTTTGATGTGAACGCATTTAAATAACCGCCGAGCGATTCAATATCTTCAGCAATTTTCTTTGCAGATCGTTTTTTCGTTCCTTTGAAGAACATGTGTTCAAGAAAATGACTTATGCCGCTGTTCTCTTCTGTTTCATCCCGCGAACCTACATTAAACCAAAATCCGAGTGAAAATGATTTAACGTAATTTATTTTTTCTGAAATGATTTTTATTCCGTTTGGCAGTTCGGTTGAATTTATATTTTTCAATTAGGGATTTCTATTATAGTTAAGAAAAAATGTGGGACAAATATAGAGAAGTAGCAATTGTCTATCAAATGAGTGCAGAGTGCAGAACGTAGAGCGAAGAACTTTTTTCCATTCTACACTATACGTTCTTCGCTCTACACTTTTACTGCAAATTTCTCTACATACTTTTCATGAAACTGTGCAATTGCTTTGTAAGCTTTCTCCAAAATATTTTCTTTTTTTTGAACAAGTTGTTGACACTATGCATATTTTATTTTTATCTTTGTCACAAGATGAAAACACTGAACAGCACATATAACACACTCGTCAGCAGAAATTGGTTCTGGTGGTGGCATAATTCTACAATAGCAGACTCAGTGTAACTAAACCAATTTTAATTTGAACTCTCGAAACCCTTCTTAGTAAACACTGAGAAGGGTTTTTTGTTTTATAGGATAATTTATGAACTACAATTTATTTACAAAGTTCGCAGCAGGTTACAACATCGTCCCGGTTTATAAAATCATTTCGGCGGATTTACTAACACCGGTTGCAGCTTACTTAAAAATTCGCGAAGATAATACTACTTCCTTTCTTCTTGAATCTGTTGAAGGAATCGGAAGATTAGCCCGCTACTCTTTTATCGGAATGAATCCTTCCGGGATCATTTCCAATTATGGGAATGAACTTATACTGAAATCAAAAAACGGTACGGAAAAAAGCAGCCGTAATCTATTCGATTATTTAAAAGAACAGATAAATAATTTCAGTCACCCGGCTATAGAACAGCTTCCCTATTTCACCGGCGGAATTGTTGGATACATCGGGTTCGAAAATATTTCGCTTATCGAAGATTCTATTGAATTCTCCGGCGAAGATAAACTTGACGTTCCCGATTCCATACTTGGTTTGTACAAAACCATCATTGTATTCGATCATTTCAAACACCAAATTATTTTAATTACCAACATTGATACAAAGGACAAGAACAATCTTCAGATGAAATATGATTCCGCAGTTGAGCAGCTTGATCAATTACGGGTAAAACTTTCTAAAACAATTTCTTACAAATCCGATTTTAAATCGTTCTCAAACACAATCTCCGAAAAAGAAGAAAAGGATTTTTGTGAACTCGTGGAAAAAAGCAAACAGAACATTTTACAAGGAGATGTATTTCAAATTGTTCTCTCAAAAAGATTTCAAGCCGGCTACGAAGGCGATCCATTCAATGTTTACCGCGCACTGCGCATGATAAATCCTTCGCCGTATATGTACTTCATGGAATTCGAAAACGATTTAAAAATAATCGGAACTTCGCCGGAAGATTTGTTAAAAGTTAAAAATAGAAAAGCTGAAATCTTACCAATTGCGGGAACAAGACGTCGCGGTAAAAACGAAGATGAAGATTCCTTATTAGAAAAAGATTTGATGAACGATCCGAAAGAAATTGCAGAGCATGTTATGCTTGTTGACCTTGCACGAAACGATCTGGGAAGAGTTTGCGAGTTTGATTCGATTCATCTTTCGGAAAAAATGAGAATAAATAAATTTTCACATGTTATGCATATCGTCTCAAGAGTTGAAGGAATTCTCCGCGTTGATAAAGATTGTATTGATGCGCTCAAGGCATCTTTTCCGGCGGGCACGGTTACCGGCGCTCCGAAGATCCGCGCTATTCAGCTCATCAATGAATATGAAAATTTACGGAGAGGAATTTATGCGGGTGCTGTCGGCTACATTGACTTCAGCGGCAACCTCGATATGTGCATTGCAATCCGTACATTGTTTGCAAAAGAAAATAAAATTTACTGGCAAGCCGGTGCCGGAATTGTTGCAGACAGCAAACCGGAATTGGAGCTAAAAGAAATAAAAAATAAATCTGCTGTTTTATCAAGCGCTTTGAAATGCGCAGAGGTAATAGATGAAAATCTTGGTAATTGATAATTACGATTCCTTCACTTTCAATCTCGTGCAGTTGGTCGGGCACTTCACAAAAGAAATAATTGTGAAGCGGAATGACAAAACTTCACTCGATGAAATAAATGATTTGCATCCGGATAAAATTATTATTTCACCGGGTCCCGGCACTCCAAAAGAATCCGGCTTATCACTTGAAGTAATAAAACAGTTTGGGCAAAAAATACCGCTGCTTGGAGTCTGTCTCGGTCATCAAGGAATTGGTTATGTTTTCGGCGGAAAAATTGTCCGCGCCCCTGTTCTTATGCACGGAAAAACTTCAAAGATATTACACGACGGGAAAAAAATTTATTCGAACATTCCGCAATATTTTGATGCCGGTCGTTATCATTCTTTGATTATTGATAGAGAAACCCTTCCGGAAGTTTTAGAGATAACATCACAGACAGAAGATAAAATTATTATGGGAGTCCGTCATAAAAATTATCCGATTGAAGGAATACAATTTCATCCGGAGTCAATTTTAACAAATGTCGGTCATCAATTAATAGAAAACTGGTTGACACTATGATAAAAAATTATATCGAAAAAATTGCAGAGCGGAAAAACTTAACTTTGCAAGACGCATATAATGTAATGCATAAAATTATGAGCGGAGAAGTAAACGAAGCACAAATTGCCGCTTTACTAATTGCATTAAAAACGAAAGGAGAAACTCCGGAAGAAGTTGCAGGCTTTGCTTTAGCTATGCGCAATTTCTGCGTGAAGATCTGTCACGAAGACAAAAATATGATTGATGTTTGCGGAACCGGCGGAGACGGATCTAATACATTTAATATTTCGACTGCTGTTTCTTTTGTTGTTGCGGGTGCCGGAATAAAAGTGGCTAAACACGGCAACAGATCAATTTCCAGTAAAAGCGGAAGCGCAGATGTTTTAACCGAGCTCGGAATAAATATTAATCTTTCCCCTTCTCAATCAGAACAAGCGTTAACTGAAATCGGAATAGCATTTTTATTTGCGCCGAATTTTCATCCTGCAATGAAATATGCAGCACCCGTTAGAAAAGCGCTTGGCATAAAAACAATCTTTAACATACTCGGTCCGCTGACAAATCCAGCCGGTACAAAAAAACAATTAATAGGAGTTTACAACTTAAGAACAGCGCAATTAATGGCAGAAGCTGCGAAACATCTTGATATGGAAAAAGTTTACTTCGTTAATACATTAAACAGCTTCGATGAAATTTCTTTGACCGGTGAAACTGATGTGATTGAATATTCTTCAGATTACGGGATTAAAAATTTTAGAGTAAATCAAGATTCTTTCGGATATACAAAAATTGATATTGAAAAAATTCAAAGTGATTCCATACTCAATAATTCAAAAATCATGCTTTCGGTTTTGAAAGATAAAATAAAGAATGAAGCTTATTATGTTGTAGCTGCAAACGCTGCGCTGGCTCTTCATATTGCCGGAAATTCTGATGACTTGATTGCATGCAGGGATGCTGCTGAAGAATCAATCCTTTCCGGAAAAGCTTTTGAAAAGTTAAATGCATTAAAAAAATTCGGAGAAAAATTCCAATGAGTTTTTTGAACAAAATACTTGAAGTGAAAAAAGAAGAAATAAAAAAACTGAAAGCGGAACGTACTCTAAATTCTTTCGGCGATGAAAAATTTTTCTCGGCACCAACAAAAAGTTTGAGAAACTCTCTCAACAGAAAAGACCGGCTCGGTTTGATTGCAGAAATTAAAAAAGCAAGTCCGTCAAAAGGTGTAATCAAACCGGATTTTGATCATATGAAAATTGCAGAGGTATATTTGAAATGCGGAACAGATGCGATCTCAATACTTACCGATAAGAATTTTTTCCAGGGTGATATCCGCTACATTAGCGACATAGCTGAAATAAAAAATGTTCCTCTTCTCCGCAAAGATTTTATTATTGATGAGTATCAGATTTTCGAAGCAAAAGCATTTGGCTCCGATGCCGTTTTATTAATTGCCGAAGCTTTATCGGCAATGCAAATAAAAGAATTATCGTATGCGGCAGCGGAATGCAATTTGGAAGTTTTGCTTGAATTTCATTCGGCTTCTCAATTGTCCAAAATTGATTTCAAAACAAATAATCTTATTGGTATTAACAACCGTGATCTTGAAACATTTGAAGTGAACCTTAACGCAACCTTAGAACTTTCAAAAAAAATTCCGCATGAAGTAATAGTTACATCAGAAAGCGGATTGTCCTCGGAATCTGAAATTAAAAAAATATTGGAAGCGAACGTAAAAGCCGTTTTAGTCGGCGAACATTTTATGTTGTCAAAAAATATAGAAGAAAGTGTGAATGAATTTTTACGCTGGTCTTAATTTTCAAATCAATACAAATAGAAACGGCAACAAAATTATGCAAGTAAAAATTTGCGGAACAACTAATCTTGAAGACGCTTTACTAAGTGTTGAACTTGGAGCAGACGCGCTTGGATTTATTTTTTATGAAAAGAGTAAACGCTTTGTTCAGTACAGTGCAGCCGAAGCTATAATCAAACAATTGCCAAACTCTGTTTTGAAAGTCGGAGTTTTTGTGAACAGCACAATAGAAGAAGTAAATTCTGCTGCAGATAAAATTGGTTTATCCGCAGTTCAGCTTCATGGCAAGGAAAGTCCTTTCTACACAAAGCAAATTGAGATGCCGGTTATAAAAAGTTTTAGAGTTGATAACAAATTTGATTTTGCACTTCTTGATGAATATGAAAACTGTTCTTTATTGCTCGATAATTTTTCCGAGAAAGAATATGGCGGCACCGGAAAATCTTTTGATTGGACTTTAATACCGGAAAAACTAAAAGATAGAATCATTCTTGCCGGAGGAGTTTCGTCAAAAAATATCGAAGAGATTTTCACACACATCAAGCCGCAAGCAGTTGATCTTGTCTCTTCCGTTGAAAAATTTCCAGGCAAGAAGGATGAAGAAAAACTAAAAGAATTTTTTAACATCGTAAATAAGTTGAGGAATAAATGCTGATTCTGATGGGTTTAAATTCACCACGCGAACATATTAATCAAGTAAAGGAAAAAATAATTTCTTTAGGATGCACTCCGCACGAAATTCCGGGCGACTCCAAACTTGCAATTGGAATTACAGGACCATCGGATAAAGTAGTGAAAGAAGATTTTCTGCTTATGCCTTCGGTGGAAGAGGTTGTACGGGTTTCAAAAAAATATAAACTCGTTAGCCGCGAAATGAAAAGTGAAGATACACTAATTAATGTAAACGGAAATATTATCGGCGGAGAAGAATTGTTGATTATAGCCGGACCTTGTTCGGTTGAGAGCCGGGATCAAATTTTTGATATTGCCGGACAGTTGAAAGAAATGGGAATAAAATTTTTACGCGCCGGTGCTTACAAACCGCGATCAAGCCCGTATGCATTTCAAGGATTGAAAGAAAAAGGTCTTGAGTATCTTGCCGATGTAAAAAAAGAATTGGGAATGAACATAGTAACAGAAGCGTTAAATCAAAACACGATTGAAGCAGTTTGCAATGTTGCAGATGTAATTCAATTAGGTGCGCGCAACATGCAAAACTTTACGCTAATTGAAGAGATCGGAAAAACTCAAAAACCAATTTTGCTTAAACGCGGCATGTCTGCAACTGTTGAAGAACTTCTTCTTAGTGCCGAATATATTGTTTCCCAAAATAATTACAATGTAATTTTATGCGAACGCGGGATCAGAACATTTGAAACCGCAACAAGAAATACACTCGACTTAAATGCAATCCCGGTAATCAAAAAAAATTCTCACTTACCAATCATTGTAGATCCATCTCACGGAGTTGGTATATGGGATAAAATTCCCGCGATGGCTATGGCATCAATTGCTTCCGGTGCAGATGGATTGATTGTGGAGGTTCATCCTAATCCGGAAAAAGCTTTTTCAGATGGATTTCAATCTCTTAATCCTTCAACTTTTAAATCACTGATTGCAAAGCTTCAAGAATTAGCTCCGGTTGTAAATAAAAAATTAACTTTGAATTGAGAGAACATGAAAACAAATTATAATTATCCCGACAAGAACGGAAAGTTTGGGCAGTACGGCGGAAGATTCGTTCCGGAAACTCTTCTCCCCGCTTTGTATGAACTTGATCAGTGCTATCAAGAAATAAAAAACGATTCTTCGTTCACATCTGAATATGAGAAACTTCAAAAAGAATATAACGGAAGACCAACTCCGTTAACTTTTGCGGATCGCTTGACAGAACATTTTGGAACTGCAAAAATTTATTTAAAGCGGGAAGACCTATGCCATACCGGCGCTCATAAATTAAATAATGCAATTGGACAAATATTAATTGCAAAACGGCTCGGTAAAAAAAGAATTATTGCTGAAACCGGAGCGGGACAGCATGGTGTTGCTGTTGCAACAGTTTGCGCAAAGTTTGGTTTGCAATGCGTTGTTTACATGGGTGAGACCGATATCGAGCGGCAAAAACCAAATGTGTTTAGAATGAAACTTCTCGGCGCCGAAGTTCGCCCGGTAAACTCAGGAAGTAAAACTTTGAAAGACGCAACCAACGAAGCGATCCGCGACTGGGTTACAAATGTTAAAGACACTCACTACATCATCGGTTCTGTTGTCGGTCCCCATCCTTATCCAATGATCGTCCGCGATTTCCAATCAATCATCGGTATAGAAACGAAAGAACAAATAATGAAAGCGGAAGGAAAATTGCCGGATGATATTGTTGCATGTGTCGGCGGCGGTTCGAACGCTATTGGAATTTTTTATCCGTTCATCAATAATGAAGAAGTAAATTTAATTGGTATTGAAGCGGAAGGTTTGGGAATTGAAACAGGAAAACATTGCGCTACATTAAGTGTTGGTGAGCCGGGAATTTTTCATGGAATGAAATCTTATCTTTTGCAAAACAGTGAAGGGCAAGTTGAAGAAGTTCATTCTATTTCTGCCGGATTGGATTATCCCGGGGTTGGTCCCGAACACTCGCTTCTTAAAGATATTGAAAGAGTAAAATATTTTTCTGTAAAAGATGATGATGCATTGAAAGGTGTTGACCTATTAACAAAATTAGAAGGAATTCTTCCGGCGCTCGAATCTGCACACGCAATTGCATATTTGGAAAAGTTAATGCCTCAGAAATCCAAAGATGAAATTGTGATTGTAAATGTAAGCGGAAGAGGCGATAAAGATTTGGCAATAATAATTGATAATCTTAGTAAATAATTATTCTAAAAAATTAAATTGGATTTGAATCGTGAGTTATATTAAAGATTATATCGAAAAGTTAAATGGAAGAAATCGTAAAGCATTATCAATTTTTCTTACTTCCGGATTTCCAGACAAAAATAGTTTTATTGATTTAGCAAAACAAGTTTTGAATTCCGGTGCGGATATGCTCGAACTTGGAATTCCTTTCAGCGATCCTCTTGCAGATGGACCGATAATTCAAGCATCTTCAAAAATTGCTTTGGATAATGGAATAAAACTAAAAGATGTCTTCAGCTTTTCAGAGGCAATCACTGGCGGAACAATTAAGCCAGTGATATTAATGGGCTACGCTAACCCAATCAGAAAATATGGAGTAGAAAATTTTCTTCGAGATGCAAATAATTCCGGAGTAAAAGGATTAATCGTTCCCGATGTACCGCTTGAAGAATACGATTCTTTCTTTGAGAGCGGTGTTCATAAGATTGATGTAATTTTACTTACAACTCCTACTTCTTCTGAAGAGAGGATAAAAGCCATTGATGAAAAAAGCAGCGGATTTGTTTATTGCGTTAGCATAACCGGAACAACAGGAGTAAAAGAAAATTTTTCTGATGAGGTGATAAATAATATCAGCCGTACAAGATCGCTGATCAAAAAAAATAAAATGATGATCGGCTTTGGTGTTTCTAAACCGGAAGATGTAAAAACATTTTCTCCTTATTGCGATGGTGTAATTGCAGGCAGCGCAGTTATAAAATCTTTGCTTAACAATGATAATTATGATACTACATTAAAATTAATTTCAGAGTTAAGCCGGGCGTGTGAATAACTTTGTTTACATTCTTCACTCTACGTTCTTCGTTCTACACTTTTAAGGCAAACTTCTCAACATATTTAACATGGAACTGAGTAATCGCTTTGTAAGCTTTCTCCAAAATATTTTCCGGCGGAAGAAAAACAATTCTAAAATGATTTGTTCCCGGTACCTGTCCAAATCCGCTTCCGGGAACAACTACAACTCCCGTTTCTTTTATTAGTTCTGAAGTCCAATGATTATCATTAGAAATATTTTCTATTCTCGGGAAAGCATAAAATGCGCCTTCAGGTGCAACGCAAGAAATTCCGGGAATTGAATTCATTGCTTCTACCGTTATGTTTCTGCGGTTAGTTAATTTTTTAATAGCAACATCAAGATGAGACTGATCTCCTAACAACGACGGTGCAATTCCATATTGAGCCGGATGATTTGCACACAAGCGTGCGCGTAAAATTTTATTTATTGCTTCGATATAATCTTTCAAAACATTTTTATTTCCGCTTGCAATTCCCCAGCCGATTCTAAATCCCGGCACCATATAATTTTTCGAAAGTCCGCCGAATGTTATCATCGGCACTTCGGAATTCAACGAAGCAATTGAAGTATGTTTCTTTCCATCCATCAAAAGTTTATCGTAAATCTCATCGGCAAAGATTACAAGATTATGCTCGACAGCCAGTTCAATAATTTGTTTCAATGTTTCCGGAGAGTTGTTTGATCCGGTTGGATTATTAGGATTGATTAAGATTATTGCCCGTGTCTTGGAATTGATTTTACTTTTTATATCCACAATATCCGGCTGCCATCCGTTACTCTCATTTAAGTAATAAGGATTTTCCATAGTCTGCAGTTTACTTTGGATTGCAGTGTAGAGAGGATAGCCCGGAGTAGGAGTTAAAACATTTTCGCCGTTATTCACCAAAGCAGTCAGACAAATATCAATTGCTTCGCTTGCGCCGGTTGTAACAAAAATATCCTGAACATTTTTAATTCCTTTCCTCTCTGCATCTAAAGCAATTGCATCTGTGGCTTGTTTGATACCGGATGACGGCGAGTAACCGTTATAATTTTTTTTCATAGCTTCGTATGTA